>CAIOKY010000030.1 GCA_903858965.1 uncultured Nitrosomonadales bacterium | reverse complement strand
CTTTGTCAAATGGATTCTGCGCAGCACCAGGATAACACCGGTCCCGCGTCGCTTGCTGGCGCGAACCGATCACCCCCGGGGAACCTGGGCAGTTACGTGGTTTGATCAATGACTTCCTTGGACTTCGCTTTATTCCGACAACGGAAGCGTATGTCCAAGCGCATCCAACAATATCCGGGGGCGTGGTGCGTCGACCGATTATATGCGGAAAAGGTGCGTTGATCGAGGGAGACTTTGCCGGGCTTGAGGCAGCCGAAGTGGCTCCCAGAGACAGTATAATCTCGGTTGTCGACGGTGTTGCTATGGTGACGCGCGAGCCAATTGATCGATTGCAGCAAATTATCGCCCAGTCTTGGTATTGGATAGGCGGGTATTGCGCGCCATCGGACATTACAACAAACCCAACGACCATTCCTACAGCAACAAACTCCACTTTCAAGCGGGCAGTCATGGTTGAACATATGGGCTAAGCGAACTTGGCGGGGCTGCGCTAAGCAGCCCCGCCAGCGCACGCTTGGCGACATTATCGTATTTTAAGCCTCGTGGCTTTACCACATGAGGGCGTCGATGGCATTTACGGAACAAGAGCGGACGGATGTCCGGCGGTATTGCGGCTTTCCGGCGTATGGGGCTGGAGCGGCTGGATTTCAGAACTGGCGCTACTACCAAGTCTATGGACTGCTCGAATTCCGATTGAACTACTTGAGCGGCACCGAGGAAGTTGTCGTAAGGCAATACCTCGATACTCTGCGACAGCTTGAGATGGCAATTCCCACGGCGTCGAGCAATCTAGATACAGCGGCGGCGGCGGTTTGGACGCACAATCAGAAAGAAGTCAGCGACCGCACGAAGCTATTTGATGATTGGCGGCGCCGGCTTTGTGGCTTTTTAGGAATTCCGCCAGGTGCTGCGCTGCGTGACGGCGGCCTAATGCTGGTGATCTGATGGCGCAAGTTGAAAAATTGCAGGATATGATTCAGAGGGGGTTGGGGCGGGCCGCTATTGCAATTGGAGAATGGTGCGATGCCTACCGTCCGACTGGTGCTGAGGATCCGCTTGCCCCGGAGCGACGATATATTCGTCTCCAAGCATCGTTTTCATCGCCGATAAAATCTTCCGAAAAAGTCAATAGCTATGGGGAGGCGATTTGGCTAGGAATTTTCGATTCCGCATATACACGGACGGGAGACTACATTGTTCGGAAGGAATCGAGGCCGGGAACCCTTGATGGCGGAGTTTGGTTTATTGCAGGGCAGCAGCCGTTGCGGCCTGTACTCTGCGTGCGTGCGAACCGGGTGGTTTCGATCACGCGACCATTCGCAGTAAGCGCACCGGGTTTGAATAATTACGGTGGTGTAGATCGGCGGAATGTAACGACATTGCTAACAAAGTGGCCGGTAAGCGTTCTTTCAGCGCGCGGTGCAGGTCTGGATCGCACGAATCTTCCAGCTGATTCGGGAGATGGATCTTGGCACGTGCTGCTGCCGGAAGTGCCGCGCGTTGTGCTGCGCAGCGGTGATCTTATGAGCGACGATCTGGGACGGCTGGGTGTGGTGGGATCTGCCGAACTCAGCGAACTTGGGTGGCGGTTGCAAGTGAAGCAGGCAGCAACCTGATGGCAGACCAATCAGACGTCGAGACTGCGCTGGCAGAGTTAGTTTCGCGCGTGCTTTACCCGCAGGGCGCAATGGCGCCCAGCATTTTGGGGCGAGTATATAAGATATATAGGGGGTGGCCTAATGCTGCAGCCCTTGATGCCGACCTTGCAGCGGGAATCGTGAATGTAACGGTATTTCCTGCGGGTCAGCAGCGGAATACAACCCGCTGGCCCGATGAATTTCTTCAGCCGTTACCGGTGGTTCCTGCATTAACGGTGGTTACAAGCGGCGTGACAGCCACTTTCGGCGGGAGGGCCGTGCCTGGTGAGATAGCAGGCTTGATTGTTGACCATTTTGCGGTGGTGCATCGGACAGAGAAAGCCGATAGTCCGGAATTGGTCGCCGCAATTCTTGCATCCAAAATCCGAACGCAGAGGATCGCCCTGCTCTCTGGCGCTGTGTTGTCGGTTCCTGGCGCGAGCCGGATGATTG
>CAIOKY010000029.1 GCA_903858965.1 uncultured Nitrosomonadales bacterium | reverse complement strand
TCGGCCCGTGCCGGCGCGCCGGAGCCGGGTCCAGCAGTGCCAGTCTTGGGCACGGGGTGACCAGCTGACCGTTGCTGACGCACGATGGCGCATCGCAACAGCTAATTCGCATAAGACATATTATGGAATATTTCTAGGCGATGTTACACTTGACAGCCCCAGACCATAGATATAGGCTTCTAACCATAGGAGATTTCCCATGGCTAAGCCAGTTTTGTCCGCCCCTCATTTCCACTGCGAAGAAGCGGCATTCGCCTATGTCGAGGAACGGCTCTGGCCGGAAGGCCCGTTTTGCCCCCATTGCGGCAACGTCGATCAGGCCCGGATTGGCCGCCTGACCGGCAAATCCAGCCGCCCGGGCCTGCGCAAGTGCTACGCTTGCCGTAAGACCTTCACCGTGCGGATTGGCTCGATTTTCGAGGATAGCCACTTCCCGCTGCGGCTCTGGTTGCAGGCCATCCAGCTTATTACGGCCAGCAAAAAGGGCATTTCGACCCGCCAAATCCAGCGCACCTTCAATTGCAGCATGAAAACGGCGTGGTTCCTGATGCACCGGGTTCGCGAAATGATGGCCCCTGCGGCCAATTCTGGCCCGATGGGAGGCCCGGGAAAGACCATCGAAGCCGACGACATGGAAATGGGCAAATCGCCCAAGACCCGTAAGCGCCCCGGCGGCCGCCGGGCCAACGTGAAGGTTCTCAGCCTTGTCGAGCGCGGCGGCAAAATCCGTTCGGTCGTGATCGACCATCGCGGTATCGGGCCGCTGTTCTACGAGCACTTTGACCGGGCCAGCCGCTTGGTCACCGATAGCGCGCCGGTATTCAAATTTGTCGGTGCGGCAAAGCATGAAGCGGTCGATCATTCCAAGTTCGAATGGGCGCGCGGAGACGTTCACACCAACAATCTCGAAGGGTTCTTTTCGATCTTCAAGCGCGGAATGGTCGGCGTTTATCAGCACGTCGATAAGAAGCATTTCGACCGCTATTTGGCCGAGTTCGATTTCCGCCAGAACACCCGCGCCAAACTTGGCATCAACGATACCGAGCGCGCTGAGATTGCCCTTGGTGGTGCGAAGGGCAAGCGCCTGACGTATCAAACAACTTCGGCGCAAGCGTGAACCTAAGCCGCCGTTCCAACTAGCATTCGAGTTTATGAAGAAGGGCCGGGAGTGAGACTCTCGGCCCTTCAGTTCGCTATCCTAGTAGCTGCCAAGCGAATTAGGGAGCGAGCCAAATGACAGAAATCAATTATCTTAAAGATGTGCAAGTTGCCGCATCAAAAGATGGGAGCGGAATAATATTGGCCGGGGCAACTGAAAACAAAGGCGTGGTCACGATTGCTTTTCAGGCAAAGGATTTGGGACGCATTGTTTCCGACCTTCTGCGACTCGGTGCGCAGCCCGAAGTGGAAAGTCACGCAAAGACTAAACAGGCGATGCAACCCGGCACACTTCGCGAAATAAGACCATTTCGTATTGAAGCGATTTCGGTTGGCATTATTCCCGTGCTGCCAACTGCTGTTTTGATGATTGATTTTCCTGCAATTGATCGGATTTCAATTGCGATTTCGGCAGATGAATCTGACCAATTAATTCAACAGTTAAAGGAAACGGTTCAGAAGGTTCGCGCAATTGGTACTCAGAAACTAAACTAGCCCACCATTCAGGTTTAGCCATGACAAACGCCTCCAAGCGCGCTATAAGGGTTGCGCGCGAAGCGGTTCGCCAAATTCTCTCCGGCCCCCGACGCCAGTCGGTGGGCCGTTTCTATTTTAGCATAATATAGCTGCGGCTGATACAGCTATGTCATCATCTGGGAGGATCGCCGTGCTTGGAATACGTATTTTTGCAATTATGGTGGCGTTTCTTTTGTCGGGATGCGCCGGCGGAATGATCCCGGGAAAAATCTATTCGGATAGCGGGAAGGTCCTCGATTTTGAAATTGAAAAGTCCTATGGGACCGGACGTGTAACGGCGCGAGATAACGCGACCGGTGAACAGTTTGCCGGTCAATACGTCGGAATACGTGAGACAATATCCGGAAATAGTTCTGCCGTTGCCATATCAGGAAACCGGACCGTAACTGGCTTTGGCTCCGGCTCAATTAGCTCAAACTTAGCGAATGCCACAGCATTCTTGACCGGTGATAGGGGAAACTCTCTTAACTGTCGGATGACAATCCAAGCTGGATTTTCCCCGCATGGGATTGGTGATTGTTCCGATAAGAATGGCGTCATGTATCATGTTCAATTCTAAGCCTAGGCTGCCGTTCGCTTTCGGCGTTTCTTCGATTGCGACGGCATGCCCTTGGGTGATACTATGACCGCATGGGACGAAAACCAAACCCAAAGCCCGACGACGCCGAACAATCCAAGCGGTTTATTGAAACCGCTACGGTAGCCGAGGCGGACGACGCTGAGGCTTTGGAGCGTGCGTTCAAAAATGTCGTCATTTCGCCAAAAGAGCCTGTACGTTCAAAGTAGACGCAATCTGCTGGTGGAATGGAATGTTGCGCTTTAAGCAACCCTCCTTCAGGCGCTGGAATGACTTGGTTTCCAGGCCGCCCCAACGCTTATTGATCGTGCTCAAGACGAAATCTGCCGCCTGTAGCGGCGGAACATCGCCCGGATAGAAAATACCGCAGCCAGCCAGTCTCTTTTCAAAGTCGATATTTTCGAAGTTTCGGAGGATCGACCACGGACTCATTTCCGGGTGTCTGGCAAAAACCAGATATAGCGAATCCCGGCCAATCGCTGGCTTGGTGAAGTCATATATCGCGCGCATTGCGGCGTCTTCGTAGGAGGGGCGAACCTTCCCGGAAACGACCGGAATCTGAGAATTGAACGCAATGATTTCGTCCACATGTTCCAGAATTATGTCGGTCAACCTGTCACGCATCTCTCCGTGACGCTTCCAGTCTCGTTCGCCGTCTGGCGTAAACCATTTAAATTTGTGCTGGAACGAATAAAAGTCCTTGGCGTGAAAAGTGTCGATGCCTTCAATGGCTAGGGCTTCCTTCCATTTCGCCGTGAATTTCTCCCATTGATCCTGCGCAGCGATACAGCCGCCGACGATCATCTCAACGGGCCGTGACTTGCCCGTCTTCTGGTCGGCCTCGTTGACTATAGTTTCGTCGAAATGCGCCCAGAACATAGCGGAATACGCCTCGGGTTTGCTCCCATGGTTGGCAATCATGCGAGCCAAATGGGTGACGGGGTCTATTTCACCCATCTAGCATACCCCTTGTGCTTGGGGCCGCCAAGTGTAACATCGCCTATTTCTAGATATCGACTTCCCGTCACAGGTCGGGTGAACCTTTAGCTGTCCGTCGCTAACTATTGAAATAACTGATCTATTTACGCCGCTTATGCATCGAATTGCATGCCGTCAAAGGCCGGCT
>CAIOKY010000028.1 GCA_903858965.1 uncultured Nitrosomonadales bacterium | reverse complement strand
GCTTGGGCGCCTTTTCCACTTCCACCAGGCACATGCGGCAATTGGCCGCGATCGAAAGTTTCTTGTGGTAGCAGAAATGCGGGATATAGACGCCGAGCTTGTTCGCCGCGTCCATCACCGTGGAACCGCGCTCGGTCTCTACCGGCTTGCCATCAATTTCAATGTTGATCATCGCTCACCCAATTCTTCAACTTCACACCAAGCAACGCTTGTGTTCGATGTGATACTCAAATTCATCGCGAAAATGCCTGAGCATACCCTGTACCGGCCACACCGCCGCTTCACCCAGCGCGCATATCGTGCGCCCGGCAATGTTCTCGCCCACGCTCAACAACAGATCCAGGTCTTCCTTGCGGCCCTCGCCGTGTTCGATACGATGCACGATACGGTACAGCCAGCCGGTGCCTTCGCGGCACGGCGTGCACTGCCCGCAGGATTCTTCATAATAAAAATAGGACAGCCGTTCCAGTGCACGCACCATGCAGGTCGTCTCATCCATCACGATCACCGCACCGCTGCCCAGGCCGGAACCCGCCTTGGAGATCGTGTCGTAATCCATGGTCAGATCCATCATGATATTGGCGGGCAACACCGGCATCGACGAACCTCCCGGAATCACCGCCTTGAGCGTGTGTCCGTGACGCACACCGCCGGCCATTTCCAGCAGCTTGCTGAACGGTGTACCCAGGGGTATTTCAAAATTGCCGGGATTATTCACATGACCGGACACGGAAAATAATTTGGTGCCGCCATTGTTGGGCTTGCCCAGCTCGAGGAATTTCTGTCCACCGTGATTGATGATATATGGGATGCTGGCAAACGTTTCGGTATTGTTGATGGTGGTCGGCTTGCCATACAGGCCGAAGCTGGCCGGGAACGGCGGCTTGAAGCGCGGCTGGCCTTTCTTGCCTTCCAGCGATTCCAGCAGGGCAGTTTCTTCGCCGCAAATATAAGCGCCGTAACCCAGATGGTTGTGCAGATCGAAACTGAAATCGCTGCCCAGAATGTTGTCACCCAGATACCCGGCCTCACGCGCCAGCTCGCAAGCTTCTTCCATGCGCTCGTACGCCTCGAATATCTCACCGTGAACGTAGTTGTAACCGACCTTAACACCCATCGTATAGGCGGCGATAGCCATGCCCTCAATGAGCAGATGCGGGTTGTAAAGCAGGATATCCCAGTCCTTGAAGGTACCCGGCTCGCCCTCGTCGGAATTGCACACGATGTATTTGTCGCCGGCGAAATTTTTCGGCATGAAACTCCACTTCAGCCCGGTCGGGAAACCCGCACCGCCACGACCGCGCAGCGCAGACAACTTGACCTCCGCGATGATCGCATCGGGCGCCATCTTGGTAGTCAGCACCTTGCGCAATGCCTGATAGCCGCCGACCTTGAGATAATTCTCCAGTGTCCATGGCTGGTCAAAATCCATCGTGGTCTGGGTAACCGGGCCTCTCATAATCCCCGCGCCTCTCATGCCAGCGTTATTCATAATTGGTCCAGCTCCGCCAGAATTTTATCGATTTTTTCCCTGGTCAAGCGACCGCATAACTTCTTGTTGTTCAGCGTGAACAGCGGCGCATGCCCGCATGCACCCATGCACTCGCCTTCGCGCAAACCATACTTGCCATCCGCGGAGACTTCATCAAAACCGATGCCCAGCTTTTCCTGCAGATAAGTCACGGTATCGCCAGCGCCACCGAGTTCGCAGGAAAGATTGGTGCACACCGTGATGAGGTGCCTGCCCATCGGCTTGAGATTGTACATATGGTAAAAGGTCGCCACTTCATACACAGCCATTTGCGCCATGCCCAGATAGGATGCGATGTCCGCCATATCATCGGTGGCGATCCAGCCTTTTTCGTCCTGCACGAAACGCAACGCGGACATCACAGCGGACTGCTTCTGATCCGCCGGATACTTCTTCAGCTCGCGGTCGATCTGGGCTTGTATTTGTTCAGATAACATCAGCGATCCACCTCACCAAAAACGATATCCTGGGTTCCGATGATGGTCACCACATCCGCGATCATGTGGCCGCGTGACATTTCGTCCAGCGCGGCCATGTGCGCGAAACCCGGCGCGCGTATCTTCATGCGGTAGGGCTTGTTCGCACCATCGGATACCAGATAAATACCGAACTCTCCCTTGGGATGTTCTACCGCCGCATAAGCCTCGCCGGCAGGTATATGCATGCCTTCAGTGAACAGCTTGAAGTGATGGATCAGCTCTTCCATATTTTCCTTCATCGATTCGCGCTTGGGCGGAGCGAACTTGTGATTGTCTATCATCACCGACCCGGGATTCGCACGCAACCAGGTAACGCACTGTTGAATGATGCGATTGGCCTGGCGCATTTCTTCGACACGCACCAGATAGCGGTCATACGAATCGCCGGTCTTGCCGACAGGAATATCAAAGTCCAGACGGTCATAGACCTCGTAGGGCTGCTTCTTGCGCAGGTCCCATTCCACTCCCGAACCGCGCAGCATCGGCCCGCTGAAACCCAATGCCAGCGCACGCTCCGGCGTGACCACGCCGATGCCTACAGTACGCTGTTTCCAGATACGGTTATCGGTCAACAGAGTTTCGTATTCGTCCACGCATTGGGGAAAACGCTTGGTGAAGTCTTCGAGGAAGTCGAGCAGCGAACCCTGACGATTCTCGTTCAGTTTTTTTACCGCTGCAGCATTGTGGATCTTCGAAGCCTGGTATTGCGGCATGCTATCCGGCAGATCGCGGTACACGCCGCCGGGACGGTAATACGAAGCATGCAAACGCGCGCCGGACGCGGCTTCGTAGATATCCATCAGGTCTTCACGTTCGCGGAAGCAATACAGGAACACGGTCATCGCGCCGATGTCCAGCCCGTGCGCGCCCAGCCACAACAGATGATTCATGATGCGGGTGATCTCGTCGAACATCACGCGTATGTATTGGGCACGCAACGGCACATCGATACCGGCCAGCTTCTCGACCGCCAGCACATAAGCATGTTCGTTGCTCATCATCGAGACGTAATCAAGGCGATCCATGTAGGGCAAGGCTTGCAGGAAGGTCTTGTGCTCGGCGAGTTTTTCGGTGGCACGATGCAGCAGGCCGATGTGCGGATCGGCGCGCTCGATGACTTCGCCGTCCAGCTCCAGCACCAGACGCAACACACCCTGCGCGGACGGATGCTGCGGGCCAAAATTCATCGTGTAGTTCTTGATTTCCGCCATATCTATGCTCCCGCTTTGCTGGCGTAATGCGCTTCGCGCACGATGCGCGGCGTCACTTCGCGCGGCTCTATCGAGACCGGTTGATAGATCACGCGCTGCTGTGCCGGGTCGTAACGCATTTCCACATTTCCGGACAACGGAAAATCCTTGCGGAACGGATTGCCGACGAAACCATAATCGGTCAGGATGCGGCGCAGGTCAGGATGACCGGTAAACACAAAGCCGAACAGATCGAAAGCCTCGCGCTCGTACCAGTTGGCACAAGGCCAAATTTCTGCCGCAGAAGGCAGCACCGGAAAATCATCCTCCGTGGCAAACACACGCACCCGCAGGCGTGCGTTGTGCGTCACCGATAACAGGTGGTATACCACGGCAAAACGCAGGGGGAATGTGACCGAGGCTTCATCGGACTTGAGGTAGACGCCGCCCTCGCAGATGTCGCTGCCGTAGGTGGAGTAATCCACGCCGCACAGGTCTATCATCTGCTCGAAGCGCAGCTCTTTTGCATCGCGCAGACGCTTCAGCACGTCCAGCAGGTCGGCAGCCTTAACCACAACAGTCAGCTCTCCCAATCCTTCTTCCATGCTGATCAGCTTATCGCCAAACAAACCTGTCAAGTTGGCACGCAAGGTACCCAAATCAGCAGCCATATATCATCGTCCTAGCGTGCAATAGTGTTGGTACGTTTGATCTTGTTCTGTAACTGGATGACGCCGAACAGCAGCGCTTCGGCCGTCGGCGGACAACCCGGCACATATACATCCACCGGCACGATACGGTCGCAACCGCGCACCACCGAATAGGAATAGTGATAATAGCCGCCGCCATTCGCGCAGGAACCCATCGAGATCACCCAGCGCGGCTCGGCCATCTGGTCGTATACCTTGCGCAAGGCCGGGGCCATCTTGTTGCATAGCGTTCCGGCCACGATCATCACATCCGATTGGCGCGGGCTGGGACGGAACACCACACCGAAACGGTCCAGGTCGTAGCGCGCCGCACCAGCGTGCATCATTTCCACCGCACAACATGCCAAACCGAACGTCATCGGCCACAGCGAACCGGTACGCGTGTAATTGATGATCGTATCGATAGATGTGGTGACGACGCTTTTTTCAAGAATTCCTTCAATGCCCATTACTGGCCTCCTGCAAGCTTTGGTCCAGCGAATTTATATCGCCAAGCAGCAACCGAACACGGGCAACATGCACGGGCGATCGCATCCCCGCTATGCGGGGCCCCTGCTCACTGTGCATATTGCCTACTCCCATTCCAAGGCCCCCTTCATCCACTCATAGATAAAGCCAACCACGAGGATGGCCAGGAAGATCATCATCGAAACAAAACCGAAGGTACCGATCTCCTTGAGCACGATCGCCCACGGAAAGAGAAAGGCGATCTCGAGATCGAACAGGATAAACAGGATCGCCACCAGGTAATAGCGCACATCGAATTTCATGCGCGCATCTTCGAACGCCTCGAAACCGCATTCGTACGGAGACAATTTTTTACTGTCAGGCCGATTGGGCGCAACCAGCTTGCCCAGTATGACGGGAGCCACGCCCATCGCGACGCCGACACAGATGAACAGCAGCACCGGAAAATAATTTTCCAACATCGGACTTCTCTCCTCTGCGAATGATTCTTGAGTTTACTCAGAATTATTATTATTTGGTCTTAATCTGCTGACACGATCGAGTGCCAGTTTATTTCTGGTGCGGATGGGGAGACTCGAACTCCCACGCCCTTGCGGGCACAAGCACCTCAAGCTTGCGTGTCTACCAATTCCACCACAACCGCAATATTGCTGTAAATTTATTTCGGGATGTCCTTGGCCTTGGAATCGTCTGCCGGGCCAACACCTGCCGGATTGCCTGCAGGCGCAGCTGGAGCTGCCTGAGTGGCCGCCGGGTTCACTTTATCCATCACCCCGAGCTTCTCAGCGGGATGGGAATATATATAAGTCAGCGACAAGCTGGTGATAAAAAACAGCGTTGCTGCCACAGCCGTCGTACGGCTGAGAAAATTTGCCGAGCCGCTGGAACCGAACAGACTGCCCGCCGAACCCGTGCCAAATGCCGCGCCCATGTCAGCACCCTTGCCGTGTTGCATCAGCACCAGACCCACCAGCACGATCGCCGTCAAAACGTGTACCACCCAAACTAATGTTTCCACACACTACCCCAAAAATAACAAATCAAACCCGCTATACGGAACTAAACCTGGCCAGCGCGGCATATCGCCAAAAACTCATCTGCCACCAAAGAAGCGCCACCAATCAAACCGCCATCGATATCCGGCATTGCAAACAGTTCTGCCGCGTTATTCGCCTTCACACTGCCGCCATAGAGTATACACAACCCCGAGGCGATTTGACCATCATGAGATGCAACCCGTTGGCGGATAAAGGCATGTACCGCCTGCGCTTGCGCGGAAGTCGCGGTTTTTCCGGTCCCGATCGCCCACACCGGCTCATAAGCCACCACCGCATTGCCCAACGCCTGCACGCTGCCCAGCGTGATCAGTGCATCCAGTTGTTCGGCAACCACAGTCTCGGTCACGCCGCTTTCGCGTTGTTGCAGCGACTCGCCCACACATAAAATAGGGATTAAACCCGCCTGCTGCGCGGCCAGAAATTTCTCCGCCACCAGTTGGCTGCTCTCGCCATAAATGGCGCGCCGCTCCGAATGCCCGACGATCACATAGCTGCAAGCGAAATCGCGTAGCATCGCAGCAGACACCTCGCCGGTATACGCGCCCTTGTCCAGCTGATGCACATCCTGCGCGCCCCACTGCACATTGCTGCCGGACAATTTCTGCTGCGCCTGTGCCAGATAAGGGAACGGTACGCACACCGCGCAATCGACGCCCGACATCGTAGCCACCCCGCTACGCACCGCTTCCAGCAGCGCCGCGTTCTGGGCCAGCGTGCCGTTCATCTTCCAGTTTCCGGCTATCAGTTTGCGACGCATAAGTAATCGATTCCGCTAAGCAACAAAACGCGCAATGCTACCTGCGAACACTCGGGTGGTCAATGAAACAAGCTAGACAAATTAAGCGGGAGGCACCTTGACGTTGGGCTGGGATGCATGATTACCCGATCGGGGCTACCGTCATCCACACCATGGGGATTTTGGTTGGCGGGAAGACAGCTAGAACGGATCGGCGAAGATATCCTGCATCGACGCGCCAGCAAAGAAGGTCTGCTGTTTCGCGGCATTGACCATATCCGGGTTGCCGCACAGAAACACGCGCCAGCCGGAAAGATCGGGATTATCAGCCAGCGCCACATCGAGAACCATCCCCGATGCATAACCCGCCAACGCATCACCTTCGGACACGCACGGTACATATCTGAAATTCGCATGGATCTGCGCCAGCCGCCTCAATTCCTCGACCAGGTAAAACCCATTCGCATTATAGCTGCCATGGTAAAGGCTGAGCTTGCCGCGATGCCCATTCAACAATGCGTCGCGGATGATGCCGTACAAGGGCGCGAGACCGGAGCCGGTCGCGATCAGCAGGATGTTCTGCTCGGGATTGCCCGGCACATAAAAACAATCGCCGGTCGCTTCCGAGATCGTGATCGCGTCGCCCGCCTTGAGATTCGCAAACACCCAGTTGCTCACTAGGCCGGACGGCACCTTGCGCACATTCAGGAAAAGCTCCTCGCCGAGCGCGGGCACGCTCGCCAGCGAATAGCTGCGTGAAGTCGTTTCGTCCTTGAACAGGTTGAGGAACTGCCCCGCCCTGTATTCGAATGGCCGGGAAGGTCGGAGCCTGATGCCGAGGATGTCGGCATTGAGATATTCGACACTGCTGACTCTGGCCTCCAGCTTGTTGATTCCCGCTGCCGGCAGGACGACCTCGATGTCCTGCTCCGGATAGCAGGAGCAAGCCAGAAAATAATTCTGTGCAGCCAAAGTCGGCTTCAAACCTGCCTTGGCCTTGTCGGGTACTTCGCCCTCGACTGCACGCATCATGCAGGTCTGGCAAATACCGGAGCGGCACGAAGAAGGCACCGCAACACCGTGGGCAGTCAAGCAGTCAAGAACCGAATCCGTTCCGCACTCGTATGACTGCCCGTCATAAGTAACTTTTGACATCGGTGTTTCGCCTTTCACTTGTCCGGATTATTTTCCGAGCACGTCTTTGCGTGTGCTTTCGGCAATTGCAGCGGCTTGTGCAATCAAATTCGCCGGCACTTTCAGCTCTGTCAGCGTCGCGCCAAGATTTTCCATCACAGCATCGAAATGGGAATCATTCAGACCTTGTGCCACGAGATGCGCATGACCTTTACGCATATCCGCGCCGGAGTAGTTGTGCGGACCGCCGAAAGCCATCGTCAAAAATGCCTTTTGCTTGGCCGCCTGCTTGTTCATATCGACGCCGGCGAAAAAACGCTTGATACGGTCATCCTTCAAAACCTTGCGATAAAAAATATCCACTGCGGCGTTAACAGCACCTTCACCACCAATTTCGCTATACAGACTCATGATCATTCTCCACATTATTTTGATTGCCGCCGGAATGTTCCGACGAATTTAAGTGCCGCATCGGGATATATATTCAAACCGCTATAGACACGCACAGCTTTAACATATATCTTAAATACATCTTATTTGTCGTCGGCAGCCTTGTCAAGAAAAATGTTTTACCAGAAGCAGAAAGGCGGAGGAAAATAATCAGGTAATTTGGAAGCCAGGGAGAATGTGTATCATTTACTTGATAGTCCATTGGAGATCATGCCAATGCAGCAACCTTCTCCGTCGCCAATTTACAATACGCCGTTATTACGGAAAGGAACAAAATGCGTTTAACCCTGTATACCGACTATTCGCTGCGCGTCCTGCTGTATCTTGCCGGGCGGGAAGACGAGTCCGTGACGATCACGGAGCTGGCCGACTTCTACAACATCTCGCGCAACCACCTGGTCAAGGTCGTCCACAATCTGGGGCTCAACGGCTATATCCTGACAACCAGGGGAAGGAATGGCGGCATCAAACTCTCCCGTCCCGCGAAAGAAATCCCGGTCGGCGCAGTGGTGCGTTCGACCGAACCCGATTTCGATCTGCTCGAATGTTTCAATCCGGTCACGGATAAATGCGTGATCTCCCGCTCCTGTAGCCTGAAGGGCGTTTTGTTCAATGCACAAGCCAGCTTCCTGGCCATGCTCGACAAATACACGTTGGCCGACATCGCGAAGGCATCCAGAAAAACAGTACCCGTATTCAAATCCATCCCCATCGTCCAGCGCAAATGACCCCTACGGCGGTGATGCATCCGCTGCAGTTCTCCTTGACTAACCCGCTACGCCGTGCGAAGTTCCGGCAACATGGAAACCAATGACAAAATCACCGGGCTGGTGCAGGGCGTGAGCGGGCTGGTCACGCTGCCGGATGTGTTCATCCGCATCAATCAGGTCATCGATGATCCGGACAGCAACACCGACGACATCGTCCAAGCGGTCCGCCGCGATCCTTCATTCACCGTACGCCTGTTGCAGGTCGCCAATAGCCCGTTCTATGGGTTCCCTTCCACGATCGACACGGCAGCCAAGGCTGTTTCGGTGATCGGTACCAGCCAGATACGCAATCTCGCATTATCGATGTCCGTCGCACACACTTTTGCCGGCTTGCCCAACAATCTGGTATCGATGGACAATTTCTGGCATCACAGCTTGTATTGCGCATTAGCCGCACGGGCGTTGGCCAGGCAGGCAAGCAAGTGCGAACCTGAAGCGGTGTTCACCGCAGGATTGCTGCACGACATCGGCGAGCTAATCATTTTTAACCGTCTGCCTGAACAGGCCAAAGAATCATTGCTGCTGGTGCTGGATCACATGGATGTCTTGCCGGTCTACCAGGCCGAACGCCAGATCATCAGCTTCGACCACGCACAGGTGGGCGGCGAGCTGGCGCGCCATTGGAACCTGCCGCCGCTATTGGTGGAATGCATCGCCTGCCATCACGCCATTGCCGAAGCACAGCGTTATCCGAGAGAAGCAGCGCTGGTGCATCTTGCCAATATCCTTGCGCAGATGGCCGAAATAGACACACTGGAACCCGGCGATGTCCCGCCCATCGACCCGCTTACCTGGGAAATCACCGGCCTGGGCCAAGACATCATCGAACCGGTGGTGCGCCAGATACAGGAAGAAATCGCCGAGGCCGAAAAGTTGTTTCTGGGAAATTGACCGGGAACGAACTGCTCCGCATTTCATATCGAACCGCCAACATGACTATAACTCCCGTCCATCATATGCCGCTTGCCTTGCCGGGATTCGAGTCCATCCGGAGGACATGGAGCAATACTTATGGAACTTATGCCGCCAGACTCTTTCCCGGTGAGTACTACGTCACGACTAACGATGAGTGTGTCTTTACCACGCTGGGCTCCTGCATTTCCGCCTGCATACGTGACCGGGTTTCCGGAGTCGGCGGCATGAATCATTTCATGCTGCCCACTTCCACCGACGACCGGCGTTCTACATGGGTCCAGCTGAGTGCCGGCAACCGCTACGGCAATTTCGCGATGGAGCACCTGATCAACAGCATCCTGAAGAACGGCGGTCAACGCCAGAATCTCGAAGTCAAACTATTCGGTGGCGGGCGTATCCTGAAAAATATGCTCGATGTCGGAATGCGCAACATCACCTTTGCGCGCGAATACATCCAGACCGAAGGGCTCAAGGTAACAGCGGAGGACATGGGAGAGACGTTCCCGCGCATGGTGGTCTATTTTCCCGCGACTGGAGTCGTGCGGGTCAGGCGGCTGCGTTCCCTGCATAACAACACCATCGCCGCAGAAGAAATCCGTTACATCAGCACGGTGGAAAGCAAACCTGTGGATGGTGACATTGAGTTGTTCTGATATTGCGTACCACGCGAATAACAGTGCTCCGAACTAAAGCAGCTCTGTCAGTTATGCAGCCTGCACCGGAATCTGGTCGCGTTGCGCGACAATGCGGTTGTGCTCGTCCACGTACACCAGTTGAGGATGGAATTTCTGCAGTTCGATCTCGTTGTACATCGCATAGCTGGCGATGATGATGATGTCGCCCGGGCTGGCCTTGTGCGCCGCCGCCCCATTGATGGAAATCACTCCCGAACCGCGTTGGGCACGGATCGCGTAAGTGGTAAAGCGCTCGCCATTGGTGACATTGTAAATATCGATCTGCTGGTATTCCCTGATGTCGGCGGCATCCAGCAAATCGTCATCGATCGCGCACGAGCCTTCGTAATGCAGCTCGGAGTGCGTGACATGCACCCGGTGCAACTTGGCTTTAAGCATGATTCTTTGCATTGGGACACCTCTCAATCAGTGGGCGCGGATTATATAACACGCCATCGCCCGTGTAACCAGCGAGCCTCAAACACTCACTTCAACATTGTCCAGTAAGCGGGTATTGCCCAGCCTGACCGCTGCCAGCACTACTAGATCATGTTTGGCCAGCTCACCCTTCAATCGGCTTCGCGGCAATAGATCGGACTGGTTGCGCACCGCCACATAATCCACCTGCCAGCCTCTTGCAGCCAAGGCTTCGACCGCCTGTTTCTGCAAGCGTTCCATGTCGCGCTCGCCTTGCAGCATGGCCTGTTTCATCCCCTGTAGCGTCTGGTAAAGGAATTTCGCCTCGACTCGCTCAGCATCGCTCAAATACTGGTTGCGCGAACTCAGTGCAAGGCCGTCCGCTGTGCGCACCGTCTCGCCTCCTACAATACTGATCGGCAAATTCAGTTGCACGGCCAGCTGGTGGACAATGAGTAGCTGCTGGTAATCCTTCTTGCCGAACACGGCGACCTGCGGCTGCACGATGTTCAGCAGCTTCAACACTACCGTCGCCATACCGCGCAAATGTCCGGGACGCACAGCACCTTCCAGTTCGTCTGCAATAGGTGGCAGTTCGACGAACATCGTTTGTTGGGCCGGGTACATCTCGTTGACCGAGGGCGCGAATACCACATCCGCCAAACCTTGCAGCTTGGCGCAATCCGCTTCCAGCGTGCGCGGATATTTGTCGAAATCCTCGCTCGGCCCGAATTGCAGCGGATTGACGAAGATGCTCGCCACGACGCATTCGCCGTGCTCGCACGCAAGCCGCATCAGACTCAAATGTCCCTCGTGCAGATTTCCCATCGTCGGCACGAAGGCGATGGCGCGCTCGTTAGTTAGTCGTGCGCGCAGCTCGGCGATGGTGGAAATTATTTGCATGGAAGAAATTCAGGCATAACTTATTTTGAACCAAGCCCTTTAATTTGCGGTTTAAGTCCTTTGCGTAAATGCTGCTCCAGTGCAATGATGAATAGAATATAAACACTAAGAAAAATTAAGTTTAGCCACGGAGCCGAATTGGCAACGCTTTTTGTTATTTCCACAGTATCGTTGTAGCTTCGCTTTTCCTTACCATCTACTACTAGTTTTACCACTCTATTTTGAGTAGTAAAAAGGTAAGTCGGCTGTTCATACCACCATACTTGAGCAGTTTTTCCTGAAAGCCTGTCATATTCCGAAGATGGAGAAACGCAATCAGGATGGCTGATCGATCCTGGCCCACATGAAAAATATAAAGTGCCAGCACTTGTTTTGATTCCTGTAAGCCTATCCTCCCCGTGCTTTCCTGTTACCTCATAAGTGAATTCACCAACAGTTTCGTGCAAGTTTTCAAAGGGTGGAATTTCGGCGAACCGTTCGTATAGGCTCGGAACAAGTGAAATAAATACATAACTAAGGAAGATCGCCAAATAGCCTAAACGATAGTTACGAGCTTGCTTAGCTGTATATCGAGGTGGCACAAATGGCAATAAAGGATTTAACGCTCTTTCGGTCGCAAACTTTTGTTGCTTTACACGTTGCTGATGCCCACCAACCAATACCAAGATAAGCATCACAACACATAATGCAGTAATTATGAAAAATACAGTTATGGGATTGGACATAATTATTTAGAGATTGTGCATGAATCTAATGTACCGGGGTCGAATTGTTTTGCCTATCTACTTTTGTATGGTGGGCAACTTGTTGCCCACCCGATTTTAAGGATTTGTTCTGCTTTTCATCCCCTGTGCGCCGCCTCGATCAGTCGCAAGTAAGCGGAGGTTTAGGCGAGCACTGTTCGAGTCCCGCAGTGGGGCGCGGGGTGTGCGCCCCGCCAGGTCGAGTTGCGCAGCCCCGCTTGCTTGCGGCTGATCGAGGGTACCGCGTAGCGGCGGGAAACCGGGGTCGCCTTCTTTTTGGTTACATTTTCTTTGGCGAAGCAAGAAAAAGTGACTAGCTGCCGGGCTACCCTCGGCGAAGTTGATTTGCTTTTGTCATTCATCCTTCGATACACCGCGCTATGCGCGGCACTCAGGACGAACGGCCTAAACAACACGCTCCCTCTCCCCCAGCCCCTCTCCCGTAAACGTGAGAGGAGAGCTAAAAGCTATGCTCCTGCGCCGGGAAAGAACCATCCTTCACCTCGCGCACATAGCTAGCCACCGCCTCCGCAATACTCCCAGCCCCCTGCATATAATTCCTCACGAACCGCGCCTTCCTGCCCGGATAGATATCCAGCATATCGTGCAGCACCAGCACCTGGCCGGAACACGAAGCACCCGCACCAATGCCGATCGTGGGAATGGAAAGAGCAACGGTGATCTCAGCAGCCAGCAACGCTGGTATCGCCTCAAGCACGATCATGCCAGCACCTGCCTGCTCGAGCGCCGTTGCATCTGCCAACAATTTTTGCGCGGCAGCGGAATCCTTGCCTTGCACGCGGTAGCCGCCCAGCTGGTTCACCGATTGTGGGGTCAGCCCGATATGGCCGCACACCGGGATGCCGCGCTCTGTCAGGAACTGCACCGTTTCGATCATCGCCGCACCGCCTTCCAGCTTGACCATATGCGCGCCCGCCACCATCAATTTCGCGGTATGGGTGAAGGCTTCCTCCGGGCTGACCTGAAACGTGCCGAACGGCATGTCGGCGATGATGAATGCCTGCTTCGAACCACGCGCCACACAAGCGGTGTGGTATACCATGTCGTCCAGCGTGACCGGCAGCGTGGTTTCGTGGCCCTGCAACACCATGCCCAGCGAATCGCCGACCAGCAACACGTCCACGCCCTGCGCTTCCAGCAGCGTGGCGAAGCTCGCGTCATAGCAGGTCAGCACGGCGATCTTCTCGCCCTTGCTGCGCATCGTTTGTAATTTAGTTAGCGTGGTTCGCATCAGAATGATCTATCCTCTACTGAAAAATTCGCGCGGCCCGCGCATTCCCTCGATGCGCTTCAACAGCAGGTTGAAGTCCTCATCGTTGTCGGCGAAATTCAAATGTTCGCTGTTCACCATCAACACCGGCGCCGCATCGTAATGATAGAAGAAATCGCTGTAGCTTTGCGCGAGGCGCAACAGATAATTTTCGCTGATGCCGTTCTCGTATGGCTGCGCGCGGCGGCGCACACGCTCCACCAGCGTTTCCGGCGCGGCCTGCAGATAGATCACCAGGTCGGGCACCGGCGCCTGCAACTGCAAGGTCCGGAATATCTGCTGGTAAAGTGCAAATTCCTCGTCGTTCAGGTTCAGGCGCGCGAACAGCGGGTCTTTTTCGAACAGGTAATCGGACACCGTGCTGCTGCGGAACAAGTCCATCTGCGCCAGGTCGCGCACTTCGTTGCCGCGCTGGAACAGGAAAAATAATTGCGTCGCCAGCGCATAGCGTGGCTGATCCTGGTAGAACTGGGCCAGAAAAGGATTCTCATCGGGCTTTTCCAGCAGCGTAGTGGCACCCACGTGTTGCGCGAGCCGATGCGCCAGGCTGGTCTTGCCCACGCCTATCGGCCCTTCCACGACGACATAGCGATATTTGTCAAACAGCATCAGCTATCCTTTCCAGAATCTGATTCTGACAAGCCTGCAATGACTGCTGTGCCGACCCGATACCAGGTATGGTGACGTCCGCTGCGACCTCCAGCAGGGGTCGCAACACGAACGCACGTTTGTGCATCTGCGGATGCGGGATGGTCAGGCCAGTCTCGTGCAGTTGCACATCGTCATACAACAGCACATCCAGATCCAGTGTACGCGGCGCGTTGCGGAAAGTTCGTTCGCGCCCGTGCTGATATTCAATATACAACAACGCTTGCAGCAACACTTGCGGCGTGAGATCGGTCGCAAGTTTCGCCACCGCGTTCACAAAATCCGGCTGGCTTGACAGATCGGATTGATCCGGCCAACCGATCGGCGCACTGCGATACAGCGAAGACCGCGCAACCAGACGCGTGCCCGGTAATTTATCAAGCTCGGCGAAAGCGCCGCGCAACTGGTTAAGCGGATCTTCCAGATTGCTGCCCAATCCGATAAAAGCGATATGCCCGGACATCAGTCAGATGACTCGTTCGCAGCCGTTCCAACCACTGTCGCTCCACCCTCTTCTCCGTGGGCTGCTTTTTTCTTGCGTGGCTTGCGGCGGCGTTTCTTGTCACCGGCTTTTTCGGGCTGCAACATTTCGGCGCGGCGCACGTCGCCGGCGTCCTGAAACTCGTCCCACCACAAACCGAGCTCGTTATCCACTTCGCCGCTGGCACAGCGCAACAACAGGAAATCGAATCCGGCGCGGAAGCGCGGTTGCTCCAATAAGCGATATGGACGTTGTCCGGCACGTTGCTCGAAGCGCTGCTGCATCAGCCAGATCTCTTTCATCACCGCATCCTGACGATGGGGGATGGCAAGCTGCGCTTTCTGTTTGGCCAGCACTTCATCCATCGCCTCGTGCATCGCGCCCACCGGGCGCCCGCCCTGCTGCACGCGCAGATTCCACGCTCCGAGCACTTCGTGCCACAGCAGCGCTGCAAACAGGAAGGCCGGTGAAACCGTCTTGTCCTGGCTGAGCCGCTCGTCGGTGTTGCGTAACGCCAGCATGATGAATTTTTCGCCCATCGGCTGCTCCAGGATCACGTCCAGCAAGGGCAGCAAACCATGGTGCAGATTCATCTTGCGCAGATACTGGATGCACTCCACCGAATGGCCGGACAGCAGCATTTTCAGCACCTCATCGAGCAAGCGCGCCTGCGGCACATTGTCGAGCAGGCTTTTCATCTTCGCGATCGGTGCAGCAGTCGCCGTATCCAGCTTGATCCCCAGTTTGGCGGACAAGCGTACCGCACGCAGCATGCGCACCGGATCTTCGCGGTAACGCGTTTCGGGATCGCCGATCATGCGCAATAAATGATCCCGCGTATCGGCATAACCGCCGTGAAAATCGTATATCTCCTGCGTGGACGGGTCATAGAACAACGCATTGGCGGTGAAATCACGGCGCGCAGCATCCTGTTCCTGATCGCCGAATTCATTGTCGCGCAGCAGGCGACCATGCTCGTCGGTCTGTGCATCCTCGGCTTCGATCATGCGGCGGAAGGTGGACACTTCGACCACTTCCTCGCCGAACATCACGTGCACCAGCTGAAAGCGCCGCCCGATGATGCGCGAACGACGAAACACGCGGCGCACCTCCTCCGGCGTGGCATCGGTCGCGATATCGAAATCCTTGGGCGTGCGCTCCAGCAACAGGTCGCGTACCGCACCGCCCACGACAAAAGCCTGATAGCCTGCGGCCTGCAACCCATCGGTGACTTTCAGTGCACCATAACTGATCTGTTCGCGCGCCACGCCATGCAAACTGAACGGGATCACCTGCGCATTGCCTGCCGTTCTGGTCCTGGCAGGCTTGCGGAACACCCGCTTGAGAAATTTTTTAATCATGCAACCTTCAAAATATGAAGCGCGACCATATCAATCAGGGAACGGTCGCGCAAAGAGCGTGAATTATACAGCCCCAATGAAAAACGCGCCTTGCGGCGCGTTTCCGGTACAGCGAGTGATGCTCAGCCCTTGAGGCAGGAGCTCATGAACTTCTTGCGCTCGTCGCCCTTGAGTGCCTTGGTTTTTGCATCAGCATTGCAAGATTTCATCTTGTCTTGCTGTGTAGGCTTTGCGGCAGGTGCAGCGGCGCTGGCGGCCGGCTTGGTTTCGGGCTTGGCTGAAGCCGCATCAGACTTCAGCACATAATCCTTTTTCAGGCACTTGCTCATGAATGCCTTGCGTTCGTCACCTTTCATGCCTTTTGCTTCTGCGTTGCAGCCCTTCATTTTATCCTGCTGCGAACCGGCAAAAGCCGGAGCAGAAACAGCGAATGCAAAACCCAAACAAGCCAATGCGATCAGTTTTTTCATGGAATTCTCCTAGGTATAAATTATTGATTATCGTTCCGCATACAGCGGAAGCGCGCGCATTATAGCCAACCCGAAAAATTCCACCAGCAACATTTACCGGCCAGCCCCTCAGGCCGGCAGATTATTTATCCAGTGGCCATACAGATGCGCCGCCACGCTGTTCAAGCGCGGCAACTTGTCATGAATTTGCTGTTGCATCTCATTCACCGGCTGAACTGCCGGGCTGGCTTTGCTGGCAGCCACTTCATCCGCACCCACCGTGCACCAGGCCGCAATCATTTCCGCAGTCATTTCGACATGGCATTGCATCGCAAGATGCTTGCCGATGGCATACGCCTGATTGGCACAATATGCACTGGACAACAGGTGCGTTGCACCCTGCGGCAGGCTGAAGGTTTCGCCGTGCCAGTGGAATGCCGCAAAATTTTTGATGTCACCGAACCAGCTGCGCGCAACGTCGTTGTCCGACACCCGCGCCTCGCCCCAGCCGATCTCCTTGACCGGATTGCGCGTCACCACGCCGCCCAGTGCCTTGGAGATCAGTTGTCCGCCGAGACAGTGTCCCAGCAGCGGAATATCTTTGGCTGCCGCATCCCGGATCAATGCCAGCACCGGTGGGATCCACGGCAGATCGTCGTTGACGCTCATCGGCCCGCCCATGAACACCAGCCCGGAATACTCCGACGCGCCAGGCGGCACGGCTTCGCCGGCATCGATACGAATCAACTGCCAGGGAATGTGTCGTTCATCGAGGAAACTGGCAATATAGCCGGGACCTTCAGTTGCAGTATGGCGAAAAATGGCGACAGGTTTCATCGAAACAGGATCATTAAGGAACGCAGGAAATCGGGATTAAGCAACAACGGAGCAATGGTTCGTCTCAATCCCTTGTCTTATCCCGCTCGATAAGTGCATAGGCCGAATGGTTGTGGATGGATTCAAAATTTTCCGATTCCACGATATAGGCATCGATACGGTCATCCTTGTCCAGCACCGCCGCGACATCGCGCACCATGTCCTCGACGAATTTCGGATTGTCGTAAGCGCGCTCGGTGACGTATTTTTCATCGGGCCGTTTCAGCAGACCATACAGTTCGCAGGATGCCTGTTCCTCGGCAATGCGCACCGCATCCTCGATCCAGACGAAACTGTTGGTGCGCAATGTGAGCGTGACATGCGAACGCTGGTTATGCGCGCCGCGCTCGGATATCTTCTTCGAGCAGGGACACAGGCTGGTGACCGGCACCAGCACTTTCATCGTGATGCGCGGCTTGCCGTTGATCGTTTCGCCGATCAGGGTGACTTCATAATCGAGCAGGCTCTGCACCCCGGACACCGGCGCAGTCTTGTTGACGAAATACGGAAAACTCATCTCGATATAGCCGGACTTCGCTTCCAGGCGTGTCACCATTTCGCTGAGGATGCTTTCAAAAGACTCGACCGATATCTCGCGCTCATGGTGGTTGAGTATCTCGACGAAGCGCGACATGTGCGTGCCCTTGAAATTGTGCGGCAGATGCACATACATGTTGAACGTGGCGATGGTGTGCTGCACGCCGACACTTTTATCCTTGACCTTGACCGGATGGCGTATGCCCTTGATGCCGACGCGATCTATCGCCAGATGGCGCGTATCAGCGGAGCTTTGTACATCGGGAATAAAATCTGGCACGGGAGTATTCATGACTGATTTCCTAATCAGGTTGCATGGACGAGGGATTATAACCAATCCCGACAAATTTACTAGGTCAATTTATTCTTGATACGTCTCAACAAGCCATTGGCGTCCAAGCCGCAATCGGCCAGCATCTGCGCGTGCTCGCCCTGCTCGATGAAGCGATCCGGCAGGCCGAGTTGCAACAACGGAATGACGATGCCATGTATTTGCAGGCATTCCGCCACCGCGCTGCCCGCGCCCCCTTGTATGGTGTTCTCTTCCACTGTCACCAATAACTCATGTTCGCGCGCCAGGCGCAATACCATACCGGCATCCAGCGGCTTGACGAAGCGCATGTTCGCCACTGTCGCATCGAGCTGCTCAGCCACCGTCAGCGCAGGCGCGAGCATGCTGCCAAATGCCAGGATAGCCACCCGCTTGCCGCTGCGGCGCAACTCGCTCTTGCCTATCGGCAGTGCATGCATCTCCTTATTGATCGCCACACCCGGCCCAGTGCCGCGCGGATAGCGCACCGCGCTCGGCGTACTCAATTGCATCGCGGTGTACAACATCTGGCGGCATTCGTTTTCGTCGGCGGGCGCCATCACCGTCATATTCGGGATGCAGCGCAAATAAGAAAGATCGAAACTGCCCGCATGCGTTGCGCCGTCGGCACCGACCAGCCCGCCGCGGTCGATCGCGAACACCACCGGCAGGTTCTGTATCGCGATGTCGTGGATGAGTTGGTCGTAGGCGCGCTGCAAAAAAGTCGAGTAGATCGCCACCACCGGCTTGTATCCGTCGCAAGCCAACCCTGCCGCGAACGTCAGCGCATGCTGTTCGGCGATACCCACATCGAAATAGCGCTCCGGGAAACGCTGCGCGAATTCCGCCAGCCCGGAGCCTTCGCACATTGCCGGTGTGATGCCGACCACACGCTCGTCCTGTGTCGCCATATCGCACAGCCATTGCCCGAACACCTGCGTGTAAGTGGGCTGGGCAGAGGTAGTCTTGGGAACGATACCATTGGTACGGTCGAATTTGCCCACGCCGTGATACAACAGGCAATCTTCTTCGGCCAGCGCATAACCCTTGCCTTTTTGCGTGACGATGTGCAGGAACTGCGGGCCGCTCAGCTTGCGAATGTTGCTGAGGGTATCCAGCAACACATCCAGGTCATGCCCGTCGATCGGGCCGATATAATTGAAACCGAAGTCCTCGAACAAGGTGCTCGGCGTCTCCATGCCCTTGACGTGTTCTTCCGCGCGCTTGGCGAATTCCAGCACCGGTGGCATGCCCTTCAGCACTTTCTCACTGCCGCGCCGCATCGCCGCATAAAAACGTCCCGACATCAGCCTGGCCAGATAATTGTTCAGCGCGCCGACCGGATGCGAGATGGACATATCGTTGTCGTTGAGGATCACCAGCAAGTTCGCATCCATCGCGCCGGCATTGTTCAGCGCCTCGAAAGCCATGCCGCCGCTCATCGCACCATCGCCGATGATCGCCACGGCGCGGCGCTCCGAACCCTGCAGTTGCGCGGCAACTGCCATGCCGAGTGCTGCCGAGATCGAGGTGCTGGAATGCCCGGTACCGAAAGTGTCATACGGACTTTCTTCGCGCTTGGGAAAACCGGCAATGCCGCCCGCCATGCGCAATTTATTCATCGCCTCGCGCCGTCCGGTCAGTATCTTGTGCGTGTAAGTCTGATGCCCTACATCCCAGACCAACTTGTCTTCCGGCGTATCGTAGATATAGTGCAGCGCGATGGTCAGCTCGACCGTACCAAGGTTGGAAGACAGATGCCCACCAGTCTTGCTGACCGACTCGACCAGGAATTCGCGCAACTCGCTGGCCAATTGCGGCAGCTGCGCGCGATCCATGCGGCGCAAGTCATCAGGAGTGTTGATGTCATTGAGTAAGGTAAACATCAGAACTTTCGCAACACGATGAAGTTTGCCAGTTCACGCAGGCGTAGTGCGGAATCGCCAAAATCCGCCAGCGTTTCCAGCGCCTCGCGATGCAGGCGCTGCGCCATCGCGCGCGCGTCATGTATGCCGAGCAGGCTGACGTAGGTCGGCTTGTCGTTATCGGCATCCTTGCCCGCTGTCTTGCCCAATGTCGCGGTATCCGCTTCGCAATCCAGCACGTCGTCCACCACCTGAAATGCCAGGCCGATCAGCTTGCCAAAACGATCCAGCTTGTCCAGTTGAGCTTGAGATACCGAACCACAGTGCGCACCCAGCAACACCGCCGCGCGGATCAGCGCGCCGGTCTTGTGGATGTGCATGAATTCCAGTTCGGGCAGCGTGAGCGACTTGCCCACGCTGGCAAGGTCGATCGCCTGCCCGCCCGCCATACCGCGCGAGCCGGACGCCACTGCCAGCAGCTTGATCATTTCCAGTTGGCGCCGCGCATCATCGCTCAAACGCTGTTCCGCAAGCAGTTGAAACGCCAGCGTCTGCAAGCTGTCACCGACCAGCAACGCGGTCGCCTCGTCATACTGCACATGACAGGTCGGCTTGCCGCGACGCAACACGTCATCGTCCATGCACGGCAGGTCATCATGCACCAGCGAATAGGCATGGATCAATTCGACCGATGCCGCCGCGATATTCAAGCGTGCCTCATCCGCGCCGGCCAGCTCGCCTGTTGCAAACGCCAGCAATGGACGCACGCGCTTGCCGCCGTCCAGCACCGCATAGCGCATCGCCTCATGCAAGCGTTGCGGCATGGCTTCCGCACGCGGCAACACACTGCGCAGCACTTCCTCGAAATGGGATTGCCGGGCCGAAACCCAGCTCTGGAAATCAGCACGCATCAGGATAGGCCGGACTCACCCGTACCGGAAAAATCTTTCAATACACCGTCCTCCAGCACGCGTACCTGCTGCTGTGCGTCTTCCAGTTTGGAGCGGCAGAACGACAGCAACTCGGCGCCGCGCTTATAGGCAGCCAGCGAATCCTCCAGCGACAACTTGCCCGCTTCCATGTCGGCGACGATTTGTTCAAGCTCGGCCATGGCCGTTTCGAAACCCTGTGTTTTCTGCTCAAGGCCCGGCGCTTTCTGGGTTTTCGCTGGGGTTTTATGGGAGGTGCCGGGCATCATCTGTTTCCGCGTGCAAAGAGGCGCATTCTACCCAAAGGCCATGCGCAGGACAATTGCTTGCATCACGGCGTAACATTCGACGTCACACACTAGAATTTAATTGCGTAACTTGCGGTAAACTTGGATTTCATCTGTCGCAATTTACGATGACGCTATCTTGCATGCCAACCACGGATCAATGCACTGGAACCCATGATGACCGCTAGCTCGCAAAACCATATCGTCCGACATTTCCGCGAAGTGCTTTGCTGGCCGGTACAACTGATGCCGCTCGGGGATAGCGGAAGCACACAACACCATTGGGAACTGCTGACGCAAGATGGCGCGGGTAATCCATGGTGCAAACTGAAAGACCGGTTTCAGGCGGATGAATGTGATTTTGAGGAACGGCACTACAAGGAATTCGTCGCTTTCCTGCCTTATATCCAGCGTTTCGTCTACGGCGAGAGCCACAGCCGCATGTCGCATGATGCCGTCGACCCGCCCGGCGGCTCGGCACTCAAGATATTCCGGCGCAACGGGGTTGCCAATTTGCGGATGGTATTGCACGAAGGCCAGACGCCCATCACGCTGGCCGTGGAACACATCGAGCTGTGGTTCTTCGACGATATCAATGTCGCCTTTCTTAAGGTCGCTTTGTCCGGCAGCGACCTGCCGTTCGCCACAGTATGCGACCTGCTGTACCGCTTTGGCCGCGCCTATCCGACAGGGTGGGACAGGGATGGACACGGCAAGCACAATATCTACCAGGCCGAATGGTTGTCCGCAGACGGCACGGTGCTGGCCGTGTCCGATTCTGACAACCAGGAAAAATTCCTCTCCTACACCCGCGAGCACCGTTCGCCCGGCATTTCCGCGCACTGGGATTTTCTGTTGCGCCCCCTGGTGCTGGATCCTTCCGAGGAAATCGGCAAACTGCGTTACCGCCAGATCGAATATCACCGTATGCCGTTGATGGCGTTCCTGGCGGTGGATGATCCGCGCGGCATGAGCCGGGAGAACTGGCTACGTCTCGGACTGGTCGCCACCTTGCATCCCGATGAGGCCTTGCCCACGCATGACCTGGACGTGGTCGAATTCGAATCGCGTTACTGCTACGACCGCTTCTGGACCGATACCGAAGCAGGTCCCAATACGCGCTTCCTCTGTACCGGACGTGCTTTCATCGTGGTCGGTGATGCGAAAGCCGGTTATTTCCATGACCAGACGCGCGGCATCCTGGCGCAGTTCCGTCATCAATACGTGTTGCTGTTCATGATCGTGCATTTTCACCGCGCCTCGCTGCTGGTGTTTTCCGACCGCATGGTGGATGCGGTGCATGACATGGACATCCGCGTGCCGCAATCCATCAGCCGCTTCAGGCGCAGAATATACGCCAGCTTCGAGGCCTTCCTGCGCTTTACCCACCGCTATTGGTTCCACGAGATCTCCGAGCGTTCGCATGTCCAGGCACTGTATCGTCTATGCAGCCAGCATCTGGGCAACGAAGCGTTGTATCAGGAGGTCAAGGAAGAGCTGCGCGACATGAGCCAGTATCTCGACAGCAATGCGCAGCGCCAGCAATCCACCACCATCGTGCGCCTCACCGTGGTGACCGTGTTCAGCATGGTCGGCACGGTAGCCACCGGCTTGCTCGGCATGAATCTGATCGCCGAAGCGGATGCGCCGATTTCCACACGCGTGATGTATTTCGTGGTCACCACGCTGATCACGGCATTGTTCATGTTGCTGGCCATCCTCAAATCGAAACAGCTTTCCGATGTGATGGACGTGCTCGCCGATGACCAGAAGAGCCTGCACACGCGCCTGGCCGCGCTGGGCATCGCATGGCGGCGCAACCTGCCCTGACGATAAAATGATGTAAGCCTGTTCACCAGGCCACTTTAATTACGGCAATTTTTGTTGCCCCCCCAATTAATTTCGGGGACAATCGCTATCCCCCGTGCATCACGTACACAATCAGGGCATGTCCAATATCGCCAGCATAATCCAGCTCACCCCGGCGCAGGTTCAACCGCCGCTAGGCTGGTACTTTGATCCCAGGATACTGGAGATCGAACAACGCCTGCTGTTCGCGCAAGGACCGAATTACGTCGGTCATGAGCTGATGGTTCCCAATCCCGGTGACTACCATGTGGTGGAAGGCGGGGCACAAATGCTGGTGCGCAACCAACATGGCGTGGAGCTGCTCAGCAACATCTGCCGCCACCGGCAGGCTATCATGCTGCAAGGGTGCGGCAACGCGCAACACATCGTCTGCCCGCTGCATCGCTGGACCTACAAGACCGATGGTGAATTGCTCGGCGCGCCGCACTTCCCGGAGAATCCCTGTTTGAACCTGAACAAATCGCCGCTGCAGAACTGGAACGGCTTACTGTTTTCCGGCAAGCGCGATGTCGCCAAAGATTTGGCCAAGGTGGGCGTGATGCAGGAGATCGATTTTTCCGGCTACATGCTGGACCGCGTGCAAGTGGACGAATACGCGTTCAACTGGAAGACCTTCATCGAGGTGTACCTCGAGGATTACCACGTCGTGCCGTTCCATCCCGGTCTGGGCAATTTCGTGGACTGCGAAAATCTCAAGTGGGAATTCGGCGAACAGTACAGCGTGCAGACCGTCGGCATCCGCAATGGCCTGCGCAAGACCGGCAGCGATGTATACGGCAAGTGGCATGAACAGGTGCTGCGCTATCACGGCACATTGCCGAAGTACGGCGCGATCTGGCTGACCTACTACCCGAACATCATGGTCGAGTGGTATCCCGGCACGCTGGTGGTCAGCACGCTGGTGCCGCGCGGCGCGGAGGCCTGCACCAACATCGTCGAGTTTTATTATCTCGAAGACATCGCGCTGTTCGAACGCGAGTATGTCGAAGCCGAACAGAAAGCCTATAACGAAACAGCAGTCGAAGACGACATCATCTGCTTGCGTATGCACCAGGGACGCAAGTCGCTGTACCAGCGCGGCATCGAAGAACAGGGCCCATACCAGTCGCCCACCGAAGACGGCATGCTGCATTTCCACGAGTATCTGCGCCGCAATCTTGCATCGCATCTTTGATCGTCATTCCGGCGTAAGCGGGAATGACTAAAAATACCGGTTCGTTGTGGATGCTCGTCGCCGGCCTGCTGTTCGGCATCATGGGTGTGTTCGTCAAGCTAGGCGCATCCTATTTCTCGCACATCGAGCTGGTGTTCTACCGTTCCTCCGTCGGGCTGTTGATCGTCTATCTCATCATGCGCCAGCAGCGCATCAGCGTGTCCACGCAGCATTGGCGCGCGCACCTGTGGCGCGGCATCTCGGGCACGGTCGCGCTCGCGCTGTTCTTCTACTGCATCACCGCGCTGCCGCTCGCCACCGCGGTCACGCTCAATTACACCGCGCCGCTGTTCCTCACGGTGTTCACGATGGTCGTGTACAAGGACAAATTCCACCTGCCGATGACCATCGCGATCACGCTGGGTTTCTGCGGCGTGGTGCTGTTGTTGCACCCTGTGCTGGCGCGCGACCAATGGCTGCCCGGCCTGCTCGGACTGATCTCCGGCTTCCTGGCCGGCATCGCCTACCTCAACGTCAAGCAGCTCGGCATCCTCGGCGAACCGGCGCCGCGCACCGTGTTCTACTTCAGCCTGACTGCGTCGGTCTGCAGCGGCGTATGGATGTTGTTCGACAACGTGCATGCGATCACTGCACAGAACTTCCTCATCCTGCTCGGACTGGGCAGCACTGCCACGCTCGCACAGATCGCGATGACGCATGCCCACCGCGTCGGCCACACGCTGGTGGTCAGCAGCCTGGCATACAGCACCATCGTGTTCGCCAGCCTGTTCGGTATCCTGCTGTGGGATGAAGTGTTGCCGCTGAGCAGCTGGCTGGGCATGGCGCTCATCATCGCCAGCGGTGTGCTAAGCTTATACTTGAGTCCGAAACATTAAGAATCTATAAAAATAAAAAAGAGGAAAATAAAATGATCACCGTCGAACAAACCGAAAACCTCGTCAACGTCGCCGTCCTCGGCGAATTCACCATCGCCGACTTCAAGACCTTCGAAGAACAATCCTTATACAAACTGAAATCGCCCGGCGCGGTGAACCTGCTGTTCGACCTGCGCGCGATGGTCAGCTACACCATCGACGTGGCGTGGGAAGAAATAAAATTCTTCCGCCGCGAACACAACCACGACTTCAGCAAGATCGCCGTGGTTACCGACAATCAGTGGCTCACCTGGACAGCATGGATTTCGCGCACCTTTGTGGATGCGGATATACGTGTGTTTACGGATTACGCAGAAGCGAAAGCTTGGGTTCAGAGTTAAGCCCTCTGGGCAACTACTGCGCTTGGTGATACTGCGTCGAAAAACAGCTCAAAATCCTCATGTATCAATCTATACATTCCGGTTTCTCGCTGCCTGTCTCCTTGTCTGACCTGCGCTCCTTACGTTGCGCAGAGGACTTAGTGCGCAGTATGAATACCCTAACTCCGTGGGCTTACAAAAAATGAGGTGGTTATTAGCCATTGCTTTATTGGCAACTACATTTTGTGCTCGCGCTGAATATCCCGCGACAGAACCACGGTTGACCGATAAAAACAGAATATCTCTAATTCAGGCTCTCGGTGAGACTTTGCGCGACAAAAGAATTACTCAGAAACAATATGAGCAATCTATAGCTTGGGTTAATTCATATCCTTGTGATGGCGTTGATCGTCGATTAACTGCTCGTAGAAAGGACCAATTACAAGTTGCTATTGCCAAAGAACAGAAACTGAAAACGGTTAGAGTCTTTGACTCCTTCGAGAGCGAAGGATGGTTCATCTTATTTACTGATGCGAGTGTGGGAGATGAACCGTATTTGTTCTATTCTGAAGACCCAGAAAAGGGCGGTCACCCAGTAACAGCGTGGAGTGGTGCTGCGACGATTTTCGAAACCAGCGAAATGGAGCAATGGGTGAAAGAAAACGCTCCTGGAATTCCAGCTCAACTGGCAAGCTGTTTTGCTTGGCATGTTACGCTAAGACCGGAATGAGCCCGCGTAGGTTGGGTTGAGCGTAGCGATACCCAACAAATTAAATAACGAAAAAGATGGGTATCGCTGCGCTCCACCCATCCTACATATCCGAACAAAATAAAAAACCCGCTCTCGCGGGTTTTTCTTTGCACTACAGAACCAGCCTGAATTACTTCAGCTTGGTTTCCTTGTACATGACGTGTTTGCGTGCCTTGGGATCGTATTTCTTCATTTCGATCTTTTCCGGCGTGGTGCGCTTGTTCTTGGTCGTGGTGTAAAAATGACCGGTACCGGCACTGGATTCGAGTTTGATTTTTTCGCGCATGGTCGTGTTCCTTAGATTTTGTCGCCGCGGGCGCGCATATCAGTCAGCACGGCATCGATGCCGTTCTTGTCGATGGTGCGCAGCGCTGCATTGGTCAGGCGCAGGCTGACCCAGCGGTTTTCGCTTTCGACCCAGAAGCGGCGGCGTTGCAGGTTCGGCAAAAAGCGGCGCTTGGTTTTGTTGTTTGCGTGGGAAATATTGTTCCCGGTCATCGGGGCTTTCCCCGTTACTTGACAGACACGTGCCATGGTTCTACTCCAACCGATTTCAAAAGAGCGCGGATTCTACCGAAGTAAGCCGGAATGTTCAACCTGAATTTTCCGGGGCGGCTAAATATGCCGCGGCAAGCCATTTCTTAACAAATCTGCAACAAAGAGCCACTACCCTGCCGCACTTGCCTATACTAATGCCATCCACGATCAATTCTCAGGGGAAAACATGGAAAGCCCATACAAAGGCAAGACCGGACTGAAGCGCGTCTGGAGCGCATTGTTCTACTCGCTGGCCGGGTTGCGCGCCGCGATCCTCCATGAGGATGCCTTCCGCCAGGAAGTGCTGCTGGCATGCATCCTCGTGCCGACCGCGCTATTCATGCCTGTCAGCGCGATCGGCAAGGCATTGATGATCGCCAGCGTGTTGCTGGTGCTGATCGTCGAATTGCTCAATTCCGCCGTGGAGGCCGCCGTGGACCACACCTCGCTGGACCATCACCAGCTCGCCAAACGCGCCAAGGATATCGGCAGTGCGGCGGTATTGCTCAGCCTGCTGAATGTCGTTTCGGTCTGGCTGCTGATCCTGCTGGGCTGAAAGCCGTCACAAAACCCTCATAAAAGCTTCATCAAACTTTCTCATTCCGGTGAGAGAGTGCGCGCCATGAATATCCATAACCAAGGAGAAAACATGGCAAACCGCATGCTGCGTATCGCTATCGTGACCGAGACTTACCCGCCGGAGATCAACGGCGTGGCAATGACCATCAGCCGCATGGTGGAAGGATTGCGCCAGCGCCACGTGGTCGAGCTGATACGGCCGCGCCAGAATGCGCAGGACAGCGCGAAACAGGAACTCACCTTGCAGGAAGTATTGGTGCGCGGTTTTCCCCTGCCCCGTTATGAAGGTTTGAAACTGGGCCTGCCTGCCAAACGGCAGTTGATCAAACTCTGGACCGCACAGCGTCCCGACGTGGTGCATCTGGTCACCGAAGGCCCACTGGGCTCATCAGCTTTATCGGCCGCGCGCAAACTCGGCATCCCGGTCAGCAGCGATTTCCATACCAATTTCCACAGTTACAGCCAGCATTACGGCTTCGGCTGGCTGCAAAAGACCGTTGCCGCGTACTTGCGCAACTTGCACAACCGCACCGATGTCACGCTGGTGCCTACCAATGAATTAAGGGACACACTGACACAAGAGGGTTACCAGAACCTGCAAGTGGTCGCGCGCGGCGTTGATACGGCATTGTTCCATCCAGGCAAGCGCAGTGAAAAACTGCGCCTGCAATGGGGCGTGGTTGGCGATGATGAATTGGCGGTCATCTACGTGGGCCGCATCTCCGCGGAAAAGAACATGCCGCTGGTGCTGCGCACCTTCAAGGCGATGCAGGCGCTCAATCCTAAACTGAAGCTGGTCCTGGTCGGCGATGGCCCGGTACGCAAAGAGCTGCAACAGAAAAATCCGGAATATATCTTCGCCGGGATGCGCACCGGCGAAGACCTTGCCGCACATTATGCGTCGGGCGACATCTTCCTGTTCCCCAGCATGACGGAAACCTACGGCAACGTGACCGTGGAAGCGATGGCCAGCGGGCTTGCCGTGGTGGCCTATCGTTACGCGGCAGCCGCCCAACATATCAAACACCAGGAGAACGGTTTGCATGCCGAATTCGGCGATGAAGATCAATTCATCGATCGGGCATGCGGATTGGCCAACGATATGGCGAGCGTCGCAACATTGCGTGCACAGTCGCACCAGACCATGCTGAAACTCGACTGGCAAAACATCGTGGATGAATTCGAGCAAGCCCTTGTGCAACTAGCCGTCAAACCGGAGGTGCGCCATGTCACACCGAATCTACAACCTGCAACGGATCCAAACCTGGGATGAAGCCTGGTGCTTGCGCTTCAACCGCGCAAGCATCAATCCCCTGATACGCCGGGCTTTCCGCCTGATCAGCCGGCTGGGCGACGGCATCTTCTGGTATTGCCTGATGGTATGGCTGCTGGTTGAGTTCCGCGCTGCCGCGCTGTTGCCGGTATTCCACATGGCAGCCGCCGGACTGGTTTGCACCGTGCTGTACAAATGGCTGAAACACAAGACGCATCGCCCGCGTCCGTACAACAAAAATCAGGGCATCAGCTGCGGCATCGCGCCGCTGGATCAGTTCAGCTTCCCTTCCGGTCACACGTTGCATGCCGTGGCGTTCAGTGTCATAGCGCTGGCCTACTACCCGGCGCTCGCCTGGCTGCTGCTGCCGTTCACCGCACTGGTGGCCGTTTCGCGCCTGGTGCTCGGGCTGCATTACCCGAGCGATGTATTGGCGGGAATAGTGATAGGTGCGGTGGTATCGGGTTTATCCTTAGGCCTTTAGCAGTTCAGTTTCCAGAAACAGATCCAGCGGTATCGGCAAGTGGTAGTTGATCTACCGCAGCGAGTACGCCCGCACACGGTCATGCGCCAGATGCGGCAACGGCGGTTCCGGATGCCAGACCGGGCTATGCCCCTCGATCAGCTGGTTGATCTGCACCAGACGGCGCGAAGTTTCGCGCAGATAATAATTGAAGCGGCGTTTCAAATTGCGATCCAGTATCTTGCCCGTATGGTATATCCCCTCGGCCAGACGGCTGCCGCGCAGCAGCGCATCACCGTGTGCCAGCAACATGATCGCGCGCCGTGCTTTCAGCGGATCGCATTTGAAGTGCAGCGCGGAAAAATGCGCCAGCACATCCTGATTCTGTTTGAGCAGTTCGGCGGGCGAGTTGAACACATGGTTCTTGATATGCGCATCCATCGCCCACTCGCTGGACGCATGGGTCACGATCGGCACGTTCCCCCACAATTTCTCGTGCGCCGGCACAAAGTGATTGTGCGCGACGATGTCCACCAGCAGGTGGCTGGCAAACCCCAACGCAATGGCGCGCTCTTCATCGCAACTAGCCTGTTCGAGCAACTTGCGCGCGGTATCCCATTGATGGGTCTGCGTGAAATCATGCGTGCCGGCGTGTTGCCCGGTCAGCGACAGATCCGGCATGCACGCACCGGCCATCACCCAGGCTGGAAACATACTGACGGCACGGCGAAAGCGGGAATCGGCAAGCGGCACCGCCCACACCAGTTGCTGGGCAAAATAGACATGCGTGTACAAACCCCATGCCAGCGCATCGCTGCTGTAGAGCAACAACGGAACGAGCCACGCCAAATGCCCGAATTTGAGATGCCGGAACTTGTTCATGCCCGCGCACACTACTCGTCGAATGCGAAGATTCCGTGAAGATTGTGTTGCAGGATGGTTAAATCTGAACCGGTGAATGCAGCTGATATCCGGGATAGAAAAAGTAAAGGTGATGGGGCAAAAATGATTCCTTATTGCCTGCTGCGCAATCAATCTGCAATGCCGCCTTAATTCAACTGAAACAATTGCGGATTATCCTGCTGGCACTCGCCACATACGGGATATTTACGATGAAATCGCTACAGGACATTCTCGACCAGCGCGACCTCTCGGCACTTTTCCAGCCGATCATGGATCTCTCCAGCGGCAAGATTTTCGGCTTTGAGGGACTGATCCGCGGCCCTGCCGACAGCCCGTTGCATTCGCCTGCCAACCTATTCGCGGCCGCCAGGCAACAGGGACTTTCACTGGAAATTGAAATGCTGTGCAGACAAACTGTGCTGGAGTCATTTGCCGTCAAGCATCTGCCCGGCCAATTATTCCTGAATGTCAGCCCGGAAGCACTGGCGCATCCCAGCTTCAAGAACGGACAAACGCTGGCCTTCATGGAAAACATCGGCATCGACCCGAAACGGGTCATCATCGAAATCACCGAAAATCAGCCCACCTTCGATTTTGAGGAAATGCGCAACGCGCTGCTGCACTACCGCAGCATGGGTTTCCAGATCGCGATCGACGATCTGGGCGAGGGATTTTCAAGCCTGCGCCTGTGGTCAGAATTGCGCCCCGAGTTCGTGAAGGTGGACATGCACTTCGTGCAGGGCGTCAATGCCGACCCACTCAAGCAACAATTTCTAAGATCGATCCAAAGCATCGCACTCAGTTCCGGCACACAGGTGATCGCCGAAGGAATCGAGACCGCCGCAGAATTCAGGACCACACGCGATATCGGGATCGCGTGCGGGCAGGGCTATTTCATCGCCCGTCCCAGCCAGGTTCCGCCTCTGCATCCGCCGGCAGATGTCGGCTGTTTGATCAACTCCAACCATCCGTCTGAACAACCCTACAGAAGTCCACGCAGTGTCACGGTGGAAACCATCTTGCGCTATGTCGAACCTATGCAGCCGGAAACAGGGATCGAAAAAATACTCGCCAATTTCTCCGCCAATAAAAACTTGCGGGCGATACCTGTCGTCAAAAATGGCCGCCCGGTGGGATTGATAAACCGCTACGAATTCGTGGACAGCCTCGCACAACCATACCGACGCGAGTTGCTCGGCAAGAAACCCTGTGCGGACATGATGAACGCGGAGCCGTTGCTGGTGGAGAAATCGACTCCGATCCATGAATTGAGCGGTTTTCTGAGCGAATCCGAAATCAGGCATTTTACCGACGGCTTCATCATCACCGAACAAGGCCGCTACATCGGGATCGGCACCGGACAGGACCTGCTGCGCGAAATCACCCAGGCCCAGATAGAAACTGCGCGTTACGCCAACCCGCTGACGTTATTACCCGGCAATGTTCCCATCAACGAGCATATCGAACATCTGCTTCATTCAGGAAAATCCTTCGCCGTCTGTTATAGCGACCTCGACAACTTCAAGCCCTTCAACGATGTATGCGGCTACCGCAAAGGCGACGAGTTGATCCAGTTCACCGCCAATCTGCTCGGCACCGTATGCGATCCGGTGCATGACTTTATCGGCCATATCGGCGGCGACGACTTTATCCTTGTCATGCAAAGCCGGGATTGGGAACAACGCTGCCATCAGGCTCTCTCCGTCTTTGCGCACACCTCGGCAGCGTTGTTCGATAAAGATCATCGCTCGATCGGCGGTTACCTGAGCAGCGACAGGCAGGGGCGCATCGTCCACCACCCGCTGCCCACGCTCTCGATCGGCGTGACTTGGGTTATTCCGGAATTATTCGGCTCGCACCATGCCGTAGCGGAAGCCGCCACTGCCGCAAAAAAAATGGCCAAGGAAAAACCCGGCAACAGCCTGTTCATCGAGCGGCGCCACCTGCGCCCGCAAGAAGTGGCCGAAGAACGATATCAGGGTGCGGAAGCTCATTATGGATAAACACTCTGCGCAAGCGTTGAAGCACAGCGATGCGTCAGAAGATAGTGCCGCATCCACGAATATTCCGATCGCCATGTTCCGTGGCCTGCGCATCGTACTGCATCTTTTTTCCGGGATGGTGCTGGCGATCGTTTACCCGTATCTGAACCAGACCAGGCAACAACGCATCGTGAAAACATGGAGCCGGCAGCTGCTGGGCATTTTCAACATCGGCATCCAGATCGAAGGACAGCAACCCGCGCGTGGCGAAGGCGGCTGCCTGATAGTTTCGAACCATGTCTCATGGCTGGATATTTTTGTGCTGAATGCGATCCATCCGGCGCAATTCATTGCCAAATCGGAAGTGCGCAATTGGCCCGTTATCGGTTGGCTCAGCCGACGCAGCGGAACGATTTTCGTTGAGCGCGCCATGCGCCAGAATGCTTCACTGATCAACCGGAACGTCGGCAACTTGCTCAAACACGGTGCTTGCGTGGGACTCTTTCCCGAAGGCACTACGACGGACGGAAAGCAGGTCGGTCACTTTCACTCGGCACTCATCCAGCCGGCCATCGATGCAGCCGTGCGGCTGTGCCCTATCGCACTGCGCTACCATGACGGGGAAGGCAAGCCGAGCTCTGCCGCAGCGTTCATCGGCGACACTACGCTGGTGCACTCCATCTGGAAGATCCTGCGCTGCGCGAATCTCCATGCCCTGGTAGTATTCACCCCGACCCTGCCTGCTGCCAGTGAAAATCGCCGCATGCTGGCACGTGCCGCACAAGCAGCCATTGCACAGGAACTGCAAAATATCTGTTCAGCCCGGCAAACAATCACGCAACCCGCAATCCCTGCCGTGCCGCAAACCATTCTTTCATCTCAATCGGCTTATGCGCTGCTGGTCGATCCGCTGCTGCACCATCTGCCCAAATAGTAAATTCACACTTCCTTCATACTCCCGTCATCACGCTGCAACACGTCATCCCTAATCTGCGAGCATCTTCAACCAATCCACGGGAGATGTGTATGCTGGAACTCAATCGACAACCTCAACCTGCCGTCCAACGGCGTTTAATCACCACCATCGCACACAGCGATGCGGAAATACTTGAGGCACAACGCCTGCGTTATAAAGTATTCGCCGAAGAGATGGGCGCCAATCTGCCCAGCGCAAAGGAAGGCATTGACCGCGACATTTTCGACAAATATTGCGAGCACTTGTTGGTACGCGAGAGCATTGAAAATAAAGTGGTGGGAACGTACCGCATCCTCTCACCCGATCAGGCGGAAAAAATCGGCGGCTATTATTCCCAGACTGAGTTCGATATGACCAGGTTGCTGCACCTCAGCGACCGCATGGTGGAAGTCGGACGCTCCTGCGTGCATTGGGATCATCGCGATGGTGCAACCATCACCCAGTTATGGAGCGGACTGGCGCAATACATGCTGCAACACCGCCACGAATACCTGATTGGCTGCGCCAGCATCAGCATGGCGGATGGCGGACATGTGGCTGCAAGCATTTATCGAAAATTACAACAGTTGTACTCCGCGCCTGCCGAATACAGCGTGTTCCCGCGCTGTCCGCTGCCGCTCCAGGCGCTGAATCAACACCTTGATGCACCGATTCCTCCTTTGCTCAAGGGCTATTTGCGGCTGGGTGCCTATATCTGCGGCGAACCGGCATGGGATCCTGAATTCAACACCGCCGACCTGTTCATCCTGCCGCCAATGTCGCGCATGAGCAGCCGTTATGCCAGGCACTTCCTGAAAACGTAAATTGCACCCCAGGCAACACCGCCACACAATGTATGTTCAACGGGTCTCTAAGGAGACCCGTTTTTTCAGGTATTCTGCAAATCATCCAGGAGTTGCATTCCAAATTTGAATCGACGATATTTATAATTGCCATGTCCACGCTGCCCGAATTAAACGAACTGGAACGTATACTCGAGCTTGGCCGCGGTCACTTGGTTGCACATGTCGCGTGTGAAGTCAGCGCAGGCAACATGCGCTTTCCGGTATATCAACTGACCATGGGGAACCCCGATCCGATGTTGCCTGCGATCGGGTTCTTTGGCGGCATCCATGGCTTGGAGCGCATTGGCACGCAAGTATTGCTGTACTTTTTGCGTGGCTTGCTCGCCCGTCTGGAGTGGGACAAAAGCCTGAATCATTTGCTGCAGGATGTGCGGCTGGTATTCATGCCTTTGATCAATCCCGGCGGCATGTCGCAATCGACGCGCTGCAATCCACAAGGCGTTGACCTGATGCGCAACGCGCCAATAGAGGCAGCAGGCAGAGTTCCCTTCCTGCTGGGCGGGCACCGTATCAGCCCTCTTTTGCCTTGGTATCGCGGAGTGGCCGGAGTCGCAATGGAGAACGAGAATCTGGCGCTGTGCCGTGTCGTCCAGCAAGAATTACTGGCGCGCCCTTTCAGTATTGCCGTGGATTGCCATTCCGGTTTCGGTTCGCGTGACCGGGTATGGTTTCCCTATGCCCACAGTGTCAATCCGATCGAACACCTGGCTGACATTCTCACGCTGGAAGAACTGTTCCGGAAGATATATCCCAACAACAAATACCTGTATGAACCGCAAAGCGTGCAATATCGCACCCATGGCGACATATGGGATTATCTTTATCTGCAGGCACAACAAAACCAGAACAAAACCTTCTTGCCCCTGACGCTGGAAATGGGCTCCTGGTTGTGGGTGAAGAAGAATCCCCGCCAATTGTTTTCCCGCCAGGGAATATTCAATCCCTCGGTAGAACATCGCTTGCACCGGGTGTTGCGCGGGCACACTGTCTGGCTGGACTTCCTGATGCGCGCCGCTTGCAGTCATGGCAACTGGGTGGTCAAGGGCCCCAGCCGCAGTCGCCTGCAGGAACAAGCCATCGCGCGCTGGTACAGCACATGACCACCTGGGTGCTGTTGCGTGGCCTGATGCGCGAATCCCGCCACTGGGGTGAGTTTCCCATGCTGTTTCAAAATACCATGGGCGCGCAACATGTCGTGACTCTGGATTTCCCCGGCAATGGCAGCTTGCATGCGCAGACCAGCGCCGCCAGCGTGACGGCAATGGCCGGCCATTGCCGCACACAACTCAAACAGCTCGGCTATTCCCCGCCTTACCATGTGCTGGCTTTATCCTTGGGGGCAATGGTGGCGGTATCCTGGAGCGAACTGTATCCGGACGAAATCGAAAAAATGGTATTGATCAATACCAGTCTGTCACCCTATAACCCTTTCTACCACAGACTGCGCCCGGCGAACTATTTTGCCTTGTTGCGTCTGCTCTACGGCTCGGCGGTTCAGCGTGAAAAGCTGATACTGGATCTCACCAGTGCATTAAAAAACCATTCGGAACACAGGCAGGCAATATTGCAACAGTGGCTGACCTACGCCCGGGAGTGGCCCGTCACACGCACCAATATCCTGCGGCAACTGCGGGCAGCGCTCTATTATCGTGCCACACAAACCAAGCCCCCCGTACCGGTGTTATTACTGGCCGGGCAGCAAGACCGACTGGTCAATGTCAGATGCTCGCTGGCGCTGGCACAACACTGGTGCTGCGCTATGCGCTTGCACCCAACCGCAGGGCACGATTTACCTCTGGATGATGACATCTGGGTAACTCAACAAGTCAAGGAGTGGTTAGACTCATGATCCTGTAGCGGAACACTGTCCTCAGCGCTTACTGTGGGGTAGGCATTACCCTTTTATATTATGAGGAATCCAAACGTACGATGCATGCTCTATGCACATTACACTTGCGCGAGCTTTTCGGAAAAGCTAATCTTTGCAGCAGGGAGCAAGATCAAGTCATAATCACCAGTCAACTCCAGTTTGCAACGAATAGGATCCGGATTGTTGCCTAAAGATATCGAAGGAAATTAATAATGCCGAAAATCAGCAAACCTGAATATTTAGCCAAAGTTAAACTGTTGAACAAGGCTGAAACCGAACGATTGTTGTCGAGAATGGGCGGCAAGCTGGATCGCCGACTGGAAAAAAATAAGTTGAGCCGTGAAGAAGCATTAGCTTTACAGTTGGAGTTGGAAGATGAACAACTCCAGGAATGGCGCAAAATGATGCATAGCCTGAAAAAAAAGGAAGAAGCTAAAAAAGAGGAAAAGGCTGAAAAGGCTAAAGTCGCCAAAAAGGCCAAGGAACCGGAAAAAGCCAAAGCCCCCTCAAAAACAAAAGCTCCATCCAAAACTAGAGCCACATCAAAAAGCAAGGTTGGGGCGGCCAAATAGCAGGCTTTCGTTTTTGTACATGACTGGCTAACGCGACATACCGCGGTCTTCTAGCCACAAAAGAATATTCGTTTGCACCCGGTATTCTCCCGGGAAGCTATCACCGATGAAGACATCGCAGCAATGCGCTCTTCCTTTTCTGATGAGATTGCATACGCTGGTCCAGCGATTGCAAATCATACGCTGATTAATTCAGCAAATTTTTTAGTATAAGAAACTTGGGTTAAACAAATATGACGTATCGCAAGATTTAAAATTAACAACCACACCTAGCAAATTGAAATTGAAGATCAATGTCCATTGCTTGAAAATACGGCGCCAAAATCGCTAATTCCCCAGACAATTCTGTCTATAATTACTGAGCTTCATTGCTATTTTTTGCTTCAACCAAAGGGGGATTATTTCATGACCGCATCAAATAACTTCAAGTTACAGTCCAATCATCTTCAAACAATCAAAGCGCTCGCCGAAGAAATTGCTTGCCCCGTTGAAGAGGTTAATACCGTCTACGTTTCAACTCTCACACGCCTCGAATCAAGCGCTCGAATTCAGGACTACCTCACCGTACTGGCCAGCAAAAAGGTTCGCGAAGAGCTGCGCCATTAAACGATCACATCCATTCTTGGCACTATACGACTAATCAGGGCGGCTATATTTGGCAGGCCCGTACCAATGTTGCGTAGCGTTGGCGATTCTCACCACCAGCAGCATCACCGGCACTTCGACCAGCACACCGACCACAGTAGCTAACGCCGCTCCGGATTGAAAACCGTACAGGCTGATGGCCGTGGCCACTGCCAGTTCGAAAAAGTTGCTCGCGCCTATTAGCGCCGATGGAGCAGCAACACAATGCGCCACACCCAGGCGCCGGTTCAGACTATAGGCCAACCCTGCATTGAACAATACCTGGATCAGGATCGGCACGGCCAGCATGGCGATTACCAGCGGTTGAGCAACAAGGGCGTTGCCCTGCAACGCAAACAACAATACCAAAGTAAGCAGCAGCGCGCCCATAGACAGCGGTGCGATTGTTTCCATTGCCCGTTTGAATGCAGCTTCGCCATGCGCCAATAATTGGCGACGCAACAACTGCGCGAGAATGACCGGGATTACGATGTAAAAGACTACTGAGACCAACAGTGTGTCCCACGGCACGGCGATGCTCGCAATACCGAGCAGCAACCCCACCAGCGGGGCGAAAGCAAAGATCATGATGGTATCGTTGAGCGCCACTTGCGACAGCGTGAAATACGGATCGCCTTTCACCAGATTACTCCAAACGAACACCATTGCGGTACACGGCGCGGCCGCCAGCAGAATCAATCCAGCAACATAGCTGTCGAGCTGTGCCGCGGGCAAATAATCAGCAAACACATGGCGGATGAACAACCAGCCCAGGAACGCCATCGAAAAAGGTTTCACGCCCCAGTTGATGAACAGCGTGACGCCGATGCCGCGCAGATGTGCCTTTACCCGGTATAGCGCGCCGAAGTCGACTTTCAGCAACATCGGAATAATCATCACCCAAACCAGCATGCCGACCGGGATATTGACCTTGGCAATTTCCAGACTGGCTATGGCATGGAATTCACCTGGCATAAATTGTCCGAGCAGAACACCGATCATGATGCACAGACCCACCCATAAGGTCAGGTAACGTTCAAACAGGTTCATCTCGTCAATCCTCGGTACGACCGATTTCTGCGAGTTTTTCTTTTAGCGTGAGCTTGTCCAGCTTGTCGATCGGCAAGCTCATGAACAACTGGATGCGTTTCGCCAGTTGCTCGGATGCCTTGCGAAAAGCCGCGCGTTTGGTTGCATCATCACCTGTCACGGCCGCCGGGTCGGGAATGCCCCAATGGGCGGTGGCCGGCTTGCCCGGCCAGATCGGACATGTTTCACCCGCTGCGTTGTCGCATACAGTGAAGATGAAGTCGAACTCCGGTGCGCCGGGCACAGTGAACTCATCCCAGCTCTTGCTGCGCAAACCTTCCGTGCTGAATCCCTGTTGTTGCAGCAGCTCCAACGCAAATGGGTTGACCCGTCCGGCCGGTTTGCTGCCCGCGCTGTACGCAATGAATCTTCCTTTGCCCAACATGTTGAACAGCACTTCACCCAAAATGCTGCGTGCGGAATTGCCGGTGCATAGCACCAGCACATGGTATTGCTTCTCACTCATCTCGCCATCCTCGTTAACGTTATTAACACTTCTTTTGCGGAACATCGCAAGCAGCCTGATTCCCGCCACAGCAGTTTTCCGTCAGATATGCCACCATGCCGTTCATCACCGAAAAATTCGCGGCATAATAAATGAAACGCCCTTCCTGCCTGCTCTCAATCAATCCGGCGTGGCTGAGCGTTTTGAAATGGAACGACAATGTCGCCGGAGACACTTGCAACTTCTCCGCCACATGACCCGCTGGCACGCCCTCCGGTCCGCGCTCCACCAGCAAACGATAAACCGCCAATCGCGTGGGTTGTGCCAAGGCTGACAATGCTCTTACTACCTGCGCTGGTTTCATCATATTATATTTCCATTATTAAACAAATATTAAAATGATAGCGCCCATTCAGAAAATATGCGAGATGGAACTTAAAGAGTTCAAAGGGACAACAGAATGAAGTATCGACGATGATTAGTCTGTAACAAAAACTTCATCATTTATGAGTAATATTGTTTGTTTACCTTAGCCAGGTGAAGGAGCTGCCAGATGGTTAATAACGAACACACTTCAAAGCAATATGATGTAGAACTGGAATCCGTGCGTGAACGCGTTTTGTTGATGGGCGAGCTGGTAGAAAAACAAGTGCGGTTCGCAATTGATGCACTGAGCAGAGGTGATATAAAACAAATTGATCGTATCATCGCCGATGACCACCGCGTCAATGCGCTCGAAGTAGGCATAGACGAAAGTTGCAGCCAGATTATCGCGCGCCGCCAGCCGACCGCCAATGATTTGCGAATGGTGATGATGGTGGTAAAAACAATTACCGATCTTGAACGCATCGGCGATGAGGCAAAAAAGATTGCCCTCACAGCCAAGAATCTGGCGCAGAGAAAAAATCTCGCTTTGCCACGATTCGATAAAATTAAACATGTGGCAAATCTGACGCTGGGCATGCTGCGACAATCGCTGGATGCCTTCGCCAAGCTGGATATTTCCGCTGTAGCCCAGGTCGTGCGCCAGGATGAATTGGTGGATGAGGAATTCCGCACCGTCATGCGTTATCTGGTCACCCTCATGATGGAAGATCCGCGAACCATTTCCAGCGTACTGGAAATCCTGTTTGTCGCCAAGGCCATTGAACGTATAGGAGATCATGCCAAAAACATGTCCGAATATGTGATTTACATGGTAAAGGGGCGCGATGTGCGCCATATCTCTGTCGAGGAAATAGAACGAGAAGTACAGAGATGATTTCAGGAGTTACTGTGAATTTCCCCGATTCAGATCACGGCAATGCGGTACTCGACAACCAGGACTATTACTGTAATATTCCTGTAATAAAGTCACCCTAATATGCACCCCGCAACAAGATGTTGTTGGTTAGGCAATCATCAAAACGGCAGATAGCATACTCAATACCAATGGAGACATTATGAACAGCAAACTCAAGCAACTCATCATCGGCATCACCGCTGCCACTGCGGTAGCGTATGCCAGCACAAGCCTGGCAACCGATATCACCGGTGCTGGCGCCACTTTTCCTTACCCGGTTTATGCCAAATGGGCTGATGCCTACAAGACTCAGACCGGCATCGGCCTGAATTACCAGTCCATAGGTTCTGGCGGTGGCATCAAACAAATCGAAGCCAAGACTGTGGACTTTGGCGCATCGGATATGCCAATGAAGCCTGAAGATCTGGAAAAGAATGGCCTGATGCAGTTCCCGACTGTGATCGGCGGCGTAGTTCCGGTCATTAACATAAACGGCGTTGATGCCGGCACACTGAAATTGGACGGTGCTACTTTGGCTGACATCTACCTTGGCAAGATCACCAAATGGAATGATCCGGCGATTGTCGCGTTGAACAAAGATATCAAACTGCCCAATGAAGATATCACCGTGGTGCATCGTTCTGATGGTTCCGGCACCAGCTTCATTTTCACCAACTATCTATCCAAGGCCAGTGCCGAATGGAAGTCCAGTGTTGGTGAGGGTACCGCAGTTTCCTGGAAAGCCGGTACCGGCGGCAAGGGCAACGAAGGCGTGGCTTCTTACGTACAACGTATCAAGAATTCCATCGGCTACGTGGAATATGCTTATGCGCTGCAGAACAAAATGAACCACGTACAAATGAAGAACCACGATGGTCAATTTGTTCAGCCTGAAGCCACTGCATTCCAGGCTGCGGCTGCAGGAGCAAAATGGGACAAGGCCCCCGGTTTCTATGAAATCCTGACCGATGAAGCTGGCAAGAACAGCTGGCCGATCAGCGGCGCAACCTTCATCCTGATGTACAAGGTGCAGGACAAACCGGAAACCGGCAAGGAAGTGTTGAAGTTCTTCGACTGGGCCTATGCTAAAGGCGATAAATTGGCATCTGATCTCGACTACGTCCCATTGCCAGATGATGTTGTAAAACTGATTCGTGCTGCATGGAAAGCACAAATCAAGGACGCAACAGGCGCGTCTGTCTGGAAATAAGCCAGCGGAGCGTGACTGACACAGTATTTCCTTAAGCTATAATCGCGGGGGCTGAGCCCCCGCGATTTTTTTAACCAAAAGAACACCACCATGCCAATGTTTTCACACGAAGCGCGCCTTAAACGACAAGCACTGTTCGACTTGCTGTTCCGCAGCCTGACACGCGTGTCCGCTTTTGGCGTATTGGCATTATTGATGGCGATCATCGTCTCACTCGTGGTGGGCAGCATGCCTGCCATTCATGCCTTTGGCTTTGGTTTTCTGACCAGCTCCGATTGGGATCCGGTCAATGATAAATTCGGCGCGCTGATCCCGATCATTGGCACGCTGGTCACCTCAGGCATCGCACTACTTATCGGCATCCCCGTCAGTTTCGGCATTGCATTGTTCCTCACCGAACTCTCGCCGCGCATTTTACGCCGCCCACTCGGGATCGCGATTGAATTGCTCGCCGGCATCCCCAGCATCATCTATGGTATGTGGGGATTGTTCGTGTTTGCTCCGCTGTTCGCCGATCATGTCGAGCCTTGGATTAATAAACATCTGGGCACACTATCCTACATCGGCCCATTCTTCTCCGGACCTCCGATGGGTATCGGCATGATGACCGCCGGGATTATCCTCTCCATCATGGTCATCCCATTCATCGCTTCGGTAATGCGAGATGTGTTCGATGTGGTTCCCACATTGCTCAAGGAATCCGCTTACGGCTTGGGCGCAACCACCTGGGAAGTCATGTGGAATATTGTTCTACCTTACACCAAGGTTGGTGTTGCAGGCGGCATCATGCTGGGACTCGGCCGCGCGCTCGGGGAAACGATGGCGGTCACCTTCGTGATCGGGAATGCCCATGAACTCAGCAAATCACTACTGATGCCGGGAAACAGCATTTCTTCCGCCTTGGCCAATGAATTCACCGAAGCAGTCGGCGATCTCTACACTTCATCGTTGATCGAACTCGGGCTGATTCTGTTTTTCATTACCTTCGTCGTCCTGTCCATCGCGCGCTACATGCTCTACAAGCTGGGGCAACGCGAGGGCCAAGCTGCATAAATACCATGCTGAATTTATATACACGCCGCCGTATCATCAACGCAATAGGACTCACTGTCTCAGTACTGGCGATGTTGTTCGGCCTGTTCTGGCTGTGCTGGATATTGATCACACTGTTGAATCACGGATTGCCAGCGCTCACCCCGATGGTGTTCGATAAAATGACTCCGCCACCGGGCAGTACTGGTGGACTGCTCAACGCTATTGCCGGCAGCCTGATGATGACCGTGGTCGGCACGCTGATCGGCACCCCGATCGGAATACTGGCCGGTACTTATCTGGCGGAATTCGGCCAGCGCGGTTGGATGGCGCCGATCACCCGCTTCATCAACGACGTGCTGTTGTCCGCCCCTTCCATCGTGATCGGCCTGTTCGTGTATGAAGTGTATGTCGTTCATGTCAAACACTTCTCCGGCTGGGCAGGTGCATTTGCATTATCCATACTAGTCATCCCCATCGTGATCCGCACCACAGAGAACATGTTGCGCCTGGTTCCCAGCACGTTGCGCGAGGCCGCTGCGGCACTCGGCGCGCCGCAGTGGAAAGTGATCAACTTCGTCACATTGCGCGCGGCGCGCGCCGGCATCATCACCGGTGTATTACTGGCCGTGGCGCGCATCAGCGGCGAAACCGCGCCGCTGCTGTTCACCGCACTCAATAACCAGTTCTGGAGCAGCAACATGGATCAGCCGATGGCCAACCTGCCAGTGGTGATCTTCCAGTTCGCAATGAGCCCTTACTCAGACTGGCAGAATCTTGCCTGGGCCGGTGCGCTGCTGATCACCGTCAGCGTGCTGACACTCAATATTCTGGCGCGCGTGCTGTTCAGGCAAAGCGCCACTACACACTAACTTGGTCATTAACAAGGCAATCTCATGAACATCGAATCTGTCGCCAATCCGAAGATCATCATCAAAGACCTGAATTTTTATTACGGGAATTACCGCGCGCTCAAAGATATCAACCTGAGCATCGCGGAAAAGATGGTGACCGCGTTCATCGGTCCATCCGGCTGCGGAAAGTCCACACTGCTGCGCACCTTCAACCGCATGTATCAGCTCTATCCGAAACAGAAAGCCACCGGGGAGATTATGCTCGATGGTGCGAACATCCTCGACAGCAAACAGGACCTGAACATGCTGCGCGCCAAGATCGGCATGGTGTTCCAGAAACCCACGCCGTTCCCGATGTCCATCTATGACAACATCGCGTTTGGCGTAAAGCTCTACGAAAACCTCAGCAAGCATGACATGGAAGCGCGCGTGGAATGGGCATTGCGCAAGGCTGCGCTGTGGACAGAGGTAAAGGACAAGCTCAAACAAAGCGGCACCGGACTTTCCGGCGGCCAGCAGCAACGCTTGTGCATCGCCCGCGCGATTGCCGTCAAACCGCAAGTCCTGCTACTGGACGAACCGACTTCGGCGCTCGACCCTATCTCAACCGCACACATCGAAAAATTGATCGACGAACTGAAAGAAGATTTCACCATCGTGATTGTCACGCACAACATGCAGCAGGCCGCTCGTATCTCCGACTACACCGCCTACATGTACCTCGGCGACCTGATCGAACTGGGCGAGACCAGCGCGGTATTCACCAACCCGAAGCGCAAGGAAACGGAAGACTATATCACCGGTCGCTTCGGTTAAGTTCCCCTCCATTACCAACGATAAACCTACAACCGGAACTTCGCGACCTTCCGCCTTCAACATTACACGAAACTTCGGCTCTTACGGCAATTGATCCTAATGCCGTCATTTAACCCGCCGTCTTGCGGTTAGCGCCCCGGTTCCAAGCCACTGTTCAACACTAAATCGGGATCGTAATTCTGATCTCTTTCTTTTGAACGGGTGGGGCAGCGCCATTATTCTGATCAATTTCACCACTCAAAGCCGATAACCTGGCGCATCCTCCCAACAAGAAAACCAGCAGCCCGATGAATAAAATATTCCTAGTCATAATCAGTCAACAAGATCTAAATGGCCGTAGTGGAATGACAACAAAAACAGGCTGTCGAGAATGATCTGAAAATTATCGAACGCCCACTCTTGATATTACTGATGTGTTGTTACAAATTTCCCGGCGTTTCCAGTGAGCGACTGCAAGGGCAGATCTATTTGCCCTTGGCGGCCATCAGCTTTTCATACTTGGCCTGCAACTGCTCCTTGCTTTCCTTGTAATCCGGATTCAGCGGGATGCAATCCACCGGACATACCTCGACGCATTGCGGTGTATCGTAGTGCCCCACGCATTCGGTACATTTGTGCGGGTCGATCACATAAATGGTATCACCCTGATAGATCGCGTCGTTCGGACATTCCGGCTCGCACACATCGCAGTTGATGCATTCATCGGTAATCATCAATGACATGTTACTTCTCCTGTTTACGATTCAATTTTGCAGGGCGATTCAGCCCTGCAAAGATTTATTTTTCTGCTGCAACTTGTCCATCACGTAGGGCGATACGAACTTGCTGACATCACCGCCGAAGCGCGCGACTTCGCGCACCATCGTGGCCGAGATGAACGTGTATTGCTCGGCCGGGGTCAGGAACAGTGTTTCCACCTCGGGATACAGATTGCGGTTCATCCCTGCCAACTGGAATTCATATTCAAAATCCGACACTGCGCGCAAGCCGCGTAACACCACGCGTGCACCATGCAATTGCACGAAATTCATCAGCAGGCCGTTGAAACCTTCCACGCGCACATTGGGAAAATTCGCGAATACCTCGCCCGCGATCTCCACGCGTTCCGTCAAACTAAACAAAGTTTGTGCGCGGCTTTCCGCCACCGCCACGATGACCTCGCCGAACAACCCCGCAGCACGCCGCACGACATCTTCATGGCCGCGGGTGATGGGGTCGAACGTACCTGGGTATACAACTTTAATCATTTACGGAAAGCCCCAGTAATTGATAACGCACCTGCCCTGCCTTGCCTGATTTAAGTATCTGCCATGGCGGCGGAGCATCCATCGCCGCGCCAGATTCGACATACACCACACCATTTTCGTTCAGGCGCTGCGGCAGGATTTCCAGCAGCTTGGGCAGGTACTCACTCTGAAATGGCGGATCCAGAAAAATCACGTCATACTTGTGCGCATCGTGCAGGACGAATTCTAGCCCATCCTGCCCCTGCACGGACACATTCGCACAACCCAGTTTCTTGGCGTTATCCTGCAAAGCGCGCAAAACCGTGCGGTTCATTTCCACCATTACCACCCGCTCGGCTCCGCGCGAAGCGGCCTCGAAACCCAGCGCGCCGCTACCGGCGAACAGGTCCAGGCAGGTCCGCCCGTATAATGTTTGTCCCAGCCAATTGAACAAGGTCTCGCGCACGCGGTCCGGGGTGGGGCGCAGTCCTTCCGCATCGGGGAAGCTGATCAAACGGCGGCGCAGCTCGCCGCCGATGATCCTTACGGTATTCATCTTGCAAACCGCTATTTCGCGGCCTCTTCAGGTGCACCCACGATCACCGTCGCCATTGCTACTGGGTCGACATGGCGTGAGAATGCGTCGCGGATCTGCGCCACAGTGACCTTGTCGATGTTGTGCGTAAAGTCGGCCAGGTAAGTCAGCGGCAGATCGTAAAAGCCGATGACACTCAGGTAATCGAGTATCTTGCGGTTGCTGTCGATGCGCATCGGGAATCCGCCGATGATATTCTGCTTGGCAGCCAGCAATTCTTTTTCAGTCGGACCTTGGGCGACGAAGTCCACCAGCGTCTTGCGCGCCAGTTGCAGCGCTTCATCGGCCTGTTCCTTCTTGGTTTGCAGGCCGATCTGGAAAGCACCGGGCTGTTTGAGCGGCATGAAATAGCTGTAGACGCTATAGGCCAGGCCTTTCTTCTCGCGCACCTCGTTCATCAGGCGCGACACGAAACCGCCGCCGCCCAGCGTGTAGTTGCCGACATACAGCGGGAAGAAATCCGGGTCGTTGCGCGCCATCCCCGGTGCGCCGATCAGGATATGGCTTTGGGTCGCGGGATGCGGGATGCGCTGTTCGCTCGCCGCGATCTGCATCGCAACTTTCGGCAAGGTAAAAGCCGCGGGTGATCGTGGCAGTTTCTCGGTGAGTTGCTGCGCGATCGCTTCCGCCTGGGCACGCGTTACATCGCCCATGATGGCAACCACCGCACGGTCAGCCTGATAATGCATGCGATAAAAATCCTTCAGGTCTTGCACGGTAATCTTTCCCACCGTTTCGACTTCGCCTGAGCCGCGCATCGCGTAAGGATGTGTACCAAACACCGCCTTCTGGAAGGCCCGCTCGGCGATGCTTTCCGGCTTGGTGTCATCCTCTTTCAGCGCCGCGATCAAGCGCACTTTTTCGCGTGCCAGGATCGCTTCCGGAAACACCGGATGCTGCAGCACGCGAGCCATGATGTTCAGCGCCTTGTCGCGCTCCATCGCGCTGCTCAAAGTGCGCAATGTTACGCTGGCACGGTCCGGGTCCAGGCTGCCACCCAACTGTGCGCCAATATCTGCCATGCTTCCCGATATCTCATCCTCATTCAGGCCTTCCACACCTGAATCCAGCATTTGATGGGTCATGGATGCCACACCGGATTTTTCTGCCGTGTCAAAACTGCTGCCCGCCGGGACAGTCACCGCCACATCCAGCATCGGGATGTCGTGATCTTCGACGAACAGCACCTTCGCGCCGCTGGCGCTCTGCCAGTGCTGGATGTTGGGAGTGGCAAAAGCAATAGAAGTAACGCAGCACAAACCCGCAACTGCAATCGCCTGGATTATTTTTGTTTTAGCGAACATTGGACGACCCTCCTTCTGACTGATGTTTCGGCTTGCCTGAAAGCGGTTGCGGATCAAGCACCGCAACCGTCAGATTGTCGTCCTGCAAGAATTCCCTGGCAACTTGTTGTACCTGCTCGGCGGTCACCGCCTTAAGTTTTTCCAGCATCACCGGGATCGCTTTATAGCCGAGACCTATACTCTCCATCTGTCCGATCTGCATCGCCTGATAAAACACCGAGTCGAGCTTGTACACTTCGCCCGCCATGACCTGCGCCTTGACGCGCTTCAACTCGTCCTCGCTCACACCGTCTTTCACCAGTTGCGCGATCTCCGTGCGCAGCGCTGTCTCGACATCCTGTACGGTTTTTCCCGTGCTCGGCGTGGCCTCAAGAGAAAACACGCTCGGGCCGCGCGACGCCGGATCATAGTCTGCCCCCGCTGCACTGGCGACCTGCTGCTCGCGCACCAGATGCTTGTTGAGCCGCGCCGATTCATTGCCATCCAGCACGCCCGCCAGCATCTGCAGTGCATAAGGCTGCCAATCCTGTTCCGGATTCTGGAGCGCAGGCGCGTGATACGCCATCACCAGTTGCGGTAATTCGGCGGGCGCTTTCACGACCAGGCGTTTAATACCGATCTGCTTGGGCTCGGTAAATTGCCTGCGCACCGGCAACGTTTTTTTCGGGATAGTGCCGTAATAGCGTTGCGCCAGTGCGAACACATCATCGGCTTTCACATCACCGGCAATGACCAGCGTCGCGTTGTTCGG
>CAIOKY010000027.1 GCA_903858965.1 uncultured Nitrosomonadales bacterium | reverse complement strand
TCCATCAGGTATGTGTAGTCACGGTATGCCTCGTAGAATTCCAGCATCGTGAATTCCGGATTGTGGCGCGTGGACAGGCCTTCATTGCGGAAGTTGCGGTTGATCTCGAATACCTTCTCGAAGCCGCCCACTACCAGACGCTTCAAATACAATTCGGGCGCGATGCGCAGGTACATCTTCATGTCCAGCGCATTGTGGTGTGTCTCAAAAGGCTTGGCCGCTGCGCCGCCGGGGATGGAGTGCATCATCGGCGTCTCGACTTCCAGATAGCCGTGACGGATAAAGAATTCGCGTATCGCCTGGATGATCTGGGTGCGTTTTTTGAATACCGCGCGCGCGTCCTCGTTGGTGATCAGGTCCAAGTAACGCTGCCGGTATTTTTGTTCCTGGTCGGCCAGGCCGTGGAATTTTTCCGGCAGCGGGCGCAGCGCCTTGGTCAGCAGGCGCACCAGCACAACCCGCACGGAAAGCTCGCCGGTCTTGGTCTTGAACAGCACACCCGTGGCACCGAGGATGTCGCCGAGGTCGTAATGCTTGAACGCACTGTGTGCTTCCTCGCCGGTATTGTCGTTGCTGATGAACAATTGAATCTTTCCGCTCATGTCCTGCAACGTGGCGAAGCTGGCCTTGCCCATCACGCGCTTCAACATCATGCGTCCGGCCACCGCAACATGGATATGCAATGCTTCCAGTTCGTCATGGGTCTTCTCGCCGAATTCGGCATGCAGATCGCCGGCCAGATGCTTGCGCTCGAAGTCGTTCGGGAAGGCCACGCCCGCTTGGCGTATCGCGTTGAGTTTGCTGCGACGTTCCGCGAATATCTGGTTTTCGTCTTGCGGAATGATGGGTTCGGTAGTCATAACAGTTCTCTGATTATTTATTTTGTTTAAACGCCTTGCTTCAAACTGGCCGAGATGAAGTCGTCCAGGTCGCCGTCCAGCACGCCTTGAGTATTGCCGACTTCGTAATTGGTGCGCAAGTCCTTGATGCGTGATTGATCGAGCACGTAGCTGCGGATCTGGTGTCCCCAGCCGATGTCGGATTTTCCATCTTCCAGCACTTGTTTCTCGGCATTGCGTTTGCGCAGCTCTTCTTCATATAGGCGCGATTTCAGCATCGCCATCGCTTCGGCACGGTTGCGGTGTTGCGAGCGGTCGCTCTGGCATTGCACGACGATGTTGGTCGGCAGATGGGTGATGCGTACTGCCGAATCAGTCTTGTTGATATGCTGTCCACCCGCGCCCGAAGCGCGATAGGTGTCTACGCGCAGGTCGGCGGGATTGATCTCGACTTCGATCGAGTCGTCCACTTCGGGATAGACGAACACGCTGGAGAATGAGGTGTGGCGACGATTGCCCGAATCGAACGGCGACTTGCGCACAAGACGATGCACGCCGGTTTCGGTGCGCAGATGACCGTAGGCATAGTCGCCGATCACCTTGAGCGATGCGCCCTTGATACCGGCGACCTCGCCGTCGGATTGCTCCAGCACTTCGACCTGGAAGCCCTTGCGTTCGCAATAGCGCAGGTACATGCGCAGCAACATGGATGCCCAGTCCTGTGCCTCGGTGCCGCCGGAACCGGACTGGATGTCGACAAAGCAGTTGTTCGGGTCCATCGGGTGCGAGAACATGCGGCGGAATTCCATCGCTGCGACACGCTTCTCGATGTCCCGGATATCGGCAGCCGTGCTGTTCAGGCTGTCGTCATCATTCTCCGCCTGTGCCATTGCAAACAGCTCGCGGGCGTCGTTGAGGTCCTGCTGGATTTTTGTCAGGCCGAGCACCACGCCTTCCAGCATCTTGCGCTCGCGCCCGAGGTCTTGCGCGCGCTTGGCGTCCTGCCAGATGGCGGGATCTTCGGCGAGTTCGGATACTTCGGTCAGGCGCTCCTGCTTGGCATCGAAGTCAAAGATACCTCCGCAATTCTGCACTGCGCGTTGCCAAATCTTGCAGTTGATTGGAGAGGGAGTTGAGTTGTTCGGCTTCCATGGTCTACCTTTATAAATCCATTTTGCAGGCGAATCGCGGCGTCGCGTGCGCGCTCATTCCTCGCCTACCATCACGGTATGTCTCGTCATTCGCTGTGCGGCTTCTTGCGGTGCTCGCGCGACACGGTGGGGCGAAGCCCTCCTAGTGCGGGAGCGCGAAGCAGCAGGCCTACCCGCCCCAAATGCTTCGCATCGCCGTGTCCAGCCTGCCATCCCGCAAAACGAATTTCTAAAGGCAGACCGTGCTTTATCAATTGAAGTCAGCGATTATAGCGCAAACAAGCCGAGCAGGACTCCGCATACCATCGCAATGAAGCCGGCGGCCACCAGCCTGGCGAGATTCCAGCCGCCGATGAACATCACCATGCCGAACTTGAACGCGATGTTGGAAATGAAGGCGAGTGCGATCGCGGTCACGGTCTGGTGCTCGTCCAATTGCCCGAGATTGAACAGGTGCAAACTGGACAGCGTGATCGGATCCACATCGGTCAGGCCCGACACCAATGCCATGACATAGAGGCCCCGGCTGCCGGCGAGGTCTTCCATCCATGCCGCTCCCAACAACACGATGACGTAGAGCAAGCCAAAGCCGATGGCGGCACGCAGCTCAGTAGGGTTCGAGGTTTCGGGGATGTTGAGCTCGGTTGTCCTGGTCATCTTGCGCCAGTTGTACAGTGCAACGACCAAGCCGCACAGGAAGCCGCCCGCGAGTACCGGGAGCAAGCCGGGCAGAGCGCCATAGGAGACAACGGTGCTGATCACCAGCAGGCGTACCAATACCACCATACCGGCAATGACGATCACCGACGAAGCAAGATTGGACATGGCCTGATTGTTCTTGCTGTTTCTTGCATACAGCAATGTGGTCGCGGTGCTGGAGACGAGACCGCCGAGAAAGCCCAGCAGCGGCGCGCCGTAACGGGTTCCCACCACGTGCAGCGCGGTATAGCCTGCCAGGCTGATGCCTGATATCAGTACCACCATCAGCCAGGCATGATGAGGGTTGAAGGCATGGTAGGGACCGTAATCATGGTCCGGCAGGATAGGCAATACGATAAACGTCAGCACGGAAAATTGCAGCACGGCGACCAGATCGCGGCGCGTGAGCCGTTCCGACAACCCGTGCAATTCCGGCTTGAAATAGAGCAGTGCTGTGATACCTATCGCCAGCATCACGGCAAGCTCGGCCAGACCGTACCAGATCATCGCGCCCAGTCCGTAACACAGTAACAAGGCGATGGTGGTGGTGGTGCCCGGGTCGTGGTCTTCGCCGGGATTGTTGAGGTATGCCGCGATGATCATGCCGGCCACGGCCAGCAGCCCGGCGATCAGCAGCCAGGGCGAGCCGAGATCAGTGGAGAGCAGCGCCGACAGTGTGCCGAAGATAGCGACCAGCGCAAAGGTGCGCAGCCCGGCCTTGGCCGACGGGGTGCGCTCGCGCTCCAGCCCGATCAACAGGCCGATGGCGACACTGGTGAGGAACTGCGGCAATGCTTCGATGCCGCTGCCTTGCAGAAAAGCTGTTTCCATCACTTCACCTCTGTGCGTCCTGCCAATGACGAATAATGAGCTGCAGGCTCTGTGTGCCATTGTATTCATTGACGCTCAGGCTGTACACGGCGCATATGCGATCGGGCAGTGGTTCGTTGTATCCGAACAGTATCGCTTCGATGATTTTTCCCTGCGAACTCAAAGTCGGCCCCGATACGGTGGAGTCAGGTTTGCTGGTACGTGATGGGCCGCCCAGCAGTTGCTCCCGCAATCGGCTGGCTTCGCCATAACCAGCGACTTGGCGAGTGTTGTCGACTCGCCTAGTCGAATGGCTAGTAGTTCCATCAGTAACGTGTCGCAACTGCAACTTCAAATGTTTTTCTCCAACCACGCGCTGATTCTGCACGATGAAATCGTCGCTGAATTGCGGGGCAGGAAAGCCTTGTCCCCACACTTGTGCGTCGAGCAGATGCGCCACTTCCATATTCATCTCGCCGGCTTCCAGTGCGCCATCGGTTTCGATGCATTGTGCCAGATCGCTCTCGCTGAGCAGTTCGTCCGACACTTTTTCAAAAGCGGAGGAGAAGTTTTCAAAGTCGGCTTCGGCGATGCTCAATCCGGCCGCTGCCGCATGTCCGCCGAATTTTCTGATGAGTGATGGATGGCGTTTGCTGACCAGGTCCAGCGCATCGCGCAGATGCAATCCTGTGATGGAACGTCCCGATCCTTTTATTTCCCCATTATTTGAACGAGCGAAGGCTATCGTCGGGCGATGGAATTTGTCCTTGAGGCGCGAAGCGAGGATGCCGATCACGCCTTGATGCCATGTCTCATCGAACAATGTGAGACTGAAGTTATTTTTAGGGTCGATATGTTCCAGTGCTGCGAGTGCGCTGTCCTGCATGTCTGTTTCGATGCTGCGCCGTTCGCGATTGAGTGCGTCCAGTTTTGCGGCGATCTGCAGCGCGGTTGATTCATCATCGGTCAGCAAGCAATCGATGCCCAGGCTCATGTCGTCCAGCCTGCCCGCCGCGTTCAGGCGCGGTCCTACGGTGAAGCCCAAATCCTGGCTGGATACCCGGGCCGGGTCTTTTTTCGCCACTCTCAGCAAGGCGTTGATGCCGGCGCAGGCGCGCCCGGCGCGGATACGCTGCAGGCCCTGTTGTACCAGGATGCGATTGTTCTGGTCGAGCTTGACCACATCGGCGACTGTTCCCAATGCGACCATGTCGAGCAGCTCTGCGAGCTTGGGCTCGGCTTGTACGGTAAATGCGCCTCGCGATCGCAGCTCGGCGCGCAGTGCCATCAACACATAAAACATCACGCCGACTCCCGCCAGATTCTTGCTGGGAAATGTACAGCCGGGTTGATTGGGATTGACGATGCATGCCGCATCCGGCAGCGTGTCTCCGGGCAGGTGATGGTCGGTGATCAGTACCTGCATACCGAGCCGATTCGCCTCAGCCACGCCTTCGACGCTGGCGATGCCGTTGTCCACGGTGATCAGAATGTCGGGACGCAGTTGTGACACGTTACTGGCGAAGCTACTAGCCATTCGACTAGGCGAGAAAACGACACTCGCCAAGTCGCTGGTTATGGCGTAGCCGGCCGATTGCGGGAGCAACTGCTCTGCCGCTTCTCTCACACCTGGAAGTTTTTCGATGCCATATCGATGTGGCAGCTTCGCAGCCAGTTGGACTATCTCCGGCGTCAAACCGTAACCGTATTCAAAACGATTGGGCACGATGAAATCGATTTGTGCACCGAAGGAGCGCAGGCCGCGCACTGCCACGGCACAAGCAGTTGCGCCGTCGGCGTCATAGTCGGCGATGACTATGAGTTTCTTTTGCGCGGCTATGGCATTAGCTAGCAAGTGTGCCATCTCGCGTGCATTTTTCAGTTCACCGAACGGCAGTAGTCCGGCAAACGTGGTGTCGAGCTGTTTGTTGTCGGTAATGCCACGCGCCGCGAAAATCTTCGCCAGGGCAGCAGGATAACCGCTGTCACGCAAATGTTGCTCGGTGGCAGAAGAAAAGCTGCGTGGTCTGATTTCTGTCATGGCGATCGGTACAAGATAATCAAGTGAATCGAGTTTATCACCCCCAAGACACGAAATCTTCAATACCTGGGAGTGCAGCCGGATGACGTGATGTTTCCTCGTTTTTTTCGGTCAGTTGCGCTAGAATCGCGCCACTTTTCAAGACAGGTATGGAAAAAACGTGGCACTCATAGTTCAGAAGTACGGCGGAACATCGGTCGGCAATCCGGAACGCATCAAGAACGTGGCGCGGCGCGTCGCTAAATTCAAGGCGCTCGGGCATCAGGTGGTGGTGGTGGTTTCTGCGATGAGCGGCGAGACCAATCGTCTGATAGCGCTTGCACACGAGATACAGAAGCATCCCGATCCGCGCGAGCTGGATGTGATCATCTCGACCGGCGAGCAGGTCACTATCGGACTGTTGGCGATGGCGCTCAAGGAACAGGGTTTGAACGCCAAGAGTTATACCGGTGCGCAGGTCAGGATCCTGACCGACAGTGCATTCACCAAAGCGCGCATCGTCAGCATCGATGAACAAAGTATCCGCGCCGATCTGGCGAACGACTGTGTGGTGGTGGTGGCAGGATTTCAGGGTGTGGATGAAGATGGCAATATCACCACGCTGGGACGCGGTGGTTCGGATACCACGGGCGTGGCGCTGGCCGCCGCGCTGCGTGCCGACGAGTGCCAGATCTATACCGATGTGGACGGTGTGTATACCACTGACCCGCGCCTGGTGCCCGAGGCGCGCCGCCTGAAGACCATTACTTTTGAAGAGATGCTGGAGATGGCCAGTCTGGGCTCCAAGGTGTTGCAGATTCGTTCGGTGGAGTTCGCCGGTAAGTACAAGGTTAAGCTGCGCGTGCTGTCCAGTTTTGAAGAAGAAGGCGAAGGCACGCTGATTACTTTTGAGGATAACGACAAAATGGAACAAGCAATTATTTCCGGGATCGCGTTCAATCGCGACGAAGCAAAGATCACCGTGATGGGCGTGCCCGATAAACCCGGCATCGCCTACCAGATTCTGGGACCGGTCTCTGACGCCAACATCGACGTGGATATCATCATCCAGAACGTCGGCGTGGACGGCACAACGGATTTTTCATTTACCGTGCATCGCAATGAATTCGCCAAGGCGATGGACATCCTGAAAAACAAGGTACAGCCGCACATCGGCGCACGCGAAGTGATCGGCGACAACAAGGCAGCCAAGGTCTCCGTCGTTGGTGTCGGCATGCGTTCTCACGTCGGCATCGCCAGCAAGATGTTCCGCACGCTGGCGGAAGAGGGCATCAACATCCAGATGATCTCCACTTCGGAAATCAAGATTTCCGTGGTCATTGACGAGAAATATCTTGAGCTGGCTGTGCGCGTGTTGCACAAAGCCTTCGGTCTAGACCAGGAAGACGCATAATCGTTTGACCTTTCGGGGCGCTTACATTACTATGCGCGGCCTTCGGAGAGGTGGCCGAGAGGTCGAAGGCACGCCCCTGCTAAGGGCGCATACGAGCTTAAACTTGTATCGAGGGTTCGAATCCCTCCCTCTCCGCCAAGGTAATACTTTGTGCGCGCCCGTAGCTCAGCTGGATAGAGTACTTGGCTACGAACCAAGGGGTCGGGCGTTCGAATCGCTCCGGGCGCACCAATCAGACATGAAACTGGGCACTTGATTACTCAAGTTGCCCATTTTTATTTGTTGCATGGTTTCGGTTAATGCCGCATATGGATTTTCCTAAAAGCGACCACGAAGAC
>CAIOKY010000026.1 GCA_903858965.1 uncultured Nitrosomonadales bacterium | reverse complement strand
GGGGTGAGCGGCACATTGCCAAGCAGAGAAACGCGTACTGACCTTGCCGGCAACGATCCGGCCATATTGGCGCGCCTGTTCAAGATAGTGGGCTGGCGTGTGGCTGGCAGCGTAGTTCAAGGTGAATAACAAATTGTTTTGCGCTTCGATGTAATCCGGTTTGATTTCCAGTGCGCGGCGGTAGCTAGCCGCAGCATTATCGGATTGGCCAAGTTCTTGCTGGACGGCACCCAGATTGTTTTGTGCCTTGGCATAATCTGGTTTGATTTTCAGCGCGCGGCGGTAGCTGGCTGCTGCGTCATTATAGTACCCAAGTTTTTTCAGGGCGTTGCCCAGATTGTTATGAGCCCTGGCATCGTTGGGTTGAATCTCCAACGCCCGGCGGCAACTAGCTACTGCCTCAGCCAGCCGTTCGGTATCGGTGAGAACTACAGCTAAATTATTGAACGCATCAGCATCACCTGGCAGCAGCAGCGTTGCTTTTTGCAAAGCAGGCAAGGCATCTTTACCCTGCATATACAGGGATTCCCCTAATAGTTTCCAGATAAAACCGGAATTTGGAAATTGACCAATCAGATTGCGCACGCGGTTTTCTAATGCCTCATGGTGGCCGGCGTTTGATAAAGCGATAAGCTGATTATATTCAGCGGGGGAGGGCTCCGGGGGCCGGAATTCGCTTTTCCCCAAGCAGCAGCTCTTGTATTTTTTCCCACTCCCGCAACTGCATGGGTCGTTTCTTCCTGGCTTCATACGCGCCAACCTATGATAATTATTTTCGGATATTTCAGTTGCATCAGACTGAATGCAATTGTTGTTTGAAAAGAGTTATTCTACAGTTCAACTTGCCATACAGTATTCCGGCAGTCTATTGTGGGGCTGGTCAATTGATTAATATCCCTATCTGGCGAGGGACGTTGCTGAATGCGGGTAAAAATTTTCTTTATATCTCAATAAGCCCAGAGAATTTGCGATTAATCCTGTCGCACTTCATGACGGGAATGACTACCTTCTGGTAACAATTTTTGTTCCTCCAATTCCTCCAGTTTGCGGTATAAACTGGATAAGCCGATATTGAGTTTTTGAGCAGCGACACGGCGGTCACCATCGGATTCCTCAATAGTCCGAAGAATTATAGCCGCTTCATATTGTCGTACCTGTTCGCGCAATGTGCCAGTAAACTGAATGCTGTCATGCGGAAGAGATAATGGAGAGATTTTGCTGATTAGCGGCGGCAAGTCGGCAAGCGTGATGAGATTTCCATCTGCCAGAATGAGCGCACGGTCAATGACATTTTCCAATTCTCGAATATTACCAGGCCAGTCATAGTTCACAAGTAATTCCTTTACTCCTGCATCAAGCGAAACCTTTTGCCCATTGCTGTCCATCCGGCGCGTGTTGCGTTGAAGCAGGAACTCAACCAGTGCCGCAAGGTCCTGACGCCGTTCACGCAACGGCGGCACATGAATGTGAAAGACACTGAGCCGGAAGTAAAGATCTTCGCGAAATTTCCCTTGGGCGACCATTTCGCTAAGATCACGATTGGTCGCGGCGATGATTCGAACTTCCACAGGGCGTGTTTGTTCGCCACCAACCGGGCGTACCTCCTTTTGTTCAATCACATGCAATAGTTTCACTTGCAATGCGAGGGGCAATTCACCGACCTCGTCCAAAAAGATGGTTCCGCCATCAGCCTCAAGAAAAAGCCCTTTTCTGGCTTTATCCGCGCCCGTAAAGGCTCCGCGGGTGTGACCAAAGAACTCGCTTTCCACCAAATTCTCCGGAATGGCACCGCAGTTAACTGGGATGAAAGGACCCTCTGAGCGTGGACTTTGCTGATGGATCAGGCGTGCGACGACTCCCTTGCCGGTGCCACTTTCACCGGTAATCAACACTGTGCTGCTGGTACGCGCCACTTTGGCTGCCATGTGCTCCATCTCGCGCATAGTGGGAGAGTTAAAACCGAATACTTCCTTATTGGCGCCCAGAACCAGTCTGCGCAACACCCGATTTTCCGCACGCAACCCGCGCAGGTCGCCCACCTTGGTCAAGCGGTGCAATAGCTCTTCGTTGTTGAGCGGCTTGATCATGTAATCGGCTGCGCCCGCTTTGATGGCTTCGATTGCCGTATCTACAGAGGCAAAAGCGGTCATCATGATGAAGGCTGTGTCTATGTTGGCAGTTCGTGCCTGACGCAGTAGTTCAATGCCGCTGAGGCCGGGCAATTTGATATCGCACAGGGTGATGTCTATATCCCCCCGGGACAACCTTTCCATGGCCGTTTCACCATCACTTGCCTGTTCCACGGCATAACCTGCTTTGCGCAAGTGCGCAGCTACAACTTGACAAATAGCCGGTTCGTCGTCCACGATTAAAAGCTGTAGCGATGTCATAGCGTATCGCTCCCGTCATCTGTTGGCAGTGGCAGGAATATCTTCACCCGCGTTCCTTCATGGAGAACAGAATCGATTTCAATCGTACCGCCATGTCCGGTTATGATGGAATAGCAAAGCGACAAGCCAAGCCCGGTACCTTTACTTTTTGTAGTATAAAAGGCCTCAAACGCACGATCGAGGGTTCTTTGATCCATACCGCCGCCGTTGTCAGCCACAGTAAAACAAACATTACTGCCGGATAGTTCGCTGCGCAGAACGATTTCGCGCGTGCCTTCCTCTATAGAACTTAACGCGTCAGCGGCATTGATCAGCAGGTTCATGATCACCTGCGTGAGTTGATCGGCCACGCCATAAATTGCCGGTAGCTGGCTGTCCAGATTAAGACGCAGGCTCACCCGATTCATCCTTTTGTCGTACCCCATCAGGCCGGCGGTAGTGCGTACCAGCCCGTTCAGATCCAGTAGTTGTCGCTCTATCGGCTGGGGAGCGGCGAATCCGGATATTTCGCGTGTGATTGCGGAGAGGCGCTGAATTTGGGTCTGAAGTACGGATAATTTGCTGCGTCCGGCATCTTTAGATTGCCCCGATCCTTGCTCATCAACCATTTCCTGGAGTACGCCGGACATAGCCGCGATAGGATTACCGATTTCATGGGCTACACCAGCAGCCAACGCACCCACGGCAGCCATTTTTTCGCGGTGGAAAAACTTTTGTCGGGCAATCACCAATTCCTTTTCTCGCTCATCCAGAGCACTTGCCATCTGATTGACGGCATGCATCAGTTCGCCTACCTCGTCGTTGCGGGTCACGGGGGTCAGAATGTTGCGCTCACCCTTGATGATACCCAATGCTCTGGCTTTCAGTGTGTGTAAATCGTTGGTGAGTCGCGTGAAAAACAACCCGATGATCGCCCCCAACAACACCAAACCGATCAAGCCAAACAACAGCAGGGCAAGTGCCGCTGAATCCCATAGCATATGGAAATGTTCCGCAGTGGTCTTTTGCTCTTGCCGGGATTCATCAATATGCTGTGTGATTTGTATTTTGACCTTGAGCAGTTCTGAATTCATCGCGGCCAAGCTCGTGGGGGATGGCTGTGCAGAGGCTTTTGCGACTTCACGTTCGACTCCGGCGAGATTGACACCAGCAAATGGATAGTGCGCCGTCAACTCGGCATTCTTTTTTTTGAGCAACTCAAAATTTTCCAAAAAGCGCTGCACCTGAGCCTTCTGGTTATTTGTATTTGAATTCATAAAGACAGCCATGACGACATGAAAAGCTGTCGCATCGACTTGCCTGAGATCATCTTCGATCTTGTAAAGGCTTTGTAGCCGCTCAAACTCATCGACCAGTTCGACCTTTTTGTTAAATGTGAAAGTGGTGAGGAGTACCGTATAGATCACGACAGCGGAAAACGCCAGAAATCCTTTGATTCGAAGCGGTACTTCGGAGATAGTCTGTTCCTCTGCAAGCACAGGCTTAGCTTCTTCATCAGCGTGATACCGGACAGCGATTTCGGATAGCGAGCTGTTCATTGCTTCCTCAACAAGAATATTTCATATGATCTAATTGTACGCTGCAAAGGGTCTGTAAATCATCCTATTCGGGTACAGCCTGCAAATAAATCACAGCACTTTTGGAGATTTTTACAAGTTGGAGGGCTAGATTCTATCGACTTCCCATTATTTAATTCAGGATGCGGAATTACTTCAAGGAAGATGCGGAAGGAGATTCAATAAGGCATTCACGCCGAGTTATGTTGACGATGTTGAAATGGCAGAAAATGATGAGGTATTGAGCCAAAATTAGTTCGCGTCTAAACATAAGCTATGACGCAACTTTCCCAATTACGCTCAACAAGTTAGTTGCGCTGGATTTGGGCATGCAAGCGACAGGGATTATTTTATTTGCGCGCGCGCCTTGGCAATGTTGTCGCTGACTTGCTTGGCAAGCGGGGAATCCGGTGGCAACGCCGGCAATAGTTTTTCCCAATATCCTGCCGCGTGGGTGAAATCTCCGGCCTGATATTCTGCCTTGCCCATCAATAGCAGGGCTTTTGCGTTTTTTTGGTCAATTTTAAGTGCGCTCTGGAGCAATTCCTGCGGCTTGCCTAGCAGATTTTTCCCATTTGCCATAGCCAATACATCGGCATAGTCGACCAGTAGTGCGGCATTGTTTTGAATTAGATTTGCGGCCTTTTCATAAGCTGCCGCAGATTCGTTAAAACGCCCCAATACGGCATAAGAGCGTCCCAGCATAGCCCAACCTTTGCCATCGTTAGGGTTTTGTTCCAGTTTCCCCTGCAAGGCGCTTATCATTTCGATGTGTTCTGGCGCCATGGGGCCATTTTTCTCAATCTGCGATGCGTCTGGAGTGGTGATGGCCGGTTTGCTCCAGGCGAGGTATAAAGCAGTCGCAATCAAGCAAATGGCAATCCCACCTACAACTGCCGGAATATGTCTACCAGTAAGGATAGGCGTACCTCCTTTTGCGACGGCAAGATTTGTTTTTTGTGTTTTGCGCAACCACGGCAATAACACGAACACGAATGCAACAGCGATAATGGCTACCAAGCCAGCAGCAATTAGCCAAAATGTATTCAATTGATTTATATCCTTAATATTATTTAACAAACGGACTTAATATAATGAAGTTGCCAGCATTCGTTTTTCTGGCAACGACTTTTCGACAGTGCCGCCATTAAAACTGCCCTTAATGGCATATGCAAACGAATTGCATGCGCGCATATTTTAATTTTGAATCGTATCATCAAATCTGTGCAACCAGATGCTCGTAATGGTATCCAGTACTTCAGGAGGAGCATTTGCGCAAAACCATAAATTAATGGCAACCCGAATTGGTACAGTCTGCCTTGGTCCAACTACCACTTGGTTTGAAATTCGTAATGTAAAGCAAGGCGCCCTGATAATATGGCCCGTTGGTGTAACCGGACGAAACCGGAGCCATAGCGGCGGGAACCCATGTTCCCATGGGCACGTTTTGGCCTGCGGTCAAGGTTACGGGGCCGGGTGCGATTTCTCCCCCCAGCGCACCACCGGCAGTCCCGTTTGTCGGCCTATTCAGTTCGGGGCCCACATCATTCAGGTTGACCAAGAAGTCCTTGTTCTTCCAACCGTGTGCCGTTCCCGTGTGGCACATCGTGCAAAGGTATGTACCATTTGCGGGTGCAGGCCACACAGAAGTAGTGGCATGGGCAACCCCGCCTTGTGTGGTGTAGTATGCATGCCGCTGGTGCAGGTTAGTGATAGGCTTCCCATAGGCGGCATCATTGCCGGCACCACTGAAACCGCTTTGCAATACAGTGGTAGGTAAGCCGGTTGCATCGGCATATTGTTTTGCATCATGACAGCGGAAGCACAACGTGTCTGATGAGGCATTGGTTGGGCTGGTCGTATTGGACGACCCTTTCAGTATGAAATTCTCGGCGCTACCATGCGGCCCCCAAGGTTTGCCATCTTCAGTCCAGGCACCTGCTGAGCCATTCCCGTCGGGGACCACGCCATTGGTGATACTGTTAACTGATCCATGACAGTCGCTGCAATACATGGTCTGGTTACCGACTGCTCCAGAAGTGATGACCAGAGAACCGCCATCTGTATCGGAACCGTTCCATGGTGTGCGCCACAAATTAGGGCTGGCATTGCCGCGATTGGCGACTGTCCGCCCAGTATTGTCAACTACCGGGTGCCATGAACGGTAATTGTTGGTGGAAAAGGGCGAATTAAAGGAAGGTTGGTAGGCACCGGAATCCGTGGTATAGGCAGGGGCACCTTTGTGACCCGCAGGTGCTTGAAATTCCATGGCAGTATTCAGGTAAGTATTGAATCCGTTGGTGTACATGGACGTGCCGCCTGTATAGCCGAGGAGATCAGGATTGTCATATGCGTAATTGGAATGGCATTTAAAGCAAACCTGATACTCCCGCGTCACATAGGTTTCCCCAACATCAGACAAGACGCTGAGTCCGGGGTCTCCACGCTTCACAGTAAATGTTGAAGGTATGCCTGGTATGCCGAAATTGGCAGCGGGATATACCGGTTCCACACCGAAACTGCCACGCAATGCGCCTGAGGCTAAGTTATCATGAGGGGCGGTATCAGTGATGGCGATGTTGTGTTTGTGCGTGCCGGCAGCATCGGGTGCGGATGCATTTGCGTTGAACAGACGATTTTTGGTTGCCCGATGCGGATTGTGGCAATCGGTGCACTCGGCGTGACGATTGGAAATATTGCCCCCAGAGAGAGCCCGGCCCAAGAGTGCCTCGGACTCCATAAGATCTTTTCCGCACTGGTCTCCAGGGGAATTACAACGCCCGGTTGTGCCTGTGGCTATACCGCCGGAACCAGCACCATTGCTATCGTCAAAGCTGCCACCGATATTGTGTGTTTCGGGCTGCTCGGAGATTGGCATGTGAACAGTCAAGGCAAAATCGCTTTTGATGTCAGGCACCATATTAGGTGGTGAGCTCTGGTTGAGAACACTCGTGCCCTGAGCGCTGTGACATTGATAGCAGGTTTCCTCTATTGCCGAGTTGCCGCCACTCTTCGGGGTTGAGGGGCTGTCGGTACCTTCGCGCAACAAGTGGCGGGCACCCGGCAAGGTGTGTGTGTCGTGGCAACCGAGACAGGATGCTTGCCATACCGGGGTAGATAAAGGAAATTCAAGAATAGTTGCGGCAGCATTGGTATAGGCTTCATTCGCTACATTGATGTTGGCGTGGGCCGAGTTCGACCATGTTGCCACAGACTTATCCTTGTCATGGCATGCCAAGCATGTGATGTCACTGCTGCTATAGAAGCCGCCCAGAGGCGCTGACTGCTGGAGGCGATTTCCCCGTAAAAACTTAGGCGCGGTGTTGGTAGAAAGATGTGGGTCGTGACAGGTAATACATTGCATCTGGTTGTTTTCCAGAGGAAAGGTTGGCTTTACGCCGAAACTTCGGTTGCCAACAATAGTAGTGGAACCGCTGACAACAGGAGGAGGATGTAATTCGCCGTCATTGCTGGAGAGCGTAGTGTCGTAGGTGAATGAAATGGGGTGATCATTGGATAGATCCACGCCCAAATTACGGGTATAGCCAGTGCCGGTGGCAGATGTGCCATCGGGCATAACGCCGCCCGCAGCGGTACCATTCATGGCGATGTTGACTGGCAAACCGTTCAGGTTAACGACTAGACCGATTGCCATAGTGCCATCATGGCAGGATAGGCATACCTTGGAACTTGCCCCCGGAGGTCCTGGCGGTGAACTTGCATCCGTTGTGCTGGAAAGATAGGGGGTGTAAGTGGCCGTTGAAGTTGGCCGACTCCATAGAGGCTCACCTGCTGTTTGATCGCCGCCGTGCGGAGTATGGCAAAAAACGCAGACTTGGGTTTCGCTGACCGCTTTGACTGGCCCTGGGCCACTGGCAGAAAGATTGTGCTTGCTATCGATTACGCTGGCAATCGAGATTCCGCCAGTCCCAAGCAAGAGGGCAAAACCGAGAAGCATGGACTGCTTTGTCAAGGGTCGTTTTATGTTTACCAGCAAGCGATAGAATTGCTTCATTGCTGAGTTCCTAAAAATTGCAATACCGTGATCCTGCCGTTGTACATGTCGGCGATATAGACTTGGTCATGACTATCAATCCAGACACCGGATGGGAGATAAAACTCGCCGATTCCCTTACCGCTGCCACCCAAGGCCAGCAAAGTACGGCCTTTATTGTCGAAAACCAACAAATTATCGTAGAGAGATTCTATCACGTAAATATTGCTCGCACTGTCTACCGCTACGCCTTTGGGACGTACCAGATTGCCGACATTCAGCCCAAGTTTGCCGAATTTTTCAATAAAATTCCCCTCCGCATCGAATATCTGGATGCGTGAATTCATCGTGTCTGTTACATAGAGTTTGTCTGCAGCGAAAACCAGATGAGTGGGAAAGTTGAATTCCCCATCTCCTTCTCCGCGCTGCCCGATCACATTGATTAATTTGCCATCATCATTGAATACTTTTATATCATGGGCGTGAGTGTCCGCTACATATATCCGGCCACGCTGCGCATCGCGGGCCAGTCCCGTGGGGCGTTCCAGTATGTCATTGCCGAACTCGCCTAACAGGCTGCCCTTTTTATCGAACCGAAATACACTTCTAAGTTCAGAATCAGCCACCAGTATTTCGTCTCGTGCACCTTGCGTGATGCCGATAGGACTCATGAACCGCGAATTGCCACGCGCAGTTTCCCAGACTTCCAGTCTTCCGGCTGGTTTGTCAAAGACAAACACCGCGCCGCGACCGATATCGGTAACGTAGATTCGGCCTTCCGCATCTACCATGCCGCTTTGAGGGCGCTGCAACACGACTGGCTGAGAGTTGAAGCCAGTCAAACCAACTAACCAGTTGAATATTTTTGTCGCGTTGCTGGGATTTGCCCAGTTATCTGCACGGAAATTATCCTCGCCCGTTAATTCACCAGCATAACGGTAACGCGGCTCATCTGGGGGCGGAGGCCACACTTTGGGAACATCACCTGAACCAGTCTCGGTGAGATTCATCACGAGATGAGTTTCCGCACAGCCGGCGGTGAGCAAAGTAATCCCGAGCAGCACAAATGGCAGTAACCGTTTTGAGTTCATTTTTAAATTCCCTGCCCCTGGCACATCTGGTTTGATTGGCATGATCTATATTTGTGATTCGTGAATTCGGGCTATCTTTGCTACAAAGGTATTGTCATGAATCGGCAATACTGCAATATCGTTGAAGCTGCCAAGCGCGATGACGGTGCTGCGAGCGTTAATTATTGGCAGGCTCCCTGAATTCAGGTCTTTTTGATGCAGTAGATTTTTATAACGTGTCCAAAATTATCGCCTACTCACACCTAATTGTCACGGCTCGTGGCAAAGCTGTTTGGCACATTCACAGTATTTGTGCCGAAAGCGTATTGGAAATGGTTTCCTTGTTTCAGAGCCCAACCTAAATTAAGCCTCACCATTTTCCAGGCCCATCAGTACGATCACCGCCGCGTATTCCGCTTTGTAGCCCGGGGAGTCCCGAATGGCACAATTGGCAATTTTCAGGACCCCATGCAATCTTGTTGTTATGGCATGCGCCGCAGAATTTTCCATTAATGATATCAGCCATGAGTATATTATTGGCTCCTGCGCGCATTTTGAAACCAATTTCGGTATGGCATACCGCACAATTGAAACGGATGCGGTGGAACCAGTGAGGAAAAATCACGGGACGCAGACCAGCACCTTCTGCCCGCTTGTTAAGTATTACATCGCCATATTCGGCAAGGACGGGCGAGGATGCAAGCAAAGTCAAGATGCTTGCCATTCCTAACAAGCTCGGACCGAAGGCATGTCTGTAGCGTGTGATAAATGGGTATTTCATGTCACTGTGTCTGGGCAGGGATGACGATTGGTGAGCGCGGAACACTGTGGCATCGCTTACATTCAGTCAGGGGGAATGCCACGGCGCCATGGCAGCGACCGCAGTATTCCCCATTTAAAATATCAAACATACCGAATTTTGTGGCACCCGCTTTAGACTTGAATATCTCATCGTGGCAATTACTGCAAGCCAGCCATTCGGTATGCTGTTTATGCGGAAATAACACCATGTCCATTTCCCCTGTGTTCCGGCGAAGTACGTCCAGATCAAGTACCTTGATCTCGGCATTGGAACCAGTATTGATGTGTGGCCTGATAAAGCCTTTTTCTAATGCCTTAACCCAGTCCACTTGGTTGCCAGATCCTTCGTGAGGAAGCTTGGAGAGTGCTTCACTGGGATTTTGTAACAGGTTAAGCGCGGTTATCGCAGGGTCGTGCAAATCGTCCTGAGACAGTGGAAGCCAATGTGGTCGAGTCTTGACAGCCGGCTCGGCCGCCAAATTCACTTGGACGATACATAGCAACACGCACATTACGAACAGCCGTTCGACAATACTTCGCTTTATAGCCATACTAAATTTAACGGAATTTTAATAGCTTAAAAAAACGGCGATTATGGAAAGTTTCAGTTTGTTTCATTATTCCGGAAGCGCCAGTCCGACCATCTTCAATGCAGCTTGTATTTGCTTGATGGCCTCAACTAAAGTGGCGGCGGCCGATTGAGAGTCGCCATCCATTGCCTGCTGGCTGGCGAGGTCTCTCATCGTGCGACTTTCCTGTACATAATGCGCGCTCAATTTGACATTGTCTTCGCCCGGCTTTAATTCTGTATAGGCAATCGGGACCAATTCTTCATAACTGCGATAACGAGACAGCTCATATTCGAATTCTTCGGCTGGCGACTTGAAGTGTGAATCATACATCAGGGCCTTGGACTTCAGTAGCTGATTAAGGGAACTAATCACTGCCGCATGAGCGCTCTCCAATAACTCCACGGCCTCACGATAATGCCGATCTTGTGCAAGCGTTTTGGCTTGGCCCATCAGACTCGAGACGCGAACTGGTTCGGCGAGGGGTGAAATGGATGGCGGCGATAGGCTCAGGCGCAAATCATGAAAAGTGGCTAGTAGATTATTTACATCCTCCAAAAGTTCGGTATAGCGCGCCTGTTGTTTTTTTGCCATCCGCGCTGGGTCGGGTGTTTGATGCGTAGCGTTTTCGATTAGTTGCAGGGCTTCGTCTAGTAATTTTTCTGCATGCTCCGCGTCTCCCGCCTTTAGCGCATCGCTTGCATTGGCATATAGAATAGGGATTGTCGCCGTTTGTTGTTTAACCGATGCGTCGTCACTGCGGGTCGCTCGTTCCAAAGCCGGTGATTTGGCCAGTAGCATTTTAACCAGTTGTAATTTCTGTTGAACGGTTTCTAGAGGCGACGGGCCGGCACCAACATCCTTGATTCCTGCCGCATCCAGATTTTGCGTTCCGGTCAGTGACAGCAACAAGAGCCACAGAATCATCGCTTGCCAAGTCATGGCTGAGTTCCTGTTTCGCCGGACACTATTTTTGGCTGGGAATGGCAGCGCTTGCATTGGGAAAACGGGTAGGCCACTTTACCATGGCATACGCCACACTTCTGCCCGAGCAAGTTTGCCGCCATGCTGATCTGGTTGGCTCCCCTTTTTGCAATGAAAATGGCGGGGTGACAGTTAGAGCAGTCAAGCAGCAATGTGTGCTGACGGTGAGGGAAGAGCTCATTCGGCATAGAGCCCTTGGGCACACGAATGATATCCATGGACAAGACTGTCGGTTTGGCATCAGGATTGTTAATATCCCAGATTGGTTTGATTTGACCTTCATCCATCGCCTTTACCCACTGCACTCCATTGCCCAGGTCGTTCTCGGTCTTGGGCAGGCTGGCGTATGCTTCCTGGGGCGATTGCAAGAGTTTGGTCCCGTCGTTGGACGGATCGTGTATGCCATCTTCTAGAGGTGGCAGGTGGCGGGGCGTTACCTTAAGCAGACGATTGAACGAATTGGGCGTGGATTTTGTAGCAATGGGTCGTAACGGGTTCGGTAATGCGAGCTGGGATGATGCGGCAGGTGATGTCACCGTTGCAGCATTTTGGGCCGTTTGCGAATCTACCTGTTGGGGTGCGGCCATTGTGATAGACAAAGACATAACTAGTAGTGAGAAATACAGCAATTCAGAAAAATGGCGCATGTTATGGCATTACTGTTTTCTGGCGGGTAAACTGGACGGGGCAATCAGTTCCTGTGTCGTACTTTCGTGTACTTGAGTCGCCGTACCTGGCTTTCCGGAATGACATAAATTGCAGTTCTTCACTGACCAAGCGAGAATGCCGTTGTGACAGGCGCCGCAAAATTGCCCATCCACGATCTTGACCATATTAATATCGCTACCGCCGGCCTTGAACTTGAAGCCCAGATCGGTATGGCATACTTTACAGGCAAAGCGGATGCGGTGGAACCAGTGCGGAAATACCACGGGCCGGATATTTTGTGCGTCGGAGTAGTTGTTGATAACCACATCACCGTATTCGGCCAAGGCGAGGTTGCTGCCGAAAGGAAATGCTTGGGCTAAGGCGATGAATCCACATATGGGCACCTCTAATAATTGATTTTCTGCACACTTGAAATGTGGAGCAGCGAGATTTTTTCGCCCATCTAAGATTTGGCGCATATTTTGGAGCAATTCGGG
>CAIOKY010000025.1 GCA_903858965.1 uncultured Nitrosomonadales bacterium | reverse complement strand
CAGCCATTGGTTGGTAAGAGCATCCTCACAATGATGAGTGCTCCTCCGCAAGAGAAGCGCAAGACTCCTACGTCAGCACAGATCGAAGCTGCCAAGAAGGTTGGAACAACTGACTTCCGTAACATTGGAGACATTATGAAAAACACATTAAAGCAATTGGTTATCAGCATCGCAGCCGCTTCCACACTGGCATTTGCCGGCGTGAGTTCCGCCACCGACATCACCGGCGCAGGCGCGACTTTCCCTTACCCGGTCTATGCAAAATGGGCTGAAGCCTATAAGGCACAAGGCGGTGTAAACATGAATTATCAATCCATCGGTTCCGGTGGCGGCATCAAACAAATCACTGCCAAGACAGTGGATTTCGGAGCATCCGACATGCCATTGAAACCAGAGGCGCTGGACAAAGAAGGCTTGATGCAATTTCCGACTGTCATCGGTGGCGTGGTTCCGGTCATCAATGTGAACGGCATCGAATCAGGCAAGCTGAAACTGGACGGCACGACATTGGCTGATATCTACCTGGGCAAGATCACCAAGTGGAACGACCCGGCTATCGCCGCACTGAATAAAGACCTGAAACTGCCCGACGACCTCATCACCGTGGTACATCGTTCCGACGGTTCCGGCACCAGCTTCATTTTCACCAACTACCTTTCCAAAATGAGTGCGGATTGGAAAGCCAACGTGGGCGAAGGTACTGCGGTTTCCTGGAAGGCCGGCACGGGCGGCAAGGGTAACGAAGGTGTGGCATCTTATGTACAACGCATCAAGGGGTCCATCGGTTATGTGGAATACGCTTATGCGCTGCAAAACAAGATGAACTCGGTACAAATGAAGAACCACGATGGTAATTTCGTTCAGCCGGAAAGCGATGCATTCAAGGCGGCAGCGGCTGGCGCGCAATGGGACAAAGCTCCGGGCTTCTACGAAATCCTGACCGACGAAGCAGGCAAAGGTGCTTGGCCGATCAGCGGTGCAACCTTCATCCTGATGCACAAGGTTCAAGACAAACCCGAATCTGGTGAGTCGGTATTGAAATTCTTTGATTGGGCTTATACCAACGGTGGCAAGCTTGCTGCTGACTTGGATTATGTTCCGTTGCCTGAAAGTGTGATCAAATTGATCCATGCCGCTTGGAAAGCACAGATCAAAGATACCGCAGGCAAAGCACTCTGGAAGTAAGCAAGAGGTGATGTAGAGCTTACATCGCTCAGTTATAATCGCGGGGGCTCAAAGCCCCCGTCGTTTTTCCCGGAATATTTAATTCAGAGACAGATTCATTATGCCGATGTTCTCCCTCGAAGCACGCCATAGACGCCAAGCGGTGTTTGACCTGTTGTTCCGCACGGTGACGCGACTCTCCGCGTTCGGCGTATTGGCTTTGCTGGCGGCAATTATCATTTCTTTGGTGGTGGGCAGTATGCCGGCCATCCACGCATTTGGCTTTGGTTTCCTGACAAGTCCGGAATGGGATCCGGTCAACGATAAATTCGGCGCGCTCATCCCCATCATCGGCACGCTGGTTACCTCGGGTATCGCACTGCTCATCGCGATACCGGTCAGTTTCGGCATCGCCGTTTTCCTGACCGAACTTTCGCCGCGCATACTGCGTCACCCGCTGGGTATCGCGATCGAATTGCTGGCCGGCATACCCAGCATCATCTTCGGCATGTGGGGCCTGTTCGTGTTCGCCCCCTTGTTCGCCGATCACGTTGAACCCTGGTTGAACAATCATATCGGCACGCTGCCCTATATCGGGCCGTTTTTTTCCGGCCCGCCTATGGGCATAGGCATACTCACCGCCAGCATCATACTGTCCATCATGGTGATCCCCTTCATCACCTCGGTGATGCGCGATGTGTTCGATGTGGTTCCCACCCTGCTCAAGGAATCGGCTTACGGATTGGGCGCAACCACATGGGAAGTGATGTGGGGAGTGGTGTTGCCCTATACCAAGATCGGTGTCGCGGGCGGCATCATGCTTGGGCTGGGACGGGCATTGGGCGAAACCATGGCCGTGACTTTTGTCATCGGCAATGCGCACGAGCTCACCAGTTCGCTATTAAT
>CAIOKY010000024.1 GCA_903858965.1 uncultured Nitrosomonadales bacterium | reverse complement strand
TTTTGCAATTGCGGCAGATCTTTTTTACTGATGCTTGAACTCTCATTTTCTTCTCCTTACTCGCTTAACTACTTGGCACGGAACACAATGCGCGCCTTGCTCAAATCATAGGGTGTCAACTCTACCGTCACCTTGTCGCCGGGCAGGATACGAATATAGTGCATACGCATCTTTCCCGAAATATGACCCAATACCACATGACCATTTTCCAGCTTGATTCTAAATGTTGCATTGGGAAGCGACTCTTCTACCTCGCCCGCCATCTGAATCACGTCTTCTTTGGACATTAGCGTGTCAACCCGCCTTTGAAATTAGCTTTCTTCAGCAAGCCTTCATACTGGTGCGTCATCAAATAGGACTGCACCTGCGCCATGAAATCCATTGTCACCACCACCAGAATCAACAGCGAAGTGCCGCCAAAATAAAACGGCACGTTCCACTTCACCACCAGGAATTCCGGCAGCAAACAGACCAGGGAAATATACACTGCTCCGACCATGGTCAGGCGCAACATGATCTTTTCAACATACTGGGCAGTTTGCTCACCTGGACGAATACCGGGCAAGAATGCACCGCTTTTCTTCAGGTTTTCCGCAGTCTCTTTCGGGCTGAACACCAGCGCGGTATAGAAAAAACAGAAGAACACAATTGCCCCAGCATAAAACAATACATATATCGGCTGACCGGGCGACAACTTGTCGCTGATATCCTTGAGCCAGGACATGCTTTGCCCGCTACCGAACCACCCCGCAATTGTCGCAGGGACCAGAATGATGCTTGAAGCAAAAATCGGCGGGATCACCCCGGCCATATTCAGCTTCAGCGGCAAATGCGAGCTCTGTCCGCCATAAACTTTGTTGCCCACCTGACGCTTGGCATAGTTCACCAATATCTTGCGTTGGCCGCGTTCAACAAACACCACCAGAGCCGTCACCGCAATCGCGCCAAAGAACAGCAGCAATACCAGCGGTATGGAAAACGCCCCGGTACGAACCAGCTCCAAAGTACTGCCGATCGCACGGGGCAAACCCGCCGCGATACCCGCAAAGATAATCAGCGAAATCCCGTTACCCAACCCGCGCTCGGTAATCTGTTCGCCCAGCCACATCAGGAACATCGTTCCTGTCACCAGTGTGATCACGGTGGTTATCTGGAACAGTCCGCCCGGATTCGGAACCAGCCCTGGTTGCGCTTGCAACGCCACCGAGATGCCAAACGCCTGAAACATCGCCAGAGCCAATGTGCCGTAGCGCGTATACTGGGTAATCTTGCGGCGTCCGGCTTCGCCTTCCTTCTTCAACTGTTCCAGGTGCGGGACTGCTATCGCACCCAACTGCATGATGATCGATGAGGAGATATACGGCATGATCCCCAGCGCAAAAATACTGAAGCGCGACAGTGCGCCGCCCGAGAACATATTGAACATGCCCAATATGCCACTCGTTTGTTTCTTGAACAGATCCGCCAATACCGAAGGATCGATGCCCGGCACCGGGATATAGGTACCAATTCGATACACCACCAGCGCACCCAGCAAAAACCAAAGCCGACTGCTCAAATCGCCGTATTTACCTTTGGCAGCACCCTTGGCAACTGTACTCACGTACTGACCTTATTCAGCGATGCTACCGCCAGCGGCTTCAATCGCTGTACGTGCACCTTTGGTTGCCAGCAAACCTTGCAATTTCACAGCGCGTTTGATCTCACCGCACAGTATGACTTTCACAGTCATCGCATTTGCATGGACTATGCCCGCTTGCTTCAGCGCCAATATATCGATACTGTCGACCGGCATTTTCTGTAAATCAGACAAACGCACCTGGGCCGTATCGTTGCGGGTCAATGAAATAAAGCCGCGCTTGGGCAGACGGCGCTGCAGCGGCATCTGACCGCCCTCAAAACCGACTTTGTGAAAACCGCCGGTACGGGACTTCTGTCCTTTGTGGCCGCGACCGCAAGTCTTGCCCAAACCGGAACCGATACCGCGGCCAACGCGGCGTTTGGCGTGCTTGGCACCTTGTGCAGGTTGAATTTTATTGAGTTGCATTTGTTATGCCTCGCACTTAACCATGTAAAACACTTTGTTGATCATGCCGCGCACGCAAGGAGTGTCCTCGAGTTGCACGGTGTGGTTGATACGACGCAAACCCAAGCCGCGAATCGTATCGCGATGAGATTGTTTGGTGCCGATCAGACTTTTGGTCTGCGTGACTTTTAAAGTCTTGATTGCAGCTTTAGCTTTGCTCATGGTTTACCCCAGAATTTCTTCAACGTTCTTGCCGCGCTTGGCCGCAATTTCGGATGGTGAATTCATCGCCTTCAAACCGTTCAGGGTGGCACGCACCACATTGTACGGGTTGCTCGAACCGATACACTTGGCCAGCACATCACGCACACCCACCGCCTCGAATACGGCGCGCATCGCGCCACCGGCGATAATGCCGGTACCCTCGGATGCGGGCTGCATCAATACTTTTGCCGCGCCATGCTTGCCGATCACGGTGTGATGCAAAGTACCGTTCTTCAGGCTGACCTTGGCCAGGTTGCGGCGCGCTTCATCCATGGCTTTTTGCACAGCAACCGGGACTTCTTTCGATTTTCCCTTGCCCATCGCCACGCGGCCATCGCCGTCACCCACCACGGTCAGAGCGGCAAAACCCATGATGCGGCCACCCTTGACCACCTTGGTGACGCGGTTCACGGAGATCATCTTTTCGATCAGACCGTCATCACGCTTTTCCTGTTGTTGCATTTTTCCTTGCGGCTTAGCCATCGCTCAACTCCAATTAGAACTGCAGACCATGTTCACGCGCGGCTTCAGCCAACGCCTTGACACGGCCATGATATCGATTACCGGAACGGTCGAATGCCACTTTGGTGATACCTGCGCTCTTTGCCTTTTCGGCGATGCGCTTGCCCACCACGGCTGCAGCAGCCTTGTTGCCACCGTTCGCGATTGCCTTGCGCACATCCGCTTCGACGCTGGATGCGCTGGCCAACACTTTACTGCCACAAGCGGAGATCACCTGTGCATAGATGTGGAAATTAGTGCGATTTATTGCCAAACGAATCGATTTCTTCTCAGCAATGCGTGCACGGGTTTTGCGTGCTCTGCGCTGACGCGCTTCTTTTTTGATCAACATATCCGCCTCAATTATTTCTTCTTGGTTTCTTTCAAAATCACCACTTCATCGCTATAGCGCACTCCCTTGCCCTTATATGGCTCGGGTTCGCGGAAGGCGCGAATTTCAGCAGCAACTTGTCCGACCTGCTGCCGGTTGGCACCCTTCAACACGATGTCAGTTTGTGTCGGTGTTTCGACCTTCACGCCAGCAGGCATCTTGTAGGAAACCGGGTGCGAATAACCCAAAGTCAGATTCAGCGTGTCACCGGCTGCCTGGGCACGATAACCCACACCAACCAGAGTCAGCTTGCGCTCAAAACCCTTGCTCACCCCCAGCACCATATTCGCCAGCAGGGCGCGGATCGTGCCGGACATCGCATTGGCTTGCGTGGAATCATTTTGCGTCTTGCACAACAGGTTGTTGCCCTCGCGCACCACACTCACGTCACCCGACAAGGCTTGCTTAAGGGTACCCAACGGGCCCTTTACCGAAATTTCGTTTGCCGCCAAAGCGACTTCAACACCGCTAGGCACTACGACAGGATTCTTGGCAACTCTAGACATGCTTACCTCACTACGCGACTACGCACAGCACTTCACCGCCAATACCATTGGCGCGCGCTTTGCGGTCGGTCATCAAACCCTTGGAAGTGGAAACGATGGCGATACCCAGCCCGTTCATCACCTTGGGGATATCCTCGGAACCCTTGTAAATACGCAAGCCTGGACGGCTGATGCGCTGGATCTTTTCGATCACCGGACGGCCGCTGTAATACTTCAGGCCGATTTCCAAAGTGGCTTTGCCACCGTCGGCAACGACACTGAAGCCATCCACATAACCTTCGTCCTTCAACACTTCGGCAATCGCCACCTTCAACTTCGAGGAAGGCATTGTTACCGACGTTTTTTCCGCAAGCTGCGCATTGCGAATGCGCGTCAACATATCGGAGATTGGATCACTCATGCTCATATAATTTCTCCTACCAGCTTGCCTTAACGATGCCGGGAATCTCACCGCGCATCGCGAATTCACGCAACTTGATACGCCCCAAACCAAATTTTTTGAAAGTGCCGCGTGGCCGGCCGGTCAACGCACAACGATTGCGCAAACGCACAGGACTGGAGTCCCGCGGCAATGCCTGCAATTTCAGGCGTGCCGCAGCACGATCTTCATCGCTCAATTTGGTGTTTTCGATTATCGCGATCAACGACGCGCGCTTGGCAGCAAATTTTGCGACCATTTCACGGCGTTTCTGCTCACGGTTAATTACTGCCATCTTAGCCATTAATATTCCCTCATTTCTTTAATGGGAGTTTGAATGCCATCAGAAGAGCCTTGGCCTCTTCATCAGTCTTCGCGGAGGTGGTGATGGTGATATTCATCCCACGCAACGCATCAATCTTTTCGTATTCGATTTCCGGGAAAATGATCTGCTCTTTCACGCCCATGTTGTAATTGCCACGGCCATCAAAGGATTTGCCGGAGATACCGCGAAAATCGCGAATACGCGGAATCGCCACGGAAATCAGACGATCCAGAAATTCATACATGCGCTCCTTGCGCAATGTCACTTTGCATCCAACCGGGTAGCCCTCGCGAATCTTGAAGCCCGCGATGGACTTCTTGGACATCGTAACGACCGGCTTCTGCCCGGCAATCTTCTGCATATCGCCAACCGCAAACTCCATCACTTTCTTGTCCGCAACCGCCTCGCCGACACCCATGTTCAGGGTGATCTTTTCGATGCGCGGCACTTCCATGATGGATTTGTAGCCGAATTGCTTCATCAGGTCTTTGGCGACCTTATCTTTGTAAAACCCATACAAACGAGCCATGCTATACCCCTTAAGCGTCAATCATTTCGCCGCTGGACTTGAACACGCGCACCTTGCGTCCATCTTCCAGCGTTTTGATACCGACTCGATCGGCCTTCTTGGCAGCCGCGTTATAGATCGCCACATTCGATATATGAATGGGCAACTCTTTTTCCACGATACCGCCGGTCAAACCCTTTACCGGGTTAGGCTTCTGATGTTTCTTTACTTTATTGATGCCGCCCACCAGCAGATATTCGCCCAGCACGCGCTGCACACTGCCGCGATTGCCTTTGTCTTTACCGGTGATTACGATAACGTCATCGTTTTTCTTAATCTTGCGCATGATTTTCCTTGACTCGCGATCTAATGGACTCGATCAGATGCCGCTTAAAGCACTTCCGGTGCCAGCGAAACAATCTTCATAAACTTTTCGGTGCGCAACTCGCGTGTCACCGGCCCGAAGATACGCGTGCCGATCGGCTCCAGCTTGGCATTCAGCAACACAGCTGCGTTGCCATCGAACCTGACCAAAGAACCATCGGAACGACGCACACCCGTG
>CAIOKY010000023.1 GCA_903858965.1 uncultured Nitrosomonadales bacterium | reverse complement strand
GGCGGAAACCGTGCGCGGCGGAATGCGCGCGATCTTGGCGATGATTTCCTCGATCTCATGTTTACCGATGACTTTTTTCTGCTTCGATCTTGGCAGGATGCGTTGCGCAGCACCTGCTTCGTCCAGCACGTCTATTGCCTTGTCCGGCAAATGGCGGTCGTTGATGAAACGCGAAGAAAGCTCCGCGGCGCTGGTGAGCGCGGCTGCGCTGTATTTGACGCTGTGGTGTTCTTCGAAACGCGATTTCAGGCCGCGCAGTATTGCGATGGTCTGCTCCACCGACGGTTCCGGCACATCGATCTTCTGGAAGCGCCGCGACAAGGCATGATCCTTCTCGAAGATGCCGCGATATTCCTGATAGGTGGTCGCGCCTATGCATTTCAATTGGCCGTTCGACAATGCCGGCTTGAGCAGGTTGGACGCATCCATCGTGCCGCCGGAGGCTGCACCTGCGCCTATCATCGTATGGATTTCGTCTATGAACAGGATCGCATGCTCCGCCTCGTTAAGTTCTTTCAGTACGGCCTTCAGGCGCTGCTCGAAATCGCCGCGATACTTGGTGCCCGCCAGCAGCGAGCCCATGTCGAGCGAGTACACGTGGGCATTCTTCAGAATTTCAGGAACGTCACCCTCCACGATACGCCGCGCCAGGCCTTCGGCGATCGCGGTTTTCCCCACACCGGCTTCGCCCACCAACAGCGGGTTATTCTTGCGGCGGCGGCATAGCGTTTGTATGACCCGCTCCAGCTCGATTTCGCGCCCGATCAGCGGATCTATCTTGCCGGCCAAGGCTTGGGCATTCAAGTCTTGCGTATAGCTCTTCAATGCACCACCGGCAAGTTGCTCCTGCTCGGTTTCGGTTTCGGTCTGTGTTTTGGCGGGCAAGGCTGCCTGGGTCTTGTCGATGCCGTGGGCGATGTAGTTCACCACATCCAGGCGGTTGACGTTGCGCTGGGTGAGGAAATAGACCGCGTGCGAATCTTTTTCGCCGAACAGGGCGACCAATATATTGGCACCGGTCACTTCTTTTTTGTTGGTGGATTGCACATGCAGTATGGCGCGCTGGATCACGCGCTGAAATCCCACCGTGGGTTGGGTATCCACTTCCTGATCTCCCGGAGTGACCGGAGTATGCGTGGCGATGAAGTCGGTGAGTACCTGACGCAATTCCTCGATGTTCACGCCGCAGGCACGCAACACCTGTGCTGCAGAGGCGTTGTCCAGCATCGTGAGCAGCAGATGCTCAACGGTAATGAACTCATGACGCTTCTGGCGAGCTTCGACGAACGCCAGGTGCAAACTCACTTCCAACTCTTGCGCAATCATTTCAATTTTCCTCCATGCCACATCGTAGCGGATGTCCATGTTGTTTTGCAAACTCTGATACCTGACTGACTTTTGTTTCTGCGACATCCTGAGAATATATCCCGCATACCGCCGATCCTTCATTATGCACTTTGAGCATGATTTGCAACGCACGTTCCCGGTTCATCGCGAAAAACCGCAACAACACCTCAATTACAAATTCCATCGTGGTGTAATCGTCATTGAACAACAGCACCTTGTACATGCGCGGCGGCTTTGTTTTAAGGCGTTCCGGTGCGAGTACCGTACTGCTGTGTTGTCTGGTTGCCATAGTTCTTGGTGTGCATTCTGACACTTTCTCTGCCTGCATACTTGATGATTAGCGATGGTTTTTCAAGCCTAACCGAAAAATATTTTATAAACCCCTTGACGGCATCAACTAATTCGGAGTAAAAAGCGCGCTGGTGTTTGACTCAAAGTATCTGCAGTACTGGTTTTGCCGTGTGCGGTCTTGGATTCAAACAGTTTCGCGGGGGACTTCCCCGTTTTTTAAGTAAGGACGTAATCACATGGCAACAGGTACAGTTAAATGGTTCAACGATGCAAAGGGATTTGGTTTTATTACTCCCGATGATGGCAGCG
>CAIOKY010000022.1 GCA_903858965.1 uncultured Nitrosomonadales bacterium | reverse complement strand
GGCACGATGGGGATGGTCAAAACGATGTTGCAAAAAGTCCCCGCTAAAAAGTGATGTATGGGTCATCAAGTTTTTCCGGTTTGGAAAACACCTCGCACCACAACTTAAGGAGTAGCAATGCCTAAGATGAAAACCAAAAGCGGCGCAGCCAAGCGTTTCAAGGTTCGCGCTGGTGGTAGTATCAAACGCTCACAAGCGTTCAAGCGTCATATCCTGACCAAGAAGACCACCAAAACAAAACGTCAATTACGCGGCACGACTGAAGTCCACGCAACCAATACAGCATCGGTTCACGCCATGATGCCTTACGCATAAGGAGCAGACCATGCCAAGAGTAAAACGTGGAGTAGTAGCACGCGCCAGTCATAAGAAGATTCTCGACCTGGCCAAGGGATATCGCGGTCGCCGCAAGAACGTCTACCGTATCGCCAAACAGGCAGTAATGAAAGCGGGGCAATATGCCTATCGTGATCGCCGCCAGAAGAAGCGTCAATTCCGCACTTTGTGGATCGCACGTATCAATGCGGCGGCACGTGAGCAAGGGATGAGCTACAGCGTATTCATGAACGGACTGAAGAAAGCATCGATTCAGGTTGACCGCAAGGTGTTATCGGACATCGCGGTGTTCGATAAGCCGGCGTTTGCGCAATTCGTCGCGCAAGCTAAAGCCAGCCTCGGCGTCTAAGTTGATCCGTTGAAAGATAAAGGAGGCGGCAAGCCTCCTTTGTCTTTTGTATCAGGCAAAAATGCCGCGGTAGTCAGACATGCAAGAACTTCAAAAAATTCTCGACCAGGCTCTACAACAGTTTTCGGCAATTAGCGAGGAAGCTGAATTGGAGCAGGTCAAAGCGCGCTACCTTGGCAAAGAAGGTAGCCTGACAGTATTGCTCAAGGGATTGGGCAAGATGTCTGCGGAAGAGCGCCCTGCCGCAGGCGCGCTTATCAATCAGGTCAAACAACGCATCGAGGCGGCGCTGCAGGAACGTCGTGATGCACTTCAACAAAACATACTTGCGAAAAAGCTGGCGGCGGAATCGCTGGATGTGACTTTGCCCGGGCGTGGTTTGGCTGTAGGTGGATTGCATCCGGTCACGCGCACGTTGAATCGCATCGAGAAGCTATTCCATTCCATTGGCTATGCAGTGGCCGAAGGGCCGGAGATAGAAAGTGACTTTTACAACTTTACCGCGCTGAACATCCCGGACGACCATCCGGCACGTGCCATGCACGATACCTTCTATATAGACGAGAGGCATGTGTTGCGCACCCATACCTCGCCTATCCAGATTCGCTATATGCAAACGCATGTGGAGAAATATAAGCATCTGGAGACGATGCCGGACATCCGCATCATTGCGCCGGGACGGGTCTATCGCGTGGATTCCGATGCGACACATTCACCGATGTTCCATCAGGTGGAAGGGTTGTGGATAGGAGAGCGGGTGAGCTTCGCGGACCTTAATAGCGTAGTGACGAGCTTCCTCATGAATTTTTTTGAGAATGAAGACATTCGGGTGCGTTTTCGCCCCTCGTTTTTCCCGTTCACTGAGCCTTCGGCGGAAATGGACATGAGCTGGAAAGATGGTTGGCTGGAAATCGGTGGCTGCGGCATGGTGCATCCGAATGTCCTTAAGCATGTCGGTATCGACAGTGAAAAATACATCGGTTTTGCCTTCGGTATGGGCGTGGAGCGTTTGGCGATGCTGCGTTATGACGTGAATGACCTCAGGATGTTCTTCGAGAATGACCTGCAATTCCTGAAGCAATTTAATTGAGATATGAAGTTTTCTGAATCCTGGTTGCGTACTTTTGTAAACCCATCGCTCTCCAGTGAGGAGCTTGCCGATCAGTTGACGATGGCCGGGCTGGAAGTGGAGGAGCTGACTGCCGTCGCCCCTGCATTCGACAAGGTCGTGGTCGCGCAGGTACTGACCATGGAAAAGCATCCCGACGCAGACAAGCTGAAAGTGTTGACCGTGGACGTGGGGCAGGGTGTGCCTTTGAGCATCGTATGCGGTGCACAGAATGTGACAGTTGGCATGAAAGCGCCGTGTGCACTGGTCGGCGCAAAACTGCCGGGCATGGAAATCAAACAGGCCAAGGTACGTGGTATTGCGTCCTGTGGCATGATGTGTTCGGCGAAAGAACTTGGGCTGGCGGAAGAAAGCCAGGGGCTATGGTTATTGCCGACCGATGCACCAGTCGGGAAATCGTTGCGTGAATATGGGGAATTGGACGATAAAGTTTTTACACTCAAGTTGACCCCGAATCGCAGCGATTGTTTGTCGCTGCGCGGCATCGCACGCGAAGTTGCGGCGCTCACAGGCGCGTCGCTGCAAGCCTTGCCTGTTGCGGTATTCAAGCAGGACAGCGATCGCAGTTTGAAAGTCAAAGTAGCGGCAACCGCCGCTTGCCCGCGCTACACGGGGCGCGTGATCGCAGGCGTGAATGCACAGGCTAAGACCCCCGATTGGATGGTACGGCGCTTGGAGCGCTGTGGTCTGCGCAGTATCAGCGCGCTGGTGGATGTGACCAACTATGTGCTACTGGAATTGGGGCAGCCTTTGCATGCCTTTGATTTGAATAAATTGGAAGGCGACATCTCGGTGCGCTTTGCGCACGCGGGTGAAAATTTAAAACTGCTGAACGAACAGGCCATCAACTTGCAGGACGACATGCTGGTGGTTGCTGATAGCAAAAGGCCTGTGGCTCTGGCAGGAGTGATGGGTGGCGCGGACAGTGCCGTGGATGATGCGACCACCGACATCTTCCTGGAGAGCGCCTTCTTTGCGCCCGGCGTTATCGCCGGCAAATCGCGCCGATTGGGTTTCAGCTCAGATTCATCCTACCGCTTCGAGCGCGGTGTCGATTTTGCTGCTACTCGGGAAGCACTGGATCGTGCCACGCAATTGATCCTCGATATCTGCGGCGGACAGGCACGCGCAGTGACCGAAGTGTGCGGAGAGTTGCCCGCACGCAATCCGGTAAAGCTGCGTACCTCGCGCGTGCACCGGGTGATGGGCGTGGCAATGGCCGCCGAAGAAATCGAACAAATACTATTACGGCTGGGCATGTTGTTCCAACGTCAGGGAGAAGAATTTTCGGTGACTCCGCCCAGCTACCGTTTCGACATCTCCATCGAAGAAGACCTGATTGAAGAAGTTGCGCGTGTATATGGTTACGAAAAAATCATGCCTGCCTTACCGCAAGCCAGCATGAGTATCTTGCCGCTGGCTGAGGCGCAACGTC
>CAIOKY010000021.1 GCA_903858965.1 uncultured Nitrosomonadales bacterium | reverse complement strand
CTTTGCTGTGCTGCATCAGACATTGCGCCAGAACACCGCACAGAAGGCAGCTGTGGCCATCCTGCCGTATCTGCCAACAGCGTGAGAGCCGTTAGCCTGCTGCGCGGTCTTTAGGGATTCACTCATGCCAGATGTCGTGCTTATCTGTGGTGTTGACGAAGCCGGGCGAGGTCCATTGGCGGGGCCGGTCAGTGCGGCGGCGGTGATACTGGATGCGGGTAATCCCATCCCGGGTTTGGCTGATTCCAAGAAACTTTCGGAGCGGCAACGTGACCGGCTCGCGCCCGTCATCCGCGAACGCGCATTGGCATGGGCGGTGGCCTACGCCGAAGTCGGCGAGATAGACCAACTCAACATCCTGCAAGCTACGCTGTTGGCGATGAGGCGCGCGGTGCTGGCTTTGCGCATCCAGCCGCACCAAGTGCTGGTGGATGGCTTGTATTGTCCGCAGACCGGCATTCCCAGCCAGGCAATTGTGAAGGGCGACAGCAAGATTGCAGCGATCTCTGCCGCCTCGATATTGGCAAAGACCGAACGCGACGCGCTGATGCTGCAACTGCACGAACAATATCCGCATTACGGCTTTGCCGACCACAAAGGTTATCCCACGGCCGTGCACCTGGCCGCGTTGCGCGAGCATGGCGTGTCGACCGTGCACCGCAAAAGTTTCAGGCCGGTGCGTGAGCTTTTATTCCCGCACCAGCGGTGATGCGGTCGATTTTCGGGTATCGTGATGCCTGTTCAATAACCACCCTGTAAGAATCCATGGCCTTATTCAAACTGATCCATCTGCTAGCCGCGCTGATCTGGGTGGGAGGCATGTTCTTTGCCTACATGGCACTGCGTCCCGCTGCCGTGGAAGTCCTCGATGCTCCGCAACGCCTGCGCCTGTGGGATGCGGTGTTCCGCCGCTTCTTCAATTGGGTTTGGGGAGCGGTCGGTGTGCTGCTGGTCAGCGGTTTTTACATGATTTTTTTGTATGGCGGTTTTTTCAGCGTGCCGCGTTATGTGCATGTTATGCTGGCCATGGGATTGGTGATGATGGCGATATATGGCTACGTGTTCTTCGCCTGCTATGCACAACTCAATCTGCTGGTTGCCAAGCAGCAATGGAAAGAGGCGGGCGATATCCTGGGCAAGATACGCAAACTGATCGCGGTGAATCTGACCCTGGGACTGCTGACCGTGTGTGTGGCTGTCATCGGCACGGCTTGGGCCGTATTATGACGCCACGGGATTTGTCAGGCTACTTTGGTATACTAGCGCATGAGGCATGGCATTTTGACTTCTCGCGCTCTATCAAGCACCGGGAATTTATTTACAACTTTCAGTTTGGAGAACCAATCAATGAACGCAACAAATTCCGTCGCCCAACTCAAGGAACGTCTGAACAAGGACAGTAACGATATCGAAGCCGCGATATCTCTGGGCAATATCTTTTACGATAATGGCGATGCCGGACAATCCATCCTCTATTACCAGCGCGCTCTTGCAATCAACCCGGATATGCCGGGTGTGCGCACCGATCTGGGCACGATGTATTGGCGTAATGACGATATCAGCCTGTCTGAGCAGGCTTTCCGTGAGGCGATTTCCCGTGACCCCAGCTTCGGTCACGCCTATGTGAATCTTGGCCTGCTATTGCATCGTGCCAAGGACAACGTCCAGGAAGCACGTGCTGTCTGGGAACAATTGCTGGCGATTAATCCGAATCATGATGTGGCAGCCAAGGCGCGTGAATTATTGCAGGAAACGGCGGCGCTGATTAATTAGCACTGGCGAGAACCAAACCTTATCGCCATGCTTGAAATGTTCCGCCGCTTGCTGGGCAGCGCTCCGGTTTCAGGCCCGGAGCCCCAGGATACTTTCCGGCAACTCAATGCGGTTGCACCTTTAAAACCTGCGCAGGACGGAGCTTCCGTAGCGGGAGGGCAGCAATCCTTTATCTGCCGGGAGGCGGTGCTTAACCGCGATGAGCGTATCAGCGGTTATCTGTTCACGATGAGACAGAAATTGTCATCGCGTATGCTGGAAAAAAGCACGCTGCTACAGCGCGTGCACGACGAAGCCATGCTGAACAATATCGCGATGCTCGGTGTGCTTTCCCTGTTGGGCCACCGCAGCGCATTCATCCATCTTGCACCGGCCTCACTGAAAAATCCGTTGCTGAAATCGTTTTCCGGGATGAATGTGATCATTATGATCACAGCCGACACATTGGCGACGACCGGCCTGTCCGAGTTGCGCGATAACCTCAAGAAGCTCGGGGAGACGGGCATCAAATATGGATGGACACTGAGCCGGATGCGCCCGGATATCAACGAATTTTTACCGGGTGCCGAATTCGTCGAGATTGAATCTGCAGCGCTTGATGGTACCCAACTGAAAGCGATATGCCGCGAGTTTCGCGCGATTTCGAAAAACCTGAAACTGATCGCCAGTGGATTGCAGACCTCGGACGAATTCAAACTGTGTTTTCACAGCGGGTTCGATCAATTCATGGGACCGTTCGTTTCGAGCCGCGAGAATTGGCATCCGGCGAAAAGCGAGATTAATCGTATGCGGGTTATCGAGGTGCTCAACATGATCCGTCGCGGCACCGAATTCGACGCGATTGCTGAAGCCCTTCGCACCGAATCGGTACTGACCTTCAAACTGTTGCGCTACATCAATTCTCCCGGCCTTGGTTTGCTTCAGAAGATCAGCGAAATTCCGCAGGCCCTGATGGTGCTCGGCAGGGATCGTTTCTATCGCTGGCTGTCCATGTTGCTGTTCGATTCGGATCGTCCGGGTTATCACGAGCGAGTCCTGAACGAACAAGTGCTGGCGCGCGCGCGGTTTCTGGAAACGCTGGCCGGACAGGGACTGGTTCCCGCAGAGTCAGACCATCTGTTCATGGCCGGGCTTTTTTCCATGCTCGATGTGATGATGGATAAGCCGCTCAATGAAATCCTGAAACAGATCGCGCTGCCCGAACCGGTTTCCGCTGCATTGAAAGGCGAGCCGGGACCGATGCACGATGTGATGTTACTGGCAATTGCCGTTGAATCCGGCACTACCGACGAGATTGCGGCGGCAGCCAAACGTTGTGGTCTGGATGCGAGCGTGGTTACTCCCACGATGATAGAAGCGCTGGCTTGGGCTCAACAGGCCGGTGTCATTGGTGAATAACGGTGTATATCTTTTATAAATTTGCCTGAAATTTTCGAATCTCTCTGATAGTATAGCTACCGGGATTAGGAAGGTGGCTATCTGGAAACGGGTTTCAGAGATTCTATCCCGCACACGATCGGGAATAACAAGTCATGATGAATATCAACAATGTATCAAGTGAACGGCTCACGTACACTTCTGTAATTCTGGCATTAGTAGTGGTTGTCACGGCGTCCTGTGGCGGTGGTGGTAGCTCTGCTCCGGCGCCAACTCCTCCCAATCCGGGTGTGACGATAATCAACCAGACAATTACGACAACCGACACGGATATCGGGGTATTGCCAAGACCGTATGTATTTCCGGGGCAGGCCAACTACTGGGATATCAGCAGCGATTTCAGTCTTAACGACGGTTACGATGATCAGTTCGACGGTGCCCTGCAAATCTCGGTAAACGACGGTGTAAATACGGTCAACTTTCCTGCCGATCAAGCGCAAAGTGAACTAACCTGGTTGTCGCCGCTCACTACTGTTGCTGATGGTTTGATAGGTGTGGCCGTCGCTGATGCTACTTTTGCGCTACCGATCAGCGGTACCAAATCGGCTTACATAACCACCGCGACTCCCGATACCCGCTTGCAGCAGACAGTTAATCTGACTGCCGCTACGGGTACGGTGTGGTTGACCTGGTCCGGTAATATATATAGGCACGCCAAGGATTTCTCCATCTGTCCCATCGGTGTTCAGGGTCGTATTGCGCGACGGGGGCGGGGCGCTGCTGGCCACGCTTTATTCACAGGATTCGGATGGTAATGTTTCTGGTACCGGTACATTTAGCGGTTCTTCGGGAAGTGCCAATATCACTGCTTACAAAGGTCAAACGGTGCAACTCTCTTTTGAAGCCACCGGAGACTATTATGGTTATAGTACAAAGATTGATGACGTTTCGGTTCTGGATGGTGGCAGTACGCAGTATGTCAGCAATGGCGGCTTTGAGTCGGATATGACGGGCTGGACAACCAACGTTGTGAACTCCTCGACCAACTTTACCTCAGGACTGCGCTCGCTCGACGGGCTGAGTGTGCATCGTTCTTTCTATACCGTGCCCGACAAGCTCTGGGGGCGCTGGGTGGATGTCTATCAGAACAACACTGCCTCACCGATTACCGTGACCATTAACTATTACACAAACTTTGGTTCAGATAATTACGGGATTATCTACAATACGCCCGGCACTTCCGGCAAGGCCATTACCTCATGGGATGGAAGTGCAAAGGATCGCGACTTTGGCATGGTTTACGGGACGGCAAACAACGTTGCGTATACCTCGGCTACAGCGCTTAATACTGGCGATGGTAGCGAGGATTTCAACGTGTCATACCATGTCACGATACCGGCTGGCGGGCAAAAATCCATCGTCAATTTCATCCTGATGGATGGTACCGATACCGGTCTTGCTGCTGTTGATACTACCGCCATGGCAACGGAGATTGACACCGCGGCAGCGGCGATCGTGGCAAACTTCAGGAGCGATTCGCAGTATCGCGATGGCATGACCCAGGCGCAGATTGATTCCATCATTAACTTCTAACTGGTTTGATTCTTGCTGCAATGAGGGGCTGTCCATGTATTGGGCAGTCCCTTTTTTATTGTACCACCCGGTTTTTATTGTGCCACCCGGTACGAGCGCAACCAAAGAAAATACAGCAGGTGCAAGTGCGGTGGATTGGTGTGAAACTCCACGCTTATTGTTCCGTTTCCCCCAGCTTCAAACTCCGGATATAGTGACAGGTGTACCCGCCGGGATTTTTGGCCAGATACTTCTGGTGGTATTCCTCGGCGCGGTAAAATTCCTTGAACGGTACGATTTCGGTAATGACTTTCGCTTCCCATTCGCCTGAGGAATCCACGGCTCTGATGACTTCTTCGGCAATGTCTTTCTGTTCTTCATTCAGGTAAAAGATCACCGAGCGGTATTGCGAGCCCCTGTCGTTGCCCTGCCGGTTGGGTGTGGTCGGGTTGTGCATGCGGAAGAACTCGAACAGCAGGTGGCGGTAACTGAGTTGTTGCGGGTTGAACACGACCTTTAGCGATTCGGCATGGCCGGTCTTGCCGGTCTTCACTTGTTCGTAGTGCGCATCCGGCGTGACACCGCCGGTATAGCCGACTTCAGTTGCCAGCACGCCGGGAATCTGTCGCACCAGTTCTTCCATGCCCCAGAAGCAGCCGCCGGCGAGGTAGGCAGTTTGTCGATTCAAGTAGTCAGTCGTAGGCATGGTCAACCACGTTTCAGTTTCTTCATCGCCTGCTGCGCCTCCATCTTGCCCTCGCGTTCTTTTTCAGTTGCACGCTTGTCATGTTGTTTCTTGCCCTTGGCTAGACCGATTTCCAGTTTGACACGGCCGTTTTTGAAGTGCATGTCCAGCGGCATCAGCGTGTAGCCGGCACGTTGCACTTTGCCGATCAGCCTGTCGATCTCCAGTTTGTGCAGCAGCAGCTTGCGGGTGCGTACCGGGTCGGGATGGATGTGTGTTGAAGCGTTCAGCAGCGGGCTGATGTGCGAGCCGAACAGATACAGCGCGCCGTCCTTTACCGTGACATAGGCTTCCTTGAGCTGTGCCCGCCCGGCGCGGATGGCCTTGACTTCCCAGCCTTCCAGCATGATGCCCGCCTCATATTTGTCTTCGATGAAGTATTCGTGATAGGCTTTTTTGTTCTGGATGATGCTCATATCAGGTGAGTTTTGCTGTGTGTTCGGCTATTCTACCAGCCTTTGGAAATGCATCCCTTTGGAATAACCAGTCTTGGACAAGCAATGGCATTAGTGGAGAAAACTGTGCTGGTTGCATACAGCGCAGCGCAGATGTTCGTGTTGGTGGATCGCGTGGAGGAATACCCGCAGTTCCTGCCCTGGTGTGGCGGGGCGAGTGTGAGCGAACTGGATGGAACCACTGTACTTGCTTCTG
>CAIOKY010000020.1 GCA_903858965.1 uncultured Nitrosomonadales bacterium | reverse complement strand
GTACTGCTGATTCTTGCGCCGCTTTAAATGCCTGGTCGGGGTGAGAGGATTCGAACCTCCGACTCCTGCGTCCCGAACGCAGTACTCTACCAGGCTGAGCTACACCCCGAATCTAAATAATCAAGAAGCTGTTTAAAAATGTAGCGAGCGAGCGTCAGGCGAGGAAGGCAGGAGCGGAGGAACCGGAATGTACACAAAGTTTACCGCTACTCGGCCCCGGATTCCTGCCCCGCCCGACCCCGCATCACGCCCGCGCAGTAATTTTTAGACTGCTTCTAGAACTGTCGTGTTGCGGCAAAGTTGGCCAATTCTAACAAACACCGCTTGTATTTTGAATCCGCCAACGCAGCGATCGCGGCGCACGCCAACCCGGATTCGCGCAACGCTTGCTGGCGGGTGAAGTCCAGCGCGCCGGTGGCATGAATGATCTGCAATACCTCCGAGAATTTTTCCACATCGCCCTGCTCGATCGCGCCGCGTACCACCGCAGCCTGTGCGGCGGAACCGTGTTGCATCGCATAGATCAGCGGCAGCGTGGGTTTGCCTTCGGCAAGGTCATCGCCGAGATGCTTGCCGGTTTGCTGCTCATCGGCGGAATAGTCGAGCACATCGTCGACCAATTGAAATGCCGTACCGAGATGCATGCCGTACTCGGCGACCGCCTGTTCATCCTTGGCACCGGCCTTGCCCAGGATCGCACCAAGGCGCATCGCCGCTTCGAACAGTTTGGCGGTCTTGTAATGGATCACCCGCATGTAGTTGTCGGCATCCACACCGGCATCGTGGCAGTTGAGCAGTTGCAACACTTCGCCTTCGGCGATGATGTTGGTGGCATCGGCCAGCGTTTGCATCACGCGCATCTCGCCGACCTCGACCATCATCTGGAAAGCGCGCGAATACAGGAAATCGCCAACCAGCACGCTGGCCGCATTGCCGAACAACGCACTGGCAGTGGCACGACCACGGCGCAATTCGGATTCATCCACCACATCATCGTGCAATAGCGTCGCGGTATGGATGAACTCCACCACGGCTGCCAGATCATGATGCTGCTTGCCCCGATAACCGAAGGCTTCGGCAGACAACACTACCAGCGCCGGACGCAAACGTTTGCCGCCACCGTTGACGATATATTCACCCACCTGGTTGACCAGCAGCACATCAGAATGCAGCCGTGCGCGTATCACCTGATCCACCGCAGCCATGTCCGCCGCGAGTAATTGCCGGAGATTTTCTAAAAACGTGTGGTTTTCTATAAACACTTTCTATCCTGAGTAGTGGGGATGCGGCGCGGCGCGCATTGTCGCATAAAATATTTTACCCGTGCCCCGTTGCCCGGTCTCGCCGCCACAGATATATCCCGATCATCATGCCTACCGCGCTCAACACCACGACATAATGTGCTGGCGCCAAAGGATCGAGTGGCAACAGCATGCTCACCATGACTGGCGTCAATCCGCCGAATACCGCGTAAGCGACATTGTAGGAGAATGACAATCCGGAAAAGCGCACCACCGGCGGAAAGACCTTGACGGCAACACTCGGCACCACACCGATCACACCGACAGAAAATCCGCATAAAGCATACAGGCCGTTGATGTTTTGCGGTGCGACCGACATCTGTTGATAGAACAGCCACGAGGTGGCGCCCAGCATCGCACAACCCACCATCAACACCCGCCCCGGACCATAACGATCAGCCAGCGCACCGAATGACACACAGCCGAGACTTAAAAATAATGTCGCGATGCTATTCGCCTGCAAGGCGGTAGCGGTAGGAATGGCATAGAGCTTCTGCACCAGCGTCGGCGTCATCAATATCATCACCACGATCGCAGCAGACAGCAGCCAGGTCATCAGCATGGTCAGGATCACTGCGGGACGGTGTTCGCGAATCACGGTCTTCAACGGCAATTCATCAGCCAATGCCTGCCGGGCCTGCATTTCCCTGAACACCGGCGTTTCATGCAACCATTGGCGCAGCCACACCGACACCAAACCAAAAATTCCGCCGATGATGAACGGCACGCGCCAACCCTCCGTGAGTAAATCAGCCGGGGCATACAATTTGTTGATTGCGGTCGCCACCAGCGAACCGAGCAATATCCCGACCGTCAGTCCTGCAGTCAGCGTGCCGCAGGCGAAGCCGACATGGCGCGATGGTACATGCTCGGAGACGAACACCCAGGCACCCGGCACCTCGCCGCCTATCGCCGCACCTTGCAACACACGCAGTGCAAGCAACAGTAACGGTGCCCAGGTGCCGATGACGGCATAGGTCGGCAGCAGGCCGATTGCCAGTGTCGGCACGGACATCAGGAAGATACTCAGCATGAACATCTTCTTGCGTCCAAGCAGGTCGCCGAAATGTGCCATCACGATACCGCCCAGCGGGCGGGCCAGATAACCCGCCGCAAAAATGCCGAAGGTCTGTAACTGGCGCAACCAGTCCGGCATGTCGGGCGGAAAAAACAACTTTGCAATCACCACCGCGAAAAACACGAAGATGATGAAATCGTAGAACTCAAGCGCACCGCCCAAAGCGGCCAGCACCAGCGTCCGGTAGTCACTGCGACTCAGTGTAGGCATATGCTTCATCCCTTAGAATTGATTCAGGCTATCCGGAGTTTAGGCGATACGGCTCGTTTGGACTAGCGCCCAACCATGCTGCCGAGACCGCACGCAAGGCCCGTGGACCCATAAATATTTGCGCTATACCCCATATTTATGGATAATGCCCGCCCTTATGCAACACCTGATGTGCGTACACCCGCCGCACTAAACTACTCGCAAGGAAAGATAATGAAAGCAGACATCCACCCGAATTACCAGGAAATCACCGTGACTTGCAGTTGCGGCAACAGTTTCAAGACCAAGTCCGTCATGGGCAAACCGGCACTGAACATCGAAGTTTGTTCAGAGTGCCACCCGTTCTATACCGGCACACAAAAGATCATGGATACCGCCGGCCGCATCGACAAGTTCCGTCAGAAATACGGCACCAAGGCTACGGCATAAGCAAATTTCGCATAGCCGTTCCAAAAAAGGCAGCGCTTGCTGCCTTTTTTATTTGCGGCAACAATGCCGCCCTGAATAACATCGGATTTAAAGTAGTCTGACGCATGTACTTCATCAAACCCACCGACCCCTACCCGATCACTCCCGCCAAGGCGGCGTTGCTCGCGCTGCTGTGCCTGATCTGGTTGGGCACCGGACTGGTTGGTCACGATCCGTGGAAACCGGATGAGGCATATAGCTTCGGGTTGATCTACTCGATGCTGCAGAACGGCGATTGGCTGGTGCCCACCCTCGCGGGTGAACCTTTTATGGACAAGCCGCCGCTGTTCTACTGGACCGCGGCACTGTTCGCCAAACTGTTCTCACCGTTCTTGCCTTTACACGACGGCGCACGCCTCGCCAGCGGTTTCTATTCCGCGTTAACCCTGCTGTTCGTCGGTATCACGGGGCGCAGATTGTATGGTGATAACCGCGGCTGGGCTGCGGCAATCATCCTGATCGGCTGTCTCGGCATGCTGGTGCGTGCGCATCAGATGATCACCGATCTTGCCCTGCTGGCCGGTTGCGCGATGATGCTGTACGGGTTTGCCCTGAGCCAGGAACGCGGCATGCGCGCCGGAATCTGGATCGGCACGGGCATGGGCATCGGGTTCATGTCCAAAGGTTTTATTTCGCCGATACTGTTTGTACTGATCGCAGCATGTTTGCCGCTGCTGTTCAAAAGCTGGCGCAACCGCCATTATTATCTTAGCCTCGGTATCGCCCTGCTGTTCGCCTTGCCCTGGCTGACTATCTGGCCGCTGCTGCTGTATCAACATTCCCCACAGCTGTTCTCGGATTGGGCCTGGACGCATAACATCGGCAAATGGGTCCTCTATGCAAAAACAGGGCCGGACATGGATTCATTCTACTATCTGAAGAATCTGCCGTGGCTGGCATGGCCTGCTCTGCCTCTGGCAATCTGGGTGGTCTGGAAGTCGCGCAAGCGCCTGGCACAACGTGACGATTTGCAATTGCCTCTGGTCAGTTTTGCGGTGATGTTTATCACCCTCAGCCTCGCGGCCGATATCGAAGAGGTATTCGCCTTGCCAATGCTGATCCCGATCACGCTGCTGGCAACTGCCTCGCTATCAATGCTGAAACGCGGTGCGGCCAATGCGCTGGACTGGTTCGGAATAATGACTTTTGCGCTGTTCGCCATTTTGATGTGGTGGGGTTGGGCAGGCTTGCTGCTGGATAATCAGGCCAAGATCACGCATTGGCTGAAGGATTTTCAGCCGGGGTTTGAGCCCGAATTGCATACCACATCTTTTGTCATTGCCATCATCGCCACCATATTGTGGATAGTGATGGTATGGCGCGTAGGTCGTTCGATGCGCCGTGCGACGTTGAATTGGGCATCCGGCGTGACGCTGATCTGGATACTCGCGATGACGCTGTGGCTGCCCTGGCTGGACAGCGGCAAGAGCTATCGCAACATGGTCGGCGCACTGAAACAGGCCTTGCCGGAACATTATCAGTGCATCGCGGGCGAGCATCTGGGCGACGGACAACTTGCCATGCTGCATTATTTCGGCAACATCATCGTGCGGCACGACCCGAAGCAGCATTGTGATCTACGCTTGATCCAGGGTGATAAATTATCCAAACCGCTGCTCGACGAAACGCGCTGGAAAAAGATCTGGGAGGGTAGCCGCAAAGGGGACAAGTCTGAGCACTACCGGATGTATCGGCGCGTGGAGAATCCTTGAACCTGAAAGCTTGCTCTAACTCTTCCTGAACAACGCCGATTGCGCGTGCGCCTGCAGGCCTTCACCGAAAGCCAATACAGAAGCAATGTCACCCAGTTTCTGCGCGCCCTGTACGGAGACCTGGATCAGGCTGCTACGCTTCTGGAAATCGTACACGCCCAACGGCGATGAAAAGCGCGCCGTGCCGGAAGTCGGCAACACATGGTTCGGCCCGGCACAGTAATCGCCCAGCGCTTCGGAGGTATAGCGGCCCATGAAGATCGCACCGGCGTGTTTCAATTTAGGCAACCAGGTTTGCGGGTCAATGACCGACAGCTCCAGATGTTCCGGTGCGATGCGATTGCTGATGAAGCAGGCTTCGTCCAGATCGGCGACGTGGATCAACGCACCGCGATTTTCCAGCGCGGTCCTGATGATGGCGCGGCGCGGCATTTGCTCCAATTGGCGATCAGCACTCTGCGCCACCGCTGCTATGAATTTTGCATCCGGAGACAGCAGAATGGCCTGCGCCAATTCGTCGTGCTCTGCCTGCGAGAACAAGTCCATCGCGATCCAGTCCGGGTCAGTTTGTCCGTCGCAGATCACCAGTATCTCCGATGGCCCAGCGATCATGTCGATGCCGCACACGCCGAACACGCGGCGTTTCGCGGCTGCCACATAGGCATTGCCCGGGCCGACTATCTTGTCCACCTTCGGTATTGTCGCTGTGCCGTACGCCAGCGCCGCAACGGCTTGCGCGCCGCCTATCGTGAACACGTGATCCACGCCGGCCAGATAAGCTGCCGCGAGCACCAGATTATTTTTTATTCCGTCCGGGGTCGGCACCACCATAATGAGTTCGGCCACGCCCGCCACTTTCGCAGGCAGCGCGTTCATCAGCACCGAGGACGGATAAGCCGCCTTGCCTCCCGGCACATACAGGCCAACGCGATCCAGCGGCGTGACCTGCTGGCCCAGCAGCGTGCCGTCGGCATCGGTGTAGCTCCACGATGCCTGCACCTGTTTCTGGTGATAATCCGTGATGCGCTGCGCGGCCTGTTCCAGCGCGTTGCGCTGTTCTGCGGGCAAGCCCTCGAACGCAACATGCAACTCATCGCGCGACAATTCCATCGCGGCGGCATCGGCCAATGGCAGACGGTCGAACTTGCGCGTGTATTCCAGCACCGCCGCGTCGCCGCGCTTGCGCACATCGTTAAGGATGCTCGCTACCGTCGCTTCGAGTTTCTCGTCCGCGGTTTCCTCGAAGGCCAGCAGCTTGGTCAACTCGGCATCGAAGCCGGCGGAACGCGAGGATAATTTCCTGATGTTCATTGCTTAAATCGCTTATTTATCTCTTTATTGCTTTCGCAAACGCATCCAGCATAGGCTGGATCAGATCATGCTTCAATTTCAGTGCAGCCTGATTGACGATCAGGCGCGATGATATATCGGCGATGTGCTCGACCGCCTTGAGATGATTGGCCTTCAGCGTGTTGCCGCTGCTCACCAGATCGACGATCGCGTCCGATAATCCCACCAGCGGCGCCAACTCCATCGAGCCATACAGTTTGATCAAATCCACATGTACGCCTTTCTCGGCGAAGTGGGCCCGAGCGGTCTGTACATATTTTGTTGCCACGCGCAGGCGCGCGCCCTGACGCACGGCGGATTCGTAATCGAAACCGTCACGTACCGCGACCATCATCCGGCAACGAGCGATGTTCAGGTCCAGCGGCTGGTAAAGCCCGATACCACCATGTTAATCCAGCACATCCTTGCCCGCCACGCCGATGTCCGCCGCACCATATTGCACATAGGTTGGCACATCGCTGGCACGCACGATGATCAAACGCACATCGGCGCGATTTGTCGGCAGGATCAATTTGCGCGAGGACTCCGGGTCTTCCAGCGCGGTAATGCCGGCTGCATTAAGCAGCGGCAAGGTTTCTTCAAAGATGCGGCCTTTGGATAGGGCGATGGTAATAGTCATCAGATTCGGCAACTTCATTTAAAGGTATGCATTCTATCGTTAAATGCGACGCAAGTTGAAATTACGCTTTGATTTGTCACATTACATTGGCTGGTACCTTCGAATGTAGGAAAAATGCGCGTTGGCGTCAATTGCAAGATATCAGTGAACTGTGGATTGGTTCAGTTGCCTCCTTTGTTCACATTAAAACAACAAGTTCAAAGGTTGATACCAGCCTTGTCAGGAAATGGTCAGGAATGAACTTCAAACTTAGAGTTAGAGAATGGTTTTTCTGCGCCTCAAAAAATACCAGGGTGGTGAAGGTCAAAATCCTCATACAAATGAACACAATTCAGCATGTGAATAACATTGTGCAGAGGGCACGCTCGACAATTACTACCAAACAAGTCGGATGATTATTGAAAAATTACTTCCGCTGGATCTGGAATTCAGGGTGCATACACTGATGACGGGCATCCAGTTTCCATGGTATTGGAACGCTGAGAACATCGTCGCGGAGATACCTGACAAGAACTTATCCCAATTAACGCATATGTTCTACTGGGATGGAAAAGAGCCTTCAACCCACTGGGGGTCCGTGAGCATGATTGTTGATTATTTTGTGCGAAAGACCAACCTAAAAATTAAACGAATTTTCAGGGTTAAAGGGAATCTGATTGCCAATATAGCGCACCAACAAGAGTCCCTCGATAACCTGATCCACATGGATGTAGATGAAGGGTCGATTGGGAACTTTGTCAGTTTTGTCTACTACGTGATGGACTCGGACGGCGACACGGTTGTTTACGCCAATGATAAAAAGACCATTGTTGAGACATCGTCGCCCAGAAGAGGCAACTGTATTTGGTTCAATTCCAAAACCTGGCACAGATCATCCGTTCCAGTGACGCATAAAAGAAGAGTTGTAATAAACGTTGTCCTAGAAGTTGAGTAACGCGGACATTTTCCGGTTCACTTCATCCTGCGAATCTGTGCACCCAGCGCGGACAGTTTCGCTTCGATGTGTTCATATCCCCTGTCCAGATGGTAGATGCGATCCACAATGGTCTCGCCCTGCGCGACCAGCCCGGCGATCACCAGGCACGCCGAGGCACGCAAATCGGTTGCCATGATGGTCGCACCTTCCAGTTGTGTGCAGCCTTTGATGACGGCGGTATTGCCCTCGACATCGATCTGCGCACCTAATCTGCGCAATTCCTGCACATGCATGAAGCGATTCTCGAAAATCGTTTCAACCACCATCGCACTGCCTTCGGCGATGGTATTCATCGCCATGAATTGCGCCTGCATATCCGTAGGAAAAGCCGGGTAAGGCGAAGTGCGCACATTCACTGCTTTGGGACGCTTGTTCATTTTCAGGTTGATTGTATTACCCGCTGTTTTTATTGTTGCGCCGGCTTCCTGCAATTTCTCCAGTACATTTTCGAGGATGTCGGCGCGTGCATCGCTCAGCGTAATATCGCCGCCCGCCGCCGCCGCCGCTACCAGGAATGTGCCGCTCTCGATACGATCCGGCATGATGCGATGACTCGCGCCATGTAATTTTTCCACACCGGTGATGCTGATAGTATCGCTACCTGCGCCTTCTATCTTTGCTCCCATGGCGATCAGGCAATGTGCCAAGTCCACCACTTCCGGTTCGCGCGCCGCGTTCTCCAGCACCGTCACGCCATCCGCCAGTGCCGCAGCCATCATCAGGTTCTCGGTGCCGGTGACACTGACCAGATCGAAAAATATCCGCGTACCCTGCAAACGTTTCGCTCGCATACCCTGCGGTACTTGGGCATGGATATAGCCGTGTTCGATGCGAATTTCCGCACCCATCGCCTGCAAGCCTTTGATATGCAGGTCCACCGGGCGCGAACCGATGGCACAGCCGCCCGGCAGGGAAACACGCGCTTCGCCGAAACGTGCCACCAGCGGCCCCAGAACCAGGATTGCGGCACGCATGGTTTTTACCATGTCATAGGGTGCTTCCAGCTTGTCCACCTTGGCGCCACACAGCGTCAACGCACCCGATTCCACGGCGGCGGTCACGCCCATCTGCACCAACAGCTTGCGCATTGTGGCGACATCGTGCAAATCCGGCATGTTGTCCAGATGCAACTCACCCGCCGTCAGCAGGCCGGCACACATGATGGGCAACGCTGCATTCTTCGCCCCGGAGATCCTCACCTCACCGTTGAGGCGATTGCCGCCCTGTATCGCTAATTTTTGCATCGCTTATTTCTGGCTTTCCCATTCTTGCGGTGTAAATGTTTTCATTGACAACGCATGGATTTCTTCACGCATCCGGTCACCCAGAGTCTGGTAGACCAATTGGTGACGCTGAACGCGGTTCTTGCCAGCAAACGTATCGCTGACCACCACGGCTTCGAAATGCTGACCATCGCCAATCACGCTCAAGTATGTGGTAGCCATGCCCTGTGCGATGTTGACTTGTATGCTTTCCGGGGTGACCATGATCAGGCCGGTTGCTGCGGCAACAGGTCGGCTACGCCATACAATCGCGCAAGGCTGAGCAAATCATCGGGCAGATTGAGCACAAGCAAATCGCGTTGACCGTGCTGCGCCGCCCTTACCCAACCCAGCAACATGCTCACCGCGGCCGAATCCACTGCTTCAACCCTTGAGAAATCCACCCGCAGATCCTGAATGGCGAGATACCTCAACCCGGCTTCAAACAATGCGGGAACGGTTTCCATGGTCAGACTGCCATCCACTGCCATCTCATGTACGGTCACTTATCGCCCTCCCTGTGCAACCGAGTTGACGTTCTTGTCGGACAGCGTCTTGATCAGGCCATCGATTCCGTTTTCCTGGATTTCCGAGGTGAACGTACCGCGATAACTCATCACCATGCTGACTCCGTCTATGGTGATGTCAAATACTTTCCAGCCGCTGTCCGCCTTTTTCATTTCGTAGTCCACCAGGATCGGTTGCGAGCCCGGCTTGCTGATGACGGTCTTGACGGTCACCTCCGTGTCATCGGCTGTTATCTTGGCCGGCTTCACTTCTATTACTTGATCATGATATACCGTGAACACCTTGGTATAAGTACGCACCAGCATATTGCGAAATTCCGTAATTAATGCCTGTTTTTGCTCAGGAGTCGCGGTACGCCAGAATTTACCCACGGCCAATTGGGTCATGCGCGAAAAATCGAAATGTGGCAACACCTTGGCTTCCACCAGATCCGTGATCTTTTTCTGGTCTCCCGATTGGATATCCTTGTCCTGCTTGATGATGGAAGTGACTTCCTGCACGGTATTGTGAATCAGTGTATCGGGCGCAATTATCTCGGCGTGCGCTACACCGGCCGCACAGCACATCGACACCCAAAGAATAATTTTCCTCAACGTTATCATGCCATCCCTCATGTTATTTGGCAGGCTCTTCGGCCTTGTTATAAATGAATTTGCCGATCAAATCTTCCAGCACCACGGCCGATTGGGTTTTTTTGATCACCTCGCCGTTTTTGATCATCTCACTGTCACCACCGGGCATCAAGCCTATGTACTGTTCGCCCAGCAGACCGGAAGTCAGAATATTTGCGAACGTATCTTTGGGAAAAAGATAGCGTTTGTCCAAGCTCATCGTTACCTTCGCTTCATAACGCTCCGTATCCAGTGAGATGTCAGTGACACGCCCGACCAGCACGCCGGCGCTCTTGATGGACGCCTTGGGTTTCAATCCGCCGATGTTGGAAAAATAAGCACTCACCTGATAGGACTCTGACATGTTGTAGGTACCCAGATTCCCGACTTTCATCGCCAGCATCACCAGTGCGGCAATACCTGCCACGACAAATATGCCCACCCATAAATCCAGCGTAGTGCGTTCCATAACTCAACTCCCTCTAAACATGATTGCAGTCAAAACAAAATCCAGCATCAATATCGCCAACGACGATGTCACCACCGTGCGCGTGGTCGCACCCGACACACCTTCTGCGGTCGGCGGCGCGTCATAGCCTTCAAACAATGCGATCACCGTCACAACGGTACCAAACACAAAACTCTTGATCACTCCGTTCAATATGTCCTCGCGAAAATCCACTGCCGCCTGCATCTGCGACCAGAACGAACCTTCGTCCACACCGATCTGTACCACGCCGACAAAATAGCCTCCGAATATGCCCGCCGCACTGAACATTGCGGCCAGCAACGGCATCGAGATCACGCCGGCCCAGAAGCGTGGCGCGACGATGCGCGCGATCGGGTTCACCGCCATCATCTCCATCGCCGAGATCTGCTCGGTCGCTTTCATCAGGCCGATCTCCGCCGTCATCGCCGAACCGGCACGGCTGGCAAACAGCAACGCCGCCACCACCGGCCCCAGCTCGCGCACCAAACCCAATGCCACCATCACGCCAAGCGCCGATTCCGAGCCGTAACGCTGCAGCGTCTCATACCCCTGCAAACCCAGCACCATGCCGACGAACAGTCCAGCCACGATGATGATGATCAGCGACATCACGCCGGTGGAAAATAATTCTTTGATGATCAGGTGGAAACGCCGGATACTGCTACCGGAGTAGACCAGCGTAAGAAAGAAGAAACGCGCAGCCATGCCGATGCGCCATACCGCATTGATGGCACGATGACCGATCGTCCTGATTGTTTCAGCTGCTGACATAAGTAGTGGTTAGGCCTGCATATTCAAATCTTCCCGGTAATCTCTGCCGGGGTAATGGAAAGGCACCGGGCCATCTATTTCACCATGCACAAACTGGCGCACAAAATCCCTGTCTGATGATCGAATCTCATCGGGTGTTCCTTCCGCCACGATCACTCCGTTCGCCATGAAATAAACATAATCCACAATCTTAAGCGATTCCTGCACGTCGTGCGTGACCACGATCGAAGTCGCGCCCAGTGCATCATTCAGGCGACGGATCAGGTCGCCGACCACCGTCAGAGAAATCGGGTCCAGCCCTGCGAATGGCTCGTCATACATGATCAACATCGGATCGAGCGCCACAGCTCGCGCCAACGCCACGCGCCGTGCCATACCACCAGACAACTCGGAAGGCATCAGGTTATGCGTTCCACGCAGCCCGACCGCGTGCAGCTTCATCAACACCAGATCATAAATGATATCTTCGGGCAGAGTCGTATGTTCGCGCATCTGGAACGCTACATTGTCGAATACTGACATATCGGTGAACAACGCGCCGAACTGGAACAGCATACCCATCTTGCGGCGCATGGCATACAGACCATCCTGGTCCAGCTCGTGTATCACACGCCCGTCCATCTTGACATAACCCTGGGTCGGCTTGAGCGCGCCGCCTATATGGCGCAGCAGCGTAGTCTTGCCGCAACCGCTCAAACCCATGATGGCAATCAGCTGTCCTTTCGGGAAAACCATATTGATGCCCTGCAGAACCGGGCGTTTATCATAGGCAAAATTGAGGTCGCGAATTTCAACCAAAGCAGATACAGACAAAATCAAATCCCAATTAATCGAGTAAGCTCATTCTAAACCACAGAGTCGATAATCCCCAACTAATTGACCTCAATATGAATATCCGTACATTTTCTGCTATTGAGCTTCCGCCCGCTTGCCGTTATGCTCCGCACCTGATGCCAATTGCTATGAGTATAAATTGAACGCCACCACTACACCTCCTGCGACACTCGCCAGTTTGATGATTGTTGATGACGACCCGCTGTTGTCGCCGACCGAAAACTGACCCATCTATAGGCGTTATGCCGACTTAAAACTGACCCAGGTGTTCTACTTGATCTGCCCAATTTTTGGGCAGGAGATTAAAGGTGATCACTATGGAAATGTTAGGCAAGATTCGACGG
>CAIOKY010000019.1 GCA_903858965.1 uncultured Nitrosomonadales bacterium | reverse complement strand
CCGTCGAATCTTGCCTAACATTTCCATAGTGATCACCTTTAATCTCCTGCCCAAAAATTGGGCAGATCAAGTAGAACACCTGGGTCAGTTTTAAGTCGGCATAACGCCTATAGATGGGTCAGTTTTCGGTCGGCGACAACATCAGGAGACGTATTGGGTAATATCGGCTTGTAGAACGCGTGGCCGATGATGGTGAAACGGCCCGGCTCCAGGTTGCCGGACTGGATCAGATAACGCGCGACGCGCGCCGCCCTGGCCGAGGAGAGTTCCCAGTTGGTCGGATAGGCCGGGTTGCTGATCGGGAAGTTATCGGTATGGCCGACGATCTCGATCTGGTAGTTATTGGCGGCGATGATCTGCGACAGTTTGTCGAGAAAGGAGATCGCCTCGGGCTTGAGATCCGCCTTGCCCAGATCGAACAACAAGTTGCCGCGCACACTGACCTTGACTGCCTGGTTTTCGGTGAGCACCACATCGATGTCCTCGAGATTGGCTTGGGTGACCAGTTTTTCGCTCAGCTTGAGTATGTCATCCACGGAAATCTGGCCCTTGTTCGCCATGGTGATTTTGGGCGTACCGGCTTGAGGTTTCGGTTCAGGCTTGGGCTCCGGGTGCGGCAGAACCTGGGCTTCTTTCTTGAACAAATCCCCGACATCGCGTTCCGCCATTTTGGTGATATACATCACGGCGAACATCACCATCATCACCATCATCAGGTCCGACCAGGGCACGGCCCAATGAGGGGGGATCTCGATACCAGCGGTGCCGGCTGAACCAAAGCGGTTGTGATAGTCGTAAATGCTGGAATGCGGCGGGGCTCCGAGCGGCGGGATCACAGGCGGGATATTTGGCGCGTCCGAATTCGGGTTATCCCCATTCTGGTTATCCCGGGGCCAGCCCAATACAGAATCGAACTCCGGTTCCGGTGTGTCGGTAGGCTCATTAAACATCCCGCTCGATTTCCTTTATCAAGTTATAGGCCAAGCCATTAAAATAGGTACAGGTTCCCCAATCCTCATGCGGGATTCTAATCCGCCCGGCCATCTCCCCAATCCAACGAATAGAGAAAAGAATCTTTATCAATTCCATTCATCGGGCATGACAGGGAAGGCATTTCCCGTGCTACTTGGCCATTCGCATGTCTGCGAATTGACTGGTATATTGGGGGCGGCGATTCACGGTTTGTTTTTACACCCACTACAAGGAAAATTTACGATGCAACGTTCGTCCCCAGGAATATTCAAATCACTCCTTGCCACATTGTTTGCCACGGTGGTGCTGTTATCAGCCAGCCAGTCCTTTGCGGAACAGGTTTTGCGCGTGTCGGCAATTCCCGATGAATCACCTACCGAGCTGCAAAGAAAATTCAAGCCGCTGGGCGAGTATCTGGAAAAGAAGCTGGGCATGAAAGTGGAATTCACACCCGTTACCGATTACGCGGCGTCTGTGGAAGGCCTGGTCAACAACAAGCTCGATATGGTCTGGTTCGGCGGCTTTACTTTTATCCAGGCGAAGGTGCGCAGCAACAACCAGGTGATCCCGTTGGTGCAGCGCGAGGAAGACGAGAAATTCAAGTCCGTGTTCATCACCACGCGCAGTGACATCACCAGTTTGCAGGACCTCAAGGGCAAGACATTTTCTTTCGGTTCTGAATCTTCCACCTCCGGTCACTTGATGCCGCGTTCCTATCTGCTGGCCGCCAACATCAACCCGGAAAACGACATGAAGCGCATCGCGTTCTCCGGCGCGCATGATGCGACCGTGGCGGCGGTGGCCGGCGGCAAAGTGGATGCGGGCGCATTGAATATCTCGGTGTGGGAAAAACTTCTGTCACAGGGCAAGGTGGATCCGGCTGTCGTGCATGTGTTCTACACCACACCGGGTTATTACGACTATAACTGGACAGTGCGTGCCGATATGGATCCGGCATTGCGTGAGAAGCTGACCAACGCCTTCCTCGCGCTGGATGCGAAAAATCCGCAAGACAAGGAGATACTGGACCTGCAACGCACCGCGCGGTTCATCCCGACCAAGGCGGAGAATTACAATGCGATCGAGACCGCGGCGCGCAGCGCAGGCCTGTTGAAGTAGGCATGTCGTTCGTATTACGCGGCATCAGTGTGCGCCATGCGGCGGCGGGACATAAACATTCAGACCGCGCATTGAAGGACATCGACTTGTCGATAGCACAGGGCGAACAGGTTGCACTGGTCGGTCCATCCGGAGCGGGCAAGACTACCTTGCTGCATACGCTGGCCTGCGCGCATTGCGCCGAATCAGGCGAATTCTCGATTTTCGGTCTGGCAGCGTGGTCGATGAAGCATGCCGAGCGGCATGCGCTGCGCGCGCGCTTGTTCCTCGCGCCGCAGACGCCGCCGCTGCCGCCGCGGCAGCGCGTGGTAACCACCGTGCTGGCCGGACGACTGCCGCAATGGAGCTTCTGGCAAGCCATATCCTCGCTGATCAGACCCAGGGATGCCGATGCTGCATATGACGCACTGGCGCGTTTCAACCTGCAGGACAAGTTATATGCGCGGGTGGACCGCTTGTCGGGCGGCGAACGCCAGCGTTGCGGGATGGCGCGCTTGCTGGTATCCAGGGCGGAGGCCTTTCTGGTCGATGAACCGCTGTCCGCGCTCGATCCTGCGCTGTCGCTGCAAGTGCTTGCCACATTGCAACAGGAGGCCGGCCTCCGCAATGCCACACTGGTGTGCAGCCTGCATCAGGTGGATCTGGCGCTCAGTCACTTCCCGCGCATCGTCGGCCTGCGCGACGGCCACATCGTGTTCGATGCCGCGCGCAAGAATGTGACGGCAGAGATGATCACGGCGCTGTACCGGAACGCCGAACATGCCGAACCGGACGACCTGGTTGCCGCGCAACCTCATACACATATCGATCCGCAGTTTTGAGCTGCAACCAGCATGATGCTCGCCACCGTTCCTCTGCACCACCCCGATCCTGCATGGCGGGGCCGTGTCACCGCGATGGCCATCGCAGTGATCCTGTTGTGGCCGATGCTGGTCGCGAGTGAATTCAAGCCATGGATATTGCTTGATGCACAAAGCCTGAAGGCGACCTGGCACTTTCTCGGCAGTTTTGTGCCGCCCGCACATTCCAGAGAATTTCTGTTGATGATCCTGGCAGCGGCCTGGCAGACCATCGCCATTGCCACGGCCGGACTGGCACTGGCGCTGCTGGGTGCGATCCCGCTGACATTGCTGGCGACGGCATCATTGTCTGTCTCCTTGATGGAATCCGGCCACATGCGTCTCGCGAGCATCTTTGTCAGGCAAGCTGCGCGCTGGCTGCTGGTGCTGCTGCGCAGCGTGCCGGAACTGGTCTGGGCATTGTTGTTCGTGCGTATTGTCGGTCTGGGTCCGACCGCCGGGGTATTGGCTATCGCACTGACCTATAGCGGCATGCTCGGCAAAGTCTACGCCGAGATACTCGAATCTTCCGAAGCCCATGCGACCGAATCGCTGCTGAAAAACGGTAGCGGCAGGTTGTCCGCATTGTTGTATGGCGCGTTACCCGAAGCGGCTGCAGAACTGGTGTCCTACACCACCTTTCGCTGGGAGTGCGCGATCCGCGGTTCGGTGATGATGGGATTCGTCGGAGCCGGCGGGATCGGCCAGCGCATGGACGAATCGATGAAAATGCTGGCTGGCGATGAAGTGTCCGCGATGTTGATCATCTTCGTGCTGCTGGTAGCTTGCGCTGACCTGGTCAGCGCCTTTTTGCGCAAGAGATTGGGTTGACATGAACCGGCAACGTCCGCCACCCACTATCGAGTTAGCCACCGTCATGTTGCTGGCCGGTCTTTTGGCGCTGGTCTGCGCCAGTTTCTTTTCGCTGACGATCAAATGGGGTGAACTGTTTACCGCCGATGCGCTGCGTTCCAGTCTGGAGTTTTTAAAAGGCTTTGCACCACCGGAACTGGCCTGGTCTTTCCTGACGAAGATCGCCCAAGGCACGCTGGAAACCCTGTCCATGTCTGCATTGGGAACAGGCATCGCATTCGTGTCCGGCATCGCGCTGGCACTGCCGGCCAGCGGACGGTTCGGCGTCGCGGCACGCCCATGCACTCGCCTGATGCTCAATATTTTGCGTTCAATACCCGAGCTGGTGTGGGCCGTTATATTGCTGATTGCCGTCGGTCTGGGACCGTTTGCGGGAACACTGGCGCTGGCGGTGCACACCACCGGTGTGCTCGGGCGCCTGTTTGCCGATGCGCTTGAAAACCTGCCGGCCGCACCTGAAACCACCTTGCGCATCAATGGCGCAACGCCGATGACAGCCTTCGTCTATGCCGCACTGCCGCAGGTTCTGCCGCAACTGATGTCGTATACGCTGTATCGCTGGGAAAATAATATCCGCGCCGCCGCGATACTCGGCGTGGTCGGCGCCGGGGGGTTGGGGCAGATGCTGAAGTATCATCTTTCCCTGTTCCAGATGCAGCAGGCTGCGAGTATCATCATAGCGATGTTGTTGATGATCGCTGTAGTTGATGGGGTGAGTTTTTGGCTGCGGCGCAAATTGACCGGGAATTGATCATCCTGAACTTACCCGCTGCACAAATTTAGCACGAAAAAAATCTTCATGGATAGCCAAAACAATTCGACTCCGGTACATTGCAGCCAACACGATATGTTGGCGTTAAAAATAGTCGGGAAACTGGAAGAACAATCTTGATGGATCATGCGGGACATTCCCGAAATCATACGAATGATAACAACAGACAATGAATCTTTAGCGCGACTCGTCGCCTCGTCGAGAGGGGAAGGATGCTTGCCGTGCGCATAATCCTGTTGCTATCGATCACGCTCCTGTTGGGTGCCTGTGCAACTCAGCAACCGCAAGTCGGCAGTGACCGTGTGGAGATGGAGGTGAACAGCGAGGCGCCTCCCGCCATCAGTGTGGACTATTCCCCCGACGGGAAAAGTCTGATTACGGGCGGACTCGATGGAATCACCAGACGGTGGGATCTGACCGGCGCCAGCGAAACGATGGAATTGAAAGAGGCGTCCGGATTTATCCGGGACGTGAGTTATTTGCCCGACGGTAAATCCATCGCCGTAGCCACCAACAATGGCGCGACCTTCTGGAATGCTGCCACGGGCGCGCAGATCAGGCAGTTAACCGGTGGTTTTGGCGGGAAGCTGACCTTTTCACCGGACGGAAAATATGTTTTGGGGGGGGCACGGTTTCCGCTTGGGCTTGAAAATGCAAGGACAAGGCTGCTCGACGTTCAATCAGGAAAGATATTATGGGAATTCAAGGGCGCGAGCGGAAAAATTTCACCGAACGGAAAGTATATTGCCGTGGAGGGGATAGAGAACAAGGGAAATTTTGTGTTTCCCAAGTACGAGTTTTTCATCAGCTTGTGGGATACGGAAACAGGCGAGCAACTATGGAAAAAAGTGGAAAGAAGCAGCGCATTCACCTTCTCCCCTGATAGCCAGCAACTGCTGGTGGCACACGTCGACTTCGACGGACGGGATCTTGCGATATCGTTCAAGCTGTTCGACACGGTGGCAGGCAGTAAACTGAAAGAATTCGGCCAGGCCAAGATCCAGAACGATGGCGGCTTCTCCGTCAAGCATCTATCCCGCAAGGTAAAAACCCTGACTTATTCTGCCGATGGAAAATATTTCCTGAGTGGCGACCAGGTCGGCAGCTATAGATTATGGGACGCTGCCACGGGCACGATGGTGCGGCAATTCAATTCGGAGGACGAGTCGATCGATACGTTGATGTATGCCGCGCCGGCGATAAAATTTTCTCCCGATGCCAAAACCGCAGCGATCGTTTCACTGGGCTCAACCAAACTTTTCGACGTGTCGACCGGCAACGAACTGGTCACCATGATCAGTTTTGCGGGTGGGGAATGGCTCGCCACCACGCCGGGTGGTTACTACAATTCGTCCGAGAAGGGCGATCAGCACCTGAACGTCACTGTCGGCGGCAAGCCTTATACCATTGCGCAACTGCGTGAGTCGTTCTATCGTCCGGATATCGTCAAGGTTGCGCTGCTGGGCTATCCGCTGAAGGAACCAAGGAATGCGGCAGATGTGAAAGCGCCCCCGCTAGTTTCGATAATCAATACACCGGCATCTGTTGCTGCCGAGCAGGCCACCGTATCCCTTGAGGTGAAGGATCAGGGTGGCGGTATCGGCGACGTGCGCCTGTATCTCAACGGCACGGCGGTCGTGCAGGACCAGGTCAGCAGCCGTGCATCGTCGCTTCGTGGCAGGGCTGCCGACAGGAACCGAACGTTCTCTTACCCGTTACAACTGGTCTCGGGCAAAAACAGTCTGCGTGCCGTTGCTTTCAATGCTGATAACTCGATGCAGAGCAGCGATGCACTGTATGAGATTGATGCGAAGACTGTCCAGAAGAAACCGGTTCTCCATGCCCTGGTGGTGGGCATCCAGGACTACGCAAATCCGAAACTCACCCTTAAATATCCGGTCGCCGATGCCAAGTTGTTTGCGGCCGCGCTCTATGATCCGCCCACGGGATTCTATGATCGTTCCGCGGAGTTATTCGATACCGTCACGATTACGAGCCTGACGACACGCCAGGAAACGACCCGCGCATCAATTACTGCTGCCCTGAACACGATGCGGACAGAAGCCGGCGCGGAGGATATGTTCGTGTTCTATGTCGCCTCGCAGGGCATGGTGGACAACGGCGAGTATTTCTTCCTGACGTCGAACGTCGGTGATACTTCAAGCGAGAAACTCAAAAGCGATGCCTTGAGCCTGAGTGACTTGAGGGAATTGTTCGCCAATATCCCGGCGACCCAGAAACTCATCGTGTTCGATACCTGCAATGCCGGGAAGGTCGACGATGTTGTGCAGATGGCGACGCTCACGCATGGCATGGGTGAATATACTGCGTTTAAGATATTGTCTCGTGCAATCGGTTCCACCATCCTGGCCATCAGCAATTCGCCGCAGGAGGAAAGGGATGGTTACCTTGACCATGGACTCTTTACCTATGTTCTGAGCAACGGGCTGCAGGGCAAAGCCGATCCGGACAAGGACGGCCTGGTGAAAACCACCAAGCTTGCAAGCTATATCGGGAATGAGATCCCGTATCTGGACGAACAAATGTTTAACCGCAGGCAATACCCGTTCTCTTCGTTAAGCGGCCCCATTTTCCCGGTGGTCAGATTGAAGTAGGGGCGAAGCTGGACAAGCAATACCGTACTTGCAGAAAGCTTTCGCTCCTGCGCCCGATTTTTATCACCGCCAGCTCTTCAGAGAATCTGATTCGTGTCGATAACTGCTACACTGCACTGTGGTTTGGCGGAAGTACAAAATAGCCATCAGCCCCGCGCAATTTGCCGAGTGGTTTGAGCCAGTGGGTGTTGTGAGGTTCGCCTCAACTTGAGGAAGTATCCATGTCCGGATTCAGCGAAAAAATCTCCGTAGGCTGGAGACTCAGTCTTTCTTTCCTGTGCCTGTTGCTGTTGGGCGAACTTTTGCTGGCCGGTATCGGCAGCTTGTCGCAAATGACATCGGTCGCGGCATGGGCGGTGACGGGCGTGTCCGTGGCGTTGCTTTGTACATTCCTCTTCAACCGGTTCTTTCTCCGCCGTATATGTCGTCTGGGCGAATTGGTCGCTGCAGTATCGGCACTGGGTCGCGGCGACCTCACCGTGAGGATTTCCTGGGCTGCGCCGGTGCAGGCTGTCGATGATTCAGGATTGACCGCCCGGACCGACCGTCTGGCGAAGGACTTCGCCGGAAATTTCACGGAAAGATTTTCCCTGCACCCGGAGACCTTGGTCACAGTCGGCAAGATTAGAGTCCCGGCATTGCGTAGCGGAATGGTCACGCTCAATCTGGAAACGACCATCGTTGACCGTTTTACCCACAGCAGCGGCGGAGTCGCCACGATATTCGCGATGCGCGGAGATAACCTGGTGCGCATCGCGACCTCGCTGAAAAAGTCCGATGGTTCACGGGTGGTCGGCACGATGCTGGACAGCGCGGGGTCCGTCTACCAGAAACTGCAAAAGGGGGAGAGTTATTCCGGCGCGGCACAATTGTTCGGCAAGGCCTACATGACCCGCTATGATCCCGTGAAGTCCGGGCATGGGCAGATCATCGGTGCGCTGTTTGTCGGCGTGGAACTGGCTCACGATAGTTTCTCCGGGGATGAAATTCTCGATTTGGCGAGAGGCATCAATACCGTGACCGCAGAGTTCGGGAAATTTATCGCCGGCTTGGACAAGGCGGCGGAATCGGTGGCCAATGCGGCCACGCAGTTGGCAGTCAATACCGAGAGGGTGGCGGGCAGCTCCAGGCAACAGAGTGACGCAGTTGCGACCACGTCTGCCGCGGTCGAACAGGTGACAGTGAGCATCTCTCATGTTGCGGGTCGCGCGCACGCGACCGAAACGACTTCCATCGAGACCAGCGCACTGACAGAAAATGGCGAGCGCGTCGTACAGGAAGCATCCGGGGAGATCGCCCGGATCGCGGATTCGGTAAACACACTGTCCCGGGTAGTCACTTCCTTGGGCGAGCATTCCACCGAGATCAGCGGCATCGTGCAGGTGATCAAGAAGATCGCCGACCAGACCAACCTGCTGGCGCTGAATGCCGCCATCGAGGCGGCGCGCGCGGGCGAGCAGGGGAGAGGCTTTGCCGTGGTGGCCGACGAGGTGCGCAAACTGGCGGAGAACACTGCAGAAGCGACGCTGCGCATCACAGGGATGATCGACGGCATCAGGCAACAGATTGATGCCGCCGCAGTCAACATGAACGACAGCCGCAACCAGGTTCAGTCGGGTGTTGTTCTGGCGGAACGGGCGCGGGATTCCCTCGGCAAGATCCGTACAGAAACCGGCCACACGCTGGAGATGGTCAGGGAGATCAGCAACGCGACCAAGGAACAAAGTCTCGCCAGCAGCGAGATTGCGCGCAACGTAGAGACCATCGCGCAAATGACCGACGAGAACACAGCCGTGATCGTGCAACTGTCGGGCGCGGCGACCAACCTGGAGCAGATGTCCTCGAATCTGCAGAACATGGCGAACCGTTTTAGAATATGAGCAGTCATGATTCCTGCGTGCAGATTGTGACGATGAATGAATCCGGACGGGCGCGGTAACGATAGCAGCGAATTTCCGGCATTCCGCCGCAGATCAGCCTTCCGCCTTTTTCCTGATGTCCGACATTTCGACCGCAATGGCCGATGCCTCCTCGGCCGGCATGCCTTCGGTTCTGCGCGTGTATTCGAGCTCGCTATGCTCGTCTTCTATCCTTATTTCCGTGTCCCCGGCTTGTTCCGTCTCGCCGGGCAATTCGACGCGTAACTTGTCGATGAGCATCAGGATCGTGGCCGAGACCGGCAGCGCGAGCAGTGCGCCGATGATCCCGAACAGCGTGGCACCCGCGATCAGCGAAAAGAGTACGACTGAAGACGGCAAGCGCAGCGAGCGTCCGTAGACGATGGGTACCAGCACGCGGCTTTCGAACTCCTCATAGATGAACATCAACACCAATACCACCATGACGATGATCGTCCCGAACGGCAGTGCGGCTGCAACGGCGGGACCCATGGTGAGGAAGATGCCTATGTATGGCAGCACGTCGGCCAGACCGCCGAATACCGCGATCACCAGGGCGTTAGGGATACCGCACGCGGTGAGCAGAATGAACATGAAGGTGAACATCAGCGCGCAGGTGATGGCCTGGCCACGGATATAGCCGCCGACGATGGTGTTCAGGTTGACCAGGATGCGCGACAGACGGATATGGTGGCTGCGCGGCACTACCGCAAACAGCGCCCCGCGCAGCCGGTCTCGATCCAGCATCATGTACAACGCGAGGAAGATCGCGCCGACGCCGTAGGCGACACTCTCCACGACCACAGTGAAAAAGACCAGCACGGATGCCGCGGAAGACTTGATGAGCGCGTCATACTGGACGTTGCGCATCGTGTCCGCAAGGCTTGCCGTCAGCGGATATTTGGCAAGCCACTCCGCCAGCCCCTCGCGCAGCGTAGGCTCCATGCCGATCAGGCTGCGTACCTGACTCACCAATTCCGGTATGGTGAGCACGAATATCAGCACCGTCGACGCGAACAACATGGAGAAGACGATGGCGATAGACGTAGCCCTGCGCGCGCCTCGTTGTTCCAGCCATTCCACCGCCGGGCCGAGCGCGCCGACGATCATCAGCGCACCCACGAGCACCAGCACGACCGGCAGCAGGCGCATGAAAACCCACAGTCCGGCAGTGACCAGCACCAGGGTAACGATCGTCCACGGAGAAACTTCGATGCGGATCACACGCGTGTGCCGCGGAGGTTTCTCCTGCTCCGTCTCAATGTGAGTGCTTGACACGACAGCCGCGGATACCTTATTCCCGGATGCGTTCATGCTGGCCTTGGTGCATGCGATCTGCCGGCAGGGGAGCTTGTCTCCCGGGCAATCATGTTATTAGTAATCATCTTTCTCACCTGTTACATCGCCGATTGTCTGGACAGTTGCTGCATCCCTATGGGTAATCTTAGTGCAAGGTAAAAGATCACTCTGTCTCCTGGCGCACATAGCGATGGTTTATCGGGGAGACAGGATCGCACCGGTTCAAACAGGCATAACAATCCGCCATGCATGGAATACAAGCATTCCTGGCATGCCAGGCACCGCATCGGTCAACGGATGTTCCGACAGGTAAAGCCGGCTCTAATACTTTTATAAGTTCGTTACCGCACAGACCGGCGACTACATCACGTTCAATCTGCAACGATGCAAACAGGTGCTCATAAACGTTGATGTGGTCACAGATGGCCGATATGTTCGGCCAATCTTGTTGCCAGTCCGGCGCGGTTGAGGATGGCGGGATATTCAGGGATAGAAGGGGCTACACTCGATGTGCTTTTCAGCAACAGCAAGTTTTATCGCCGGGGTTTCATTGTCGGTAATGGGGGTGGCGACACTGAGAAAGGTCCAACGAAGGGCAGAGATCCCGTTCGCAATGATTCCGTTATTGTTCGGGCTGCAGCAGATCATCGAAGGTACGCTGTGGCTGTCATTCCGGTTTGATGTCCCGCTGCTCAACGTGACCATGACATACTTGTTTACGTTGTTCTCGCACGTGCTGTGGCCTATGTTTGTGCCATTCTCGATCGGCCTGGTGGAGGTTGTGCCATGGCGCAGGAGAGTGATATCTGTCTTCCTGTTCATCGGGACTGCAGTCGGCCTGTACCTTCTTTACTTTATAGTCAGATTCCCGATTACGTCTGAAGCCGATGCACACATGATATACATCTTCCCGGATTTTCATAAACCTCCGGTGCTCGCGCTCTATGTGGCCGCAACATGCGTTTGCGGCTTCTTTTCGAGTCACAGGATAATCAATCTCTTCGGTGTGCTGGCCTTGTTACTTTTTATAGTGGCGTACTGGTTTTACACGGTGGCATTTTTTTCCGTGTGGTGCTTTTTTGCCGCGATACTCAGCGTTGTGATTTATCTGCACTTCAGGTTCGGGAACGAGCGCGCGTCGGATTTAAGTTATCAGCGTGCGTGATTCATTTGAGTGAGGAAGCCGATCGATTACATTGCTTGTGCGGTTGTGTGTGTGCCGGGCTATCAAGAATGTTCCTGAAAATTACCATGGATATGAACCGAGGTTTTTTGCTGCCGGTGTTGTTTTGCGCAGTATTGGTCCCTCCGGTTTATGCCGCAGGCGACATACTTCCGCCATGTGCGCAGCAATATCCTGTCGATGATGCCGCGCGTCTGAAGTGCTATGACCAGACTGCCGTACCTTCATCACCAGTAGCTGCGGTATCGCATGGCCCCGAGCGTTCATACCTGACCAAGGCGTGGAATCTGGATAACCTGTCCAATAGCGATTCTAGCGAATTGGACCGGCTCCAGCCATATCGGCAAAACTACCTGCTGGTGAATCGCAGCAGCAATCCCAACCGCCAACCCGGTTCGCCGCTCGCCGATCATAATGTGACTGCACCGGCCGACATGGATGCGGCAGAGATCAAATTCCAACTGAGCTTCAAAGCTGACATAGGCAGCCAACGCAACATGGATTTTCTGGGCATCAAAACCTTCCGCTTGTGGGGTGCATACACGCAGCAATCCTATTGGCAGGCATTTAATGTCAGTTATTCATCTCCATTCCGCGAAACCATATATGAACCGGAATTGATCGGGACTCTGGGCACGGGGAATGCGTCCGGATTGAAACTGATCAATCTCGGCTGGGTGCATCAATCGAACGGCCGCTCCTTGCCGGAGTCGCGCAGCTGGTACCGGTTATATGTGCTGGGTGGTTGGGAATGGAACGACATGACATCCATCATGCTGCGCGGCTGGCGGCGTATCCAGGAGAACCCATCGAGGGACGACAACCCCGATATCGGCGATTATCTCGGGCGCGGTGACCTGGTCATCCGCTGGGAACCCAGGGATAAATCGCAAGCGATCGCGATGCTGCTGCGCAACAATCTGAGCAGGACGGGGAATCGCGGCTATGCCCAGATCGACTGGGCGACACCGTTAAGATTGGGCAGTGCGGCGCGCATGCATATACAGGTGTCTTCCGGTTACGGCGAAAGCCTGATCGACTATAACCATCGCCAGAATACCATTGGCCTGGGATTTTCTTTCAGGGAATGGTAATCGTGCACCTTCGCATTCCAGCCGGGTCGTGATACACGGTCGACCAGTTATCCGAATCCGTAAAGTTATTTTCGTTCGTTACCGCACAGACCGGCGACTATATAACCTTCAGTCTACAGTTCCTGCAGGAATATCCTGCCAATTTATATGGAAGGAATATGTCATGAACAAAGATCAAATCAAAGGAATGGCAAAAGACATCGCCGGTAAAGTTCAGGAAAAAGTCGGGCAGCTGGTCGGCAGCAAAGAACAGCAGGCCAAAGGCCTGGGCAAGCAAATATCCGGTCATGCCGAGAAGACCTATGGCGACGCGAAGGAAGTCATCAAGGATGTAAACAAACATTCCTGATTCCATAAACACAGGGGCTTGCGGCTTTGTTCCACGCAAGCCATCTGGCAACCAAACTTGTAAGGTAAATCATGAAGAAAATCGCGATTGCTGTCGTGTTGTCCGTTGTTGCTGTTCCTGCTGTCGCTTCTGACATGTATGTCGGCGTCAGGGCGGGCCAGGCCAAAACCAGTATCGATAACAACACATTTAATAATAGTACCCTGACCTCAACCAACCCGACCGGCTGGGGTTTGCTGATCGGCAGTATCTTCAACCCTAATTTTTCAGTTGAAGCGGAATATCTCAATCTGGGTGAAATCAAGGCGGGAACAGGGTCGGCGAAGTCCACCGGTTTCAGTTTGAGTGGCGTAGGCTCTATCCCTCTCAATGAACAATTTTCGTTGTTCGGTAAAGTGGGTTATGCGCTGATTACCGGCAAACCGGGCGGCAGCTTTACCGGTTCGGATATCAAAAGCAGGGCCTTCACCTATGGCGTGGGAGGCCAACTCAACCTGGGCTCATCAGTCGGTATCCGGTTGGGTTGGGATAAATATAAATTCAACGATGCCGGATTGAACGGCAATGCCAGCTTGACCTCGGTCGGAGCCATATTCAAGTTCTGATTCAACGTGACACCCGAAAAGCCGGACATGTTCCGGCTTTTTTGTCGCGCGGAAAGTCATGTCCCCGGCTGTCAATCACGCATCACATCATCGAGCAGAACCCGTAGTTCCATGGGCTTATGCGAGCTAACGCACGGACGGGCCCCGCATCGACAAGTACTCTGCAACACATATCGACAAACAATGAAAGACAGCCATGAACATTTCAAATGTCATTTCTCCCCCAATTTCCCAAACCGGCCTGCTTAATACGGTCCGCCCGCAAGCTGTTGACTATTTCTTTACTCCATCCATAACGACAAGCGCTAGCGTAGTCGATATTTCCCCGCTGGGTAATCTGCTTTCGGCGGCACTGATCGTCGGAGATGGGATGTTGCAATTTGCCGCGACCCGTCCGGGCGGCTTTTCCACGGTGGTCGCCGCGACACAGTTTTTTATCGATGCGTTCAACAGCTTCCTGCAAAATGGCGCCAACGACTTGCAAAGCACATCAGGCGGATATCTTGACGCACAGCTTGCACAGTTACTGAACGCACAGATAACTGCTATACCGGACAATGCAAAATCGCTCATTGCACGCCTGGCCGCGCTTGGAATAAATTATCAGGCACCTTCGGATTCAAATAATGCCGGTCAGATGACGATAGACGTCAAGGCTCTGCAGGCGGCATTCAAAGCCGATCCGCAAGGAACGTCCGTGCTGCTGGCGGAAATGGTTCAAACAATCGGACAGCTTGCCGCCAAGTTCACCGGTCTTTTCACCCAAATGGAAAGCCTGATGCAAATCGGCAGTTCGCAAAGTTCGCTGGTCTCTGCCGCATTAAACGGCACGCTGGCGACGACGATAGCCACAGCCAAGCAATTAACCGCGACCGTATCTCCGGTCAGAAAACCGCTTTCAATCGTTAGCGCACCTATTGCGTCAACCCGACAGTCAGCCACGACTGAGCAGTCATCGCTTGTTGAAATGCCAAACGCAACAACCCGTGCAACTTCGAAGACGCCATTGGCATTGGTCACAACACCAGCCCGAACTGCAATTGCGCCTGTCACAACCATAGGAAAGATCGCTGCGTCGGTGCAGCCACCTGTTATCCGGACTCCAGAAACAGCAACTCAGGAAGCTTCGAAAAAGTCTTTGGTGTTGGTAACGACATCAATTGCGATAGCACCCCTGGCAGAGAGTACACCTCCTGCCGCAACTGAAATATCAGTTTTGGTGACACAGCCCACTGTGACTGGCGAGCCAGTCGTGACCGTACCGGCAGCTACGTCATTGTCAGCCACGATTCCGGTGATAGCCGCAACAGCGTTACTCACTGCAGCCAGGTTGCTTACCGCCACAACTCAATCACTTGCATTAGTGTTGCCAGTCACGACCACGCAAGCAACGGCGACAACTCCATTGGCCGCAACGATGGCGATAGCAGGAACGACACCTCTACCGGCAATTGTCGCGTTGCCGGTGACAGCATTGCCAACAACAACGCCATTCATTCCTGTGTCCGTGCAAGCGTCACCAGTCAAGGCCATGACTGTCGCATCGGCTGTAGCGCTCGCGAATTCTGTTAATCAGCTGATCGATGCGAGTAACCCCGCTGTTGCTGCCGCCATTGCAGCCTATCATCTGGTGGACGGAATCTTCGACACAGGAATGTCTTACGGCAAAGGGCTCTCACCCGCTGCTGTCAGTTACAGCGAAATCTGGCCGGTTGCGAAAATCAAGCCAGTCAAGCTTTAAGCGACAACATTTTTAGTTCATGCCTAAAGAAATCGCCCGTAAAGGGCGATTGGTTTAAACATGGCTGTGGCAATTTTTAATTCTTGCACACGATGATCACGCCGGTCATGGCCGCGAGTCGCCGGTGCGATGGCGTGACGGAAGCGATGGCGGTTTGTGGTCTCCTGGCGCCGGTTTGTAGGCATGCAGAACCGGATGGCCGCCGCGGTCTGCGGGAAAATGGTCGCCATGCGGCGGGCCGACATGGTAGCCGGGTCCCCATCCACCGTAATAGCTTCCATAGGGCTCATAGTAACCCAGCCCGATACCGATTTGCGCGCCGTTGTCGTATCCGTATCCGTCGCCGGTTGCGATGCAGCCGACCGACAGTACCGTGACCAGCCCGATAGCGAAGGCATGCGCAGTGCGACGTAATAAAATGGTATTCATTTGGCCACCTCTTTGCTTTCAGCATCCGACCATTCCAGCAGGCCGAAAGCTGCGCCAAACGGATCGGCAACCACCGCGACCTTGCCACCGTCCCGATCGACACGCGGCTCTACCAGCACGCTGCCGCCGAGGGCCACGACCCTGGCCGTCATTGCCACCGTATCTTCGACGTGCACAAAATTGAGCCAGTGGGGATGAACATCCGGCCTGTTCGCGGGCAGCGCATTCGCGCTCGCGCGGGCATAGTTGTCCGACGCGAGCATGACATGTTCGGCGCCGTCATCAGACGACAGATCGTAGACTTCGTAATTGAATAGTGCCTGATAGAAAGCGGCGTCGGTGTCGGGATCGGTCGTGATCAGCGAACTCCATATCCATTCGCCGGGCGCCGCCAGCACGTCGGACGGATCGCCGCTGCTGGAAGCGAGCACCGCAAAAACAGCACCCTGCGGATCGGCGAAGACTGCCTGGCGTCCGCGGTCGGGAATGGTATGCGGCTCAAACAGTACCTTCGCGCCATGTTGCAACGCAACCGTTCGTGTCGCATCGACATCGTTCACCGAGATGAAACCCAGCCATGCCGGCTGCCGCTGTTTGCCGGGCGGCACAACCCTGTGTATCAGCCCGGCGACCGGACGACCGTCGAGCGATGCTTCTGCATATTCTGTGTCACCGGCCTGAAGATCGCGAAAACTCCAGCCGAATAAATCCGCATAGAATTTTTTAGCTGTGGCGAGATCCGATGTCACCAGTTGGACAAAGATCACCTTGCCGACATGATGTTCCTGGCTGGCAGGTTGACTGATCGCCGGCAGCAGGAGCGGTGCGGCCATCGCTGGCACCATACCCGCAAAACCCAACAACGTAGCGAGCAATGTGAGTTCAAGAAAATGTCGCGCGCGGGCAGGCTGCATCTTTCGACGTCCGGTCCGGTTGGCCGGGATGGCGTTATTCAGGTTTGAGTTGTATTGCGCATGCATGGTGTTCTCCACGTGGTTGTCCTTGCAGCAGGAACAATACGCGGGCCATATTCACCCGACTGTGCGCTACCGCACCTAGCGGGACATGACAAAGCCATATTGGGTGGAGATGCATGATCCAGTTCAACAAACAGGTTGTCGATACTTCGCTAAATGGTAAATAATGGACAGATGAAGTTAGGAGTCGTCGATGGGCTGTTGTTCATGTACCAAGCAATTCAACTGGCGATTTATGCTGGCCGCGCTGACACTGGCATGCGCGATGGGATCGGCACACGCCGAGACTCTGGAAATCAATGTGGGTCTTGAACCTGCGCCGCCGCTGATCACAGAAGACGGCAAGGGACTGTTTATCGATTTGCTGCACAGCATCGAAAAGCAGCTGGACGTGCATTTTCATATCAACATCGTCACGTTCAGCCGAGCCAAACACGATCTGGCGGCAGGACAATTGCAGATGATAGGCTTCACCACCTATCGTTCAGAGGGGGCGGAGTTCTACAGCACAGCCAACGAGCTCGATTGGTCCATCAACGCAGCGATGGATATCTACACCCTGGACAACCGTCATCTTGATCTTGCCCAACTGCTGAAAACCGGCGTGATCGGCACGCCGATCGGCGACGAGGAGGCGATGTCGACGCTGCTGAATATCCCGAAATCGCGGTTCTATGTGACCCACCTGAAGAACCTGGTCCAGATGCTGAAAGCAGGTCGGATCGACGCCCTGATCTTTGAGCGTGCCTCGACGATGACGACCATCAACGAGCTCGGTGTCCCTGGCATACGCTATCAGAAAGTTCACGATGGCCCGGGTGGTCTGGCCCTGCATAGGGAGCCGGGTCTCGACCAGCTCAAGCCCCGGCTGGAAAAAGCCCTCATGGCTGCCCCGAAGCACAAGGAACTCAAGCGATTCTTCGACTTCTACAATCTCCCCGATACGGGTGTCGTTGCACTCGATCCCGCAGCGCGCTGACACGCCGATAATTTGAATCGTTTTTCAATTGCACTTGACCGTATAGTTTGCAAATATACTGTTCAAGAATGATCGATTCTTTGTGACTGCGAAGGAGAATAAGGATGAATGATGTCGAAAGATCCAGGGAAGCCCGGGTGGAGGTAATGGGGCAAGTCATCTATTACCCGCAGACCATCTGGGGAGTATTGAGTATCGTCAGCGTGATAATTGGCATATGTGTGCTTGTCTGGATCATCACAGTCAAAGCCAATCCGAACAATATCAAAGCCATCAATCAATCATTCGTCATCGCTCGCTCGACATCCGAGCAAACCGATCCCATCGAAGGGCGTTACCAGATCCAGTTCTGGACGCCCTCGGTCATGACCAAGCAATCGGCGGACATCATGGGGTGGGAAAAGATAGACACCGACGAGAAGCTGGATAATTTCGCCGACTATTTGCTCAAGGACAGCAGGGTGCGCGGCTATCGCCGTTACGATGTCATCGGGCAAGGGATCGGCAATCGCCGAAAAGGCATGTGGTGGGTGTTGACCGTTGACAACGATTACGAAGTGGTCGATTTCGTCAAGGCCTACCAGGAATTCTGGAAAAGTACCGGGTCGATCTACGTCGAGGTGTTGCGCAGCAGCGTAGACAGACACATACAGTGATGCGGGAGCGGGAAGAAAACAAGTTGTGAATTTAAAGCATGCAGATTCGACCATGCTAAGTCTTGGATTTGATGTAAAGTGTTATCGTATTCGTAGCCATCTTGAGATACATCTCTAAATCACGAAGCAGGTAAATGTAATATTTTAAAAGGGGGGTTTATGAAGGGCATGATATGTCAAAGGATTTTGCTAATCGGGCTGATGAGTCTTTCAGTCAGTGCTTTTGCAGAATCTTCAGAACAACCAGATGTGCATGTTGGTGATCGTTGGGCTTGGCAGCACACGAACGGGTTAGTCAACGAGATGGATCGTACTCAAATTGAGGACGTGATAGAGATAACTGATAAGGAAATCAAAACCAGGGTTCGTGTAAAAGGCCAACCCGGGAGTGCGGTTGCTGTTTACAGCAGGGATTGGAGCCCTATCGATATAGTCTCTGCACGTTATGCGCCCTTGCTCAAGGAACTCGATTTCCCGTTGCAAGTCGGCAAGAAATGGAACGCTGAGGCTGACAAGATGCTGTTCTCCAATGGCAAGCATGGCAAGTTCTTCCTTAAAGCTGAAGTTGCCGCCTTGGAAAATATTACTGTACCGGCTGGGTCATTCGACGCTTACCGGGTAAATTTAAGCATAGAGGCAGCGGGCACTGATGAAGAAGCAAACATAGGCCATACAACCGAAGCCATATGGTATGCGCCTTCCGTCAAGCGATACGTCAAGCTCGAAAGTACTTTCGCTCGCGATGGTCGCGTGCGAAGCAAGGATATTTTCGATTTGCTTGAATACAGTTTGCGATAAGGCCATTGATGGGTGACCGCTTAGTTTTGCCCTTGTTGGCTGCGGTTTTTCTGGTGGGTTGCAGCTCCCTGACGCAACAGGTGCCGGATGAAACCAGCAAAAAATCCCAACCTACAGCTGAGAGTGATGGACTTTCATCTGCGAAACCCATTGAGGTTCCCGTGACGAATCAAGCACGGACTGTTAAGGGTGACCAGCCTGGCGGATCCGAGATCGAAGTGAGAGACAGGACCAATGTCGACACTGAGAGTAT
>CAIOKY010000018.1 GCA_903858965.1 uncultured Nitrosomonadales bacterium | reverse complement strand
TTTGGTGGAGATAAGCGGGATCGAACCGCTGACCTCTTGCATGCCATGCAAGCGCTCTCCCAGCTGAGCTATACCCCCGCTACCTCGAAAGAGGGCGCATTATAGTGATGCGACCTATGCTTGTAAAGCCGACATCCCAAAAATAATCACAGGTATCGTTTCATGCGTGCCAGTACGGTCTCACGCGGGAACAATGCCAGCACAGCATCGACCGACGGCGTGTGGGTCTGACCAACCAGCATCACGCGCAAAGGCATTGCCAGCTTCGGCATCTTCAAATTATGTTTAGCCAATAATTCTTTGATCAATGCGCCGAGCGCAGGAGCTTCCCAGGCGACATCGGCAAAACGTCCGGCGAGTTCGCGCAATGCGGGCAGCACTTCGGGCAACAGGTGTGCATCAAGCAAATCTTGCGCGGGATGCAGTTCGATGTAGAACACTTCGGCAGCATCGGCCAACTCGTTAAGGGTCGCGACGCGTTCCTTGTAGAGCGACACGATAGCCTCCAGCACCGGAACCTCGCCCAATTTCACGCCGCGCTTTTGGAGACGTGGACGCACCAAAGCAGCCAGACGCGCATTATCGGCGTGCTTCAGATACTGTTGGTTGACCCAATTCAGTTTCTCGGTATTGAATTGTGCGGCAGATGGCGTGATGTGATTGAGATCGAACCATGAGCAGAATTCCTTCACTGAAAAGATCTCCTTGTCGCCGTGCGACCACCCCAGTCGGGCCAGATAATTGACCACTGCCTCCGGTAAGTAACCGTCCTCATCGTATTGCATCACGCTGACCGCGCCATGGCGCTTGGATAGCTTGGTGCCGTCATCGCCGAGGATCATGGACAAGTGTGCATACTGCGGCACCGACGCGCCGAGAGCCTTGAGGATATTGATCTGACGCGGGGTATTATTGACGTGATCGTCGCCGCGAATCACATGTGTGACCCCCATCTCCCAATCATCCACCACGACGCAGAAATTGTAGGTGGGTGTACCGTCGGCGCGCGCAATGATCAAATCGTCAAGTTCATTGTTATTGAACCCGATGTAACCTTTTACCATATCCTTCCAGCCTACCATGCCCCCTGTCGGGTTCTTGAAACGCACCACTGGCGCAACGCCAGTCGGCGGCTCGGGTAATACTTTGCCCAGATCTGGACGCCAGAAGCCATCGTAACGCGGCTTCTCACCGCGCGTACGCTGTGCTTCGCGCATCGCATCCAGTTCTTCCGGTGAGGTATAACAGTAATAGGCTGTTCCCTCATCCAGCATCTGGCGAATCACCTCTTTATAACGCTCCATCCGCTGCATCTGGTAGAACGGTCCCTCGTCGTAATCCAGATTCAACCATGACATCCCATCCAGGATCGCCTGCACGGCCTCGGGCGTAGAACGCTCCACATCGGTATCCTCGATACGCAAAATAAAAATACCACCATGCTTGCGCGCGTATGCCCAAGAGAACAACGCAGTGCGCGCACCGCCGATATGAAGGTAGCCAGTGGGACTGGGAGCGAAACGGGTACGTATGGTCATATTAAAAGGATAGACAAACTAATGAGGCGCGCATTTTACGGGCTTTGCGCATTGCGCGCACGAAGTTGTGACTGTAGCAGCCATTGACCAAGGTAATTTCGTTGTGCTCTAATCCGCGCCCTCTCAATCATTTTTGGGCTCGGGCGGTTAGCTCAGCGGTAGAGCACTGCCTTCACACGGCAGTGGCCACTGGTTCGAACCCAGTACCGCCCACCAAATAAACCAATAATCTTCGATTGATAATATTGTGCGAACCTAGCTAGCTACGAATATTTTATTCGCAGACTTTAGGATGTGAATTTACAGCGGGCTAGCAGCCCCCCGAATGGATCAGATAGCGGAATGCTAAAGGCACTGGCTAAAGTATTGCTCCTGTTCCGAACCGCCTAAGCCACTTGTTTTTCAATTTGCTTTTCAAAAATGTCTGCTTCCAAAACATCGGGTAGAACATCAGCGATTTTAGGGAACCGTCTGAACTCAGGGTATAGCTTCCCGCCCAGATGCTTATAGACTAGCAGCGCATGATCACGGTAATACGCAACCAATGGAGCGTGAGGATGGAATGCGTGAAACAACGGCAGCGCCTTCCGGTAATTTTGCCACACCTCCTCCATCGAGGCTCCACTTGAAACACGATATCCCAACTGCCCCCCTATTGGGGTCTCAGCTTGTATCCAGGTTTCCACGATACCAAATTTCTTGTGGTCCTTGTTAATTGGTGATCCCGCTTCAAGACCGAAGGGACCCGTGTGGGTAGCGTAGATGTAAGCTCTGTTGTCATTCAAGAAGTTGAGAGTGTCAGCAAACTCACGATGCGTTTCCGTGGGGAACCCGCCAATAACGAAGACGTGGTTTGCAATCCCGGCTGCATGTGTATTTCTCATGACTTCCGCAACTTCTTCAACTATCGTCCCCTTGCCCATCAAATCGAGGATCCGCTGATTGCCACTCTCTAATCCCCACAATAAGAACTTGCACCCGGACTCGGCAATCTCCTTAAGTATGGCAGGAGTAAAGGTCTTGTTGGGTTTCGAGTACGCATAATAAGTAATATCTAGTTCTGCGTCCTTAATTGCCTTTGCCAGGCGAACAAACTGCCCTGGGGCAATCATTTCATCAACAAAGGAAAAATTGCGGATTCCCTTGGCGACGAAATGCCGCAGCACTTCAATGATCGAATCCAATGATCGAACCCGATATGTATCCCCGGCGGAGAAATAGTGGACGCAGAACGTACATTTCCGCCAGTAGCAACCGCGAGACAGCAAGAGGGGGATTATAGGTTCGGGTGAATAGTAGGTATCCAAATCAAGACCGCTAAAGTCCGGGATACCGTATTGATCGATATCTTTCTGGAATACCGGCGGCTCTTTTACCGTCTGACCGGATCCCCAATATACAGTCCCGGCAACACCCTTGGGATCGCCACCGTTGCTTAATAGTTGCTTAAGCGGCTCTTCACCATCACCAGTGACAATTACATCCGCAGATTCGGGATACCATTTCAGGAAATTTTCCGCACCATCTATTAAGCAACTACCCCCCATGAAAACTTTCAGCTTGGCCTGTTGGCGTAAAAACCGCCCCAGTGCCGCGCCGACGGGAAGCTGCTCCGAAAAAATCATTGATATACCGACACAACTTGGCTTTAATGCCAGTATCTGCCCAATGCAACCTTGCAGCATCGGCGGAAGTACTTGACTACGTTCCCATTCCGCGCACTGCAGGTCAAGCATCTTGGTTGTATATTCGATGAATTTTGAGAATACACCACCGCAATGGTTGTAAATATCGGGGCGACTCAACAGGATGTCATTATCCAACCCCCGAAAGACCTTGGCAGCCTGGAGTAGATCTTCCTTAGAAATACCGACCTCGGCAAAAAATTTCTCGCTAAACTTACTATCACCGGATTCTAAATCTGGCAGGATATTGTTAAGTACCCACAGATTCAAATCCAGTAATTTGACCTCCCAATCTGGCAACTCTCGTTCGACATAACCTTTTAGCATCGAAATGCCAAGTGGTGGCGATGTTGCCAATGTTAAGGGAGGGAAAATCAGGACTAGCGTTTTCTTGGCGGTTTCCATACAGCTTCCTCGACTAAACAACCACAGGCCAAAGCCCGTGGGTTTGAATTATGGACTGAAAGTCCTGACACACGTCGACCTGATGGCGCATGTTAAATCGGGTTCCATTTGAA
>CAIOKY010000017.1 GCA_903858965.1 uncultured Nitrosomonadales bacterium | reverse complement strand
GTCAAATTAAAATTACAGGTGATGGGTGCCAACTGTCATGTCATGCAAAACGCGAGGGTGGATGTATGGCATGCCGACGCACAGGGATTTTATTCGGGCTACGACAAACAGGGTGACTCCGGCAATATCAGTACAAAGGGGCAGACTTTCTTGCGTGGAACCCAATTCTCGAATACTGATGGAGAAGTTCTTTTCACGACCATCTTTCCCGGCTGGTATCCGGGAAGGGCTGCGCATATCCACTTTAAGGTATTTTTGGACAAGAGCACGGTATTGACCGCGCAGATTTATTTTCCTGATGCGCTCAATGAATTTATCTACACAAACGTTCCTGCATACAAACGCAACACCCGGCGTGACACCATCAATGCAACGGATCCTATTGCGCTGGACGCGACCAGTACTGCATATGCCAGCATAAAAGAAGAAGGGGACCATTATCTGGCTACCCTGGTTGTCGGCGTTGATCCAAGCGCTCGTTCCAAGGTTGGTCCCATGCCAGGAGGCCCGCCACCAGGTATTCCAACCGGCAATGGGGAATTCCGCGGTCCGCCACCCGGCCCTCGACCTGGAGGTGACAACATATTTGCGAACCGCAAACAGATGTCGAACGAGGAGCGGCTCCGCGCCCTTGTTCCGGGTTCGCCCCAAGAACCAGATTCAAAAAAATGAAGCCCCTAGCAAAATCATCGTAGCCAATCGCGGCGCACCACCAACCCAGCATGGTAAAATCCCCGCTCGATTTCCAGACAGCAAATCATGAGCGGCAATACTTTCCTGATTGAACAACTCCTTAAGCAACGTATCCTGATACTGGACGGTGCAATGGGCACGATGATCCAGCGCTACAAACTGACCGAGGAACACTATCGGGGCACGGTGCTGTACGGTAACTATACCGGCGAGCGCAGAACTTTTGCCGATCACGCGGTCGATGTCAAAGGTAACAATGACCTGCTGCTGTTGACCCAGCCACACATCATTCGCGGTATCCATGCGGAATATCTGGCGGCAGGCGCCGACATCATTGAAACCTGCACGTTCAATTCTACAGCGGCATCACTGGACGATTACGACATGGTGGAGCTGGCTTACGAGCTGAATTTCGCCGGAGCACAATTGGCTCGCGGGGTATGCGATGAATTCGAGGCCAAGGTACCGAATAAACCACGCTTTGTTGCTGGTGTGTTGGGACCGACCACCAAGACTGCATCCATCTCGCCGGATGTGAATGATCCGGGTTTCCGCAATATCAATTTCGATGAACTGGTTGCCGGCTACACTGAGGCGATACGCGGCTTGTTGGATGGAGGGGCGGATATCCTGATGGTGGAAACTATTTTCGATACGCTCAATGCCAAGGCCGCGCTATTCGCCATCGATCAGTATTTTGAACAACACAATATGCGTGTGCCGGTAATGATCTCCGGCACCATCACCGATGCTTCCGGGCGTACGCTGTCGGGCCAGACCACCGAGGCATTCTGGAATTCGCTGTCGCACGCCAAGCCTTTGTCCATCGGCTTGAACTGCGCACTGGGTGCGGAATTGATGCGGCCTTATGTGGAAGAATTGTCGCGCGTGGCCTCGTGTTATGTGAGCGCACATCCCAACGCCGGCTTGCCCAATCCGTTGTCCGAAACAGGCTACGACGAACTGCCCGACAAGACCTCTCGACTATTGAAAGAATTCGCCACTAGCGGTTTCCTCAATATTGCCGGTGGTTGCTGCGGCACCACGCCTGCGCACATCAAGGCAATCGCCGAGGCACTCAAAGGCGTTCCGCCACGCCGCGTTCTGGATATCGAACACAAGTTGCGACTGTCCGGACTGGAGCCATTCAACATTGGTGACGACACGCTGTTCGTCAACGTCGGTGAGCGCACCAATGTCACCGGATCGAAGATGTTTGCGCGGCTGATCCTGAACGGCAACTATGCCGAGGCGGTCAGCGTGGCACGCCAGCAAGTAGAGAACGGCGCGCAGATTATCGACATCAACATGGACGAGGCAATGCTGGATTCGCAAGCGGCGATGACCAAGTTCGTCAATCTGCTCGCCTCGGAACCGGACATTTCGCGCGTCCCATTGATGATCGATTCGTCCAAATGGGACGTGATCGAGGCCGGGCTGAAATGCGTGCAAGGTAAAGCGGTGGTGAATTCCATCAGCCTCAAGGAAGGCGAGGCAGCGTTCATCAAATATGCCCAGCTGGTCAAACGCTACGGCGCAGCAGCGGTGGTGATGGCTTTCGACGAGCAGGGCCAGGCGGATACATTTAAACGCAAAACGGAAATTTGTAAGCGCAGTTACGACATCCTGGTAAATAAAGTTGGCTTCCTGCCGGAAGATATCATCTTCGATCCGAATATATTCGCAATCGCAACCGGTATCGAGGAGCACAACAACTACGCAGTAGATTTTATCAATGCGACACGATGGATCAAGCAGCATCTGCCATACGCCAAGATTTCCGGCGGTGTATCCAATGTTTCATTCAGCTTCCGCGGCAACGACGCGGTGCGCGAAGCGATCCACACCGTGTTCCTATATCACGCGATCAAAGCCGGCATGACGATGGGTATCGTCAATGCCGGGCAGCTTGGCGTGTATGAGGAAATACCCAAAGACCTGCGTGATGCCGTGGAGGACGTGGTGCTGAACCGCGCACCGGACGCAGGCGAAAAGTTGGTCAAGATGGCCGAAACCGTAAAAGGTGGCGGCAAAGAACAAGTCGAAGATCTCGAATGGCGCAAGGGCACGGTGCAGGAACGTCTCACTCATGCACTGGTGCGCGGCATCATCACCTACATCGTAGCGGACACCGAAGAAGCGCGCCTGCAAGCAAAGTTTCCGGTCGAGGTGATCGAAGGCCGGCTTATGACCGGCATGAATGTGGTCGGCGACCTGTTCGGCGCAGGCAAGATGTTTTTGCCTCAGGTGGTGAAATCCGCGCGCGTGATGAAACAGGCAGTGGCGCATCTGGTGCCTTACATCGAGGCCGAAAAAGTGCGTTCCGGCGATAGCAAACCCAAGGGCAAGATCGTGATGGCGACAGTCAAGGGCGACGTGCACGACATTGGCAAGAACATCGTCACCGTGGTGCTGCAATGCAACAACTTCGAGGTGGTGAACATGGGCGTGATGGTGCCGTGCCAGCAGATACTCGACACTGCACGCGAACACAATGCAGACATCATCGGGCTGTCCGGTCTGATCACGCCATCGCTGGAAGAGATGGCGTATGTAGCGAAAGAAATGGAACGCCAAGGCTTCAGGATACCGCTTCTGATCGGCGGCGCGACCACGTCGCGCATGCATACTGCGGTGAAGATCGAGCCGAACTATTTGAGCGGCCCCACGATATACGTCAACGATGCCTCACGCGCAGTCGGCGTATGCAGCAACCTGCTCAGCAACACGCTGCGCGACGAATACGTTGCGGGTATTAAGGCAAACTACACCCAGGCGCGCGAGCAACATGCAGGCAAGAAGGGCAAAGCCACACACGTCACGCTGGCTGAAGCGCGCGCGCATGGCGTGAAGACAGACTGGAAACATTACACTCCCCCCAAGCCCTGGCTGCTGGGCGTACACAAGTTTGCAGACTACCCGCTGGACAAAATCGCCGAATATATCGACTGGACGCCGTTCTTCCAGGCATGGGAACTGGCCGGGCGCTATCCGAAGATATTGCACGATGAAGTGGTTGGCGAAGAAGCGCGTAAATTGTTCGCCGATGCGCAAGCGATGCTGAAGAAGATCATTGACGAAAAATGGCTCACCGCAAACGCGGTGTTCGGCCTGTTCCCTGCAAATACTGTGAATAGCGACGACATCGAGATTTACACCGATGAGTCGCGCCAGAAAGTGGCAATGACCTGGCACAACCTGCGTCAGCAGACCAAGAAGCCGGATGACATCCCGAATTACTGTCTGGCGGATTACATCGCGCCCAATGAAACCAAGGTCAAGGACTACGTAGGCGCATTCGCCGTCACCACCGGCATCGGCATCGATGCGCGCGTGGCGGAATTCGAAAAACATCATGATGACTACAATGCTATTCTATTGAAGGCTTTGGCTGACCGTCTTGCCGAAGCTTTCGCCGAACTGCTGCATGCGCGTGTGCGCCGCGAATTCTGGGGTTATGCGGCAGACGAAGCTTTAGACAACGATGCACTGATCGCAGAAAAATACCAAGGTATCCGTCCCGCCCCAGGTTATCCCGCCTGCCCCGAACATACTGAGAAAGGCCCGTTGTTCGAATTGCTGCAGGTACCACTCAATGCGGGTATTACAATAACCGAAAGCTATGCGATGCTGCCCACAGCAGCGGTGAGCGGCTTCTATTTCTCGCATCCGCAGTCGCAATATTTTGCCACTGGCAAGGTGGACAAGGATCAGGTCGAGGACTATGCAAAGCGCAAGGGCTGGAGTTTGCAAGAAGCCGAGCGTTGGTTGGCACCCGTAATTAATTATTAACTTAAATCGGAGGAACGATGAATCGCACGATGTATTTTTCACTGGTTTTGCTGTTGGCAACCGGCATTTTTTCAACCACCGCGTGCTCTGAACAGGCCGCACCAAAAATGGAGACTGGCAATATGACTGAACTGATCAAGACCGATGTAAAACTGGGTGAAGGCGATGTGGCGACGGCCGGCAAGAACGTATCCGTACATTACACCGGCTGGCTGTATGATGCAGCCGCACCCGACCATCACGGCACAAAATTCGACAGTTCACGCGACCGCAATGAGCCGTTCGTATTTCCACTTGGCGGTGGCCGCGTCATCGCAGGCTGGGACCAGGGCGTGGCGGGCATGAAGGTCGGTGGACAGCGCACATTGATCATCCCTGCCAATCTTGGCTACGGTGCACGTGGTGCAGGCGGTGTAATTCCACCGAATGCGACGCTGGTGTTTGATGTCGAGTTGCTGGGCGTTCATTGATATCAGGTTGCTGCACGTACGATGAACCTGATCTTGCATCCGCTGCTTGTTACCACGTTGATGCTTGTCATATCCAATTTGTTTATGACTTTTGCATGGTATGGACATCTGAAAAATCTGGCCACTTCACCGTGGTATGTGGCGGCACTGGTGAGCTGGGGTATCGCGCTGTTCGAATACCTGTTTCAGGTACCGGCTAACCGTATCGGCTACACCGAACTCAGCCTCGGGCAATTGAAGATACTGCAAGAGGTCATTACGCTTTCGGTGTTCGTACCGTTCGCGGTGCTCTACATGAACCAGCCGTTGAAATGGGATTACCTGTATGCAGCGCTGTGCATGTTGGGTGCGGTATATTTTATTTTTCGCAGCGCCTAGGCAGTATTCGCTTTTTTACTTTTGGAAAGAAACTATGCAATGTCCATTCTGCGCTTTTGAAATCAAACCCGGCGCAGTTGTTTGTGACAATTGCGGCGCAACTGAGGTCACGCGGCGTTCGACTACAGGTGTATTCGCCGGATGGGCAGGCATGGTGATCGCGCTTATCTGGATCATGTTGTGGATTCCCCTGCTATTCCTTCCCTTTATCGGTTATGACCTAAGCGGTTACCCTTGGATAACGCTTATTGTTGGCAGCATCGTGGCAGCCGGATTGTTGTGGTATTCAAAATCAACTGTCCATTCCAAATGGATTCGCAGGGAAGATTGAGCGTTTATGAACATGAATAGAATTCCGGCAATACACATTCTGGGAATCTGTGGCACGTTCATGGGCGGTATCGCGGCGCTCGCCAAACAGGCGGGTTATCGCGTCACCGGCTGCGATGCCAATGTGTACCCGCCGATGAGTACACAGCTGCAAGCACAGGGCATAGAGCTGATCGAAGGTTTCGGTGTGGAGCAACTTAATCTCAAGCCGGATGTATTCGTGATCGGCAATGTCGTGTCGCGCGGCAATCCATTGATGGAAGAGATCCTCAATCGCAATTTGCCCTATAGCAGCGGTCCGCAATGGTTGGCGCAAACCATCCTGCACGATAAATGGGTGCTGGCGGTGGCAGGTACTCACGGCAAAACTACTACCAGTGCAATGCTGGCCTGGATATTGGATTACGCCGGGCTTAATCCCGGGTTCCTGATTGGCGGAGTGCCACAAAATTTCGGCATCTCAGCTCGGTTGACCGACTCGCCCTTCTTTGTCATTGAGGCGGATGAATATGACACGGCATTTTTCGACAAACGTTCCAAGTTTGTACATTACCATCCGCGTACCGCGATACTCAACAATCTCGAATTTGATCACGCCGACATCTTTGTCGATCTCGCCGCGATAGAGACGCAGTTCCATCATCTGGTGCGTACTGTTCCGGGCAATGGGCTAATCGTCAGCAATGGCCGAGAAACCTCGCTGGATCGGGTATTGCAGCGCGGCTGCTGGACGCCGGTAGAGCGCTTCGGCGCGGGTGATGGCTGGCAAATCGACGCTGGAAACCAAGTAACGCTAAACGGTGTATCACAAGGCACGCTGGATTGGGAACTGCTCGGCGAGCATAATCTCCAGAATGCCCTTGCCGCACTTGCTGCCGCCCGTCACGCCGGTGTGCCTGTTGCGCAGGGTTTGGCAGCGCTGGGTGAATTCAAGAACGTGAAACGACGCATGGAGGTACGCGGCGTAATAAATGGTATTACTGTTTATGATGACTTTGCCCACCATCCCACCGCGATAACAACCACTGTTGACGGCTTGCGCCACAAGATCGGCAATGCGCGCCGCATACTGGCGGTGCTGGAACCGCGTTCCAACACGATGAAACTCGGTGTGATGAAGGATGCGCTACCTGGCAGTTTAAAAGATGCCGATCTGGTGTTCTGTTATGCAGGCAACCTCGGCTGGGATGCTCGTGGCGCGCTTGCTCCGCTGGGCAACAAGGCGATTGTTGAGGACAACCTCGAAGCATTGATCGAAAAGATCGCTGTTGTTGCCCGGCCTGGTGACCACGTTCTGGTGATGAGCAATGGCGGTTTCGGCGGGATACACGAGAAATTACTCAAGCGATTGCAGGGCTGACCAGGCGGGAGTAAGTATGGCCTGCTCCTGTCAATCACCTGGATTGTCCAACCCCAATTCCTGAATTTTTCGCGTCAGAGTATTGCGGCCGATACCGAGTAACGTGGCGGCTTCGATGCGTCGTCCGTTGGTGTGCTGCAGGGCCTGCAGGATCAGCGTGCGCTCGAATTGCGAGGTTAGCGTATCCATGATGCGCTCATCGCCGCGTTGCAGCGCCAGTGTTGCCTGTTGTGCCAAAGCCGCACTCCAATCCCCTCCAACCGGCACATTTGCAGGTGATCCGTCACGCCACTCCGGCGGCAGGTCGGCGACCTCGACTATCTGCGATGGCGTCATCACGGTCAGCCAATGACAGAGATTTTCCAGCTGCCGTACATTGCCCGGAAAATCCTGCGCGCTAAGATGTTGCAGTGTGGCATCGCTGAATTGTTTCTGTTCGACCGCCAGCTCACGCGCACTCTTTTGCAGGAAATATTTTGCCAGCAGCGGTATGTCCTCGCGCCGTTCACGCAATGGGGGCAAACGTAGCCTTATCACGTTAAGGCGATGAAACAGATCCTCGCGAAACAACCCCTGCTTGACACGTTCATCCAGGTTTTGATGAGTGGCAGTGATGATGCGCACGTTGGCCTTAATCGGCTGATGGCCGCCGACACGGTAGAAATTTCCGTCTGACAGTACGCGCAACAAGCGAGTCTGCAAATCGGAAGGCATGTCGCCGATCTCATCAAGAAACAGCGTACCGCCTTCTGCCTGCTCGAAACGTCCGTGCCGGGTGGTAGCGGCGCCGGTGAAAGCGCCGCGCTCGTGGCCGAACAATTCCGATTCCAGCAGATCCTTGGGGATCGCTGCGGTGTTGATTGCAATGAATGGCCTGTCGGCACGCGGACTGTGGCGGTGCAATGCCCTTGCAACCAGTTCTTTACCGGTGCCGGATTCGCCGTTAATCAGCACGGTGGCATGGGATTGCGACAGCCTGCCGATAGCGCGGAAAACTTCCTGCATCGCTGGCGCTTGCCCCAGAATGTCGGCAGCCACTTCAACCGGCTCGGCATCGCCCGATTTCCGGCTGCTTTGTTCCAGTGCCCTGCGTATCAGTTCTACCGCATGGTTGATGTCGAACGGCTTGGGCAGGTATTCAAATGCACCACCCTGAAAGGCCGAGACAGCGCTTTCCAAATCAGAATAGGCCGTCATGATAATGACCGGAATAAGCGGATAACGTTGATGCAGCGCCTGCAAAAAATCCAGCCCCGAGCTGCCGGGCATACGAATATCGCTGACGACTACCTGCGGCATGTCATTATTCAATGCACGTAGCGCGTCGTCCGCCGAGGCAAAGCTCTTGAATTCGATGTCCTCTCGTGTTAACGATTTTTCCAGTACCCAACGAATTGAGCGGTCATCGTCAATTATCCAAACAGGTTTCATGGTTGTCGCCTAATAGTCATGGAAGTGGGAGCAATACTGTGAATCGGGTGCGACCGGGCTCACTATCAAACTCTATGATACCGTGATGTTGACTGACGAAGTCCTGCGCCAGTGTCAATCCGAGCCCGTGACCATCCGCACGTCCTGACACCAGCGGATAAAAAATCTTATCCTGCAGTTCGGGCGGAATGCCCGGCCCGTTATCGATAATTTCCACCTTCACGGCTTGGCGGTGTCGGCGTTTGATCAGCGTCGCCTGGTGCGCGACCCGTGTGCGCAGAATAATAACGCCGCTGCCCTGCATTGCCTGTGCAGCGTTGCGAACGATATTAAGCATGGCTTGTATCAATTGTTCCTTATCGCCGATCAGCGCAGGCAAGCTGATGTCATAGTCGCGCCTTATCTTTAGGCCTTCCGGCATTTCCGCCAATACCACGCTGCGCACCCGTTCCAGCACTTCGTGGATATTGAGTGCACTGTAGTGCGAGGCATTCTGTGGGACAAGAAGCTTTTCCATCAGCGAGCGCAACCGATCTGCCTCTTGCACGATAACCTGGGTGTATTCGCGTAAGGATGGTTTTTCCAATTCCTGTTCGAGTAACTGTGCCGCACCGCGAATTCCGCCGAGAGGGTTTTTGATCTCATGTGCGAGATTGCGCAACAGCAGGCGATTAGCCTGTGTCTGATCCAGCATTTGCTCTTCGCGCGCCAGTTTCAACGGCCTGTCTATGGCATGAAATTCCAGCAATAAATATCGCTTGGTGCTTTGCAGGGGCGTTGCTGCACAGCGCAGTTGCAGCTTGCCATGTGCATGCGTGCCCAGCGACAGGTCATGCTCTATATAACTGGCATCATTTTGTATCGCTTGCTGCATTGCGCTGGCCAGCTGTTCGGTGTGCGTGAACACTTGTTGCAGGGGGTGTCCGAGCAGGTTTTTTCCGCTCACGTCGAACAGATTTTCCGCAGCCGGATTGAGATAGACGATGCGCGATTCTTCATCCAGCAGGATAACTGCAGTCGCGAGGTATTCCAATGTCAGGTAAGGGAGGTCAGGCATAATGTTTTACACAGCAGAAAACATGCCAAGAAAACACACCAGATGTGACAATAATTATTTTGGTAGTTTGGACAGTTCTGTCCTGAGTGCTTCGATATTTTTTGTGTGCAGATCAACCTGCTCCTGTAACGGTTTGACCTTCTCTTCATATTTTGCAACATTACGATATGTTTTGCCGTCTTGTCCTTTGAATACCTCAGGATCCGATTCGGCCTCACTTAAGTCCTTGCTGGCCGTTTCCAGCAATTTCATTTCGGCATTCAGTTCGTCTTGCAGAATCTTGCGACGGGTATCGTCACGCCCCCTTTGCGTTTCGCTATCCACCTTCGGAAAACCTGCGGATGCAGATACCGTTGGCTTCATGGTGGGTAATGGTTCCAGATTTAATTTTTTGCCGCCTTTGATTGGCGTGCTTGAGTAAGTGACATGTCCATCTGCATCGACAGCCTTGTAGATTTCAGCCTGCGCCAGTAAAGGGCAGACACACAGCACGGCAAATAAATATCGCTTCATGTTTGTTCTTCCTCGAAGTAACTTGACAAGTATAGGCCAAGCATCAGACACAGACAAACCATTTCCCGTTCAAAACAAAACGGGGCACAAAGCCCCGTTTTGTATTACAAAATAGCGCTTAACTTTAGAGACTATAGTACATGTCGTACTCAACCGGATGAGTAGTCATGCGGAAGCGCGTAACCTCTTCCATCTTGAGATCGATATAGGCATCTATGAAGTCATTGGAGAACACGCCACCTCTGGTCAGGAACTCGCGATCCTTGTCCAGATAATCCAGTGCCTGATCCAGGCTGGAGCATACCGTTGGAATTTTCGCATCTTCTTCAGGAGGCAAGTCATACAGGTTCTTGTCGGCAGGATCGCCCGGGTGAATCTTGTTTTGCACACCATCCAAGCCAGCCATCATCAATGCAGTGAAGGCCAGATACGGATTGGCTGTCGGATCCGGGAAACGGGTTTCAATACGGCGGGCCTTGTCGGACTGCACATAAGGAATACGAATCGAAGCCGAGCGGTTGCGAGCCGAGTAAGCCAGCTTCACCGGAGCTTCAAAGCCGGGTACCAGACGCTTGTAGGAATTAGTACCGGGGTTGGTGATTGCATTCAGCGCACGGGCATGTTTGATGATGCCGCCGATATAATACAGCGCGAATTCGGATAGACCCGCATAGCCGTTGCCCGCAAAAAGATTCTTGCCATCCTTCCAAATGGACTGATGTACATGCATGCCAGAACCATTATCGCCAACGATAGGTTTGGGCATGAAGGTTGCGGTTTTGCCATATTGGTGAGCAACGTTAAATACCACATACTTTAAGGTTTGTGTCCAGTCGGCACGACGTACCAGTGTGTTAAACAAGGTACCAATCTCGCACTGGCCTGCCGTCGCGACTTCGTGGTGATGCACTTCAACCGGTATGCCGATTTCTTCCAGCGCCAGACACATCGCTGCGCGGATATCATTCAGGCTGTCGACCGGAGGAACCGGGAAGTAGCCACCCTTAACCGTTGGGCGGTGACCGGTATTGCCGCTATCGAACTTTTCCGCGGATGACCAGGCGGCTTCTTCAGAATTTACTTTGCAGAAACTGCCGGACATGTTTACTTCCCAATTCACTGAATCAAAAATAAAGAATTCGGGTTCCGGACCAAAGTAAGCGGTATCGCCCAATCCACTGGATTTAAGATAAGCTTCAGCACGCTTGGCAATGGAGCGAGGGTCGCGGTCATAACCCTTGCCGTCGGACGGCTCAATCACATCGCAGGTGATTACCAGTGTATTTTCGTCCATGAACGGGTCAAGATAGGCGGTTACCGGATCGGGCAGCAGCAGCATATCCGAAGCTTGAATACCCTTCCAGCCAGCGATAGAGGAGCCGTCAAACGCATGACCATCCTCAAATTTGTCCATTCCAACCATTTTTGCGGGTACGCCTACATGTTGCTCTTTGCCGCGCGTATCGGTAAAACGGAAATCCACGAACTTCACTTCGCGGTCTTTAATCATCTTTAATACATCATTTGCCGACATCGACATAACTTTCTCCCAGAACATCAAAATTAAACAGTTGAACTAAAAACCCGAATTTTAAAATGCAGAAAGCGTGCCAACTCTAACCGCATAACAAGGTGTCATTGTGCCATAAGCATGTTACCCAGCACAAAAATAATTTGCACCTAAAGTGGGCGCGCTCGCATCATTCGCGCACTAATTGTGTGCGTTGCTGCGATGAACATGAATGACCCGAAACAGCTCATCGTTGCGCACCAAATTATTACAACGCGCTTGCAATTCGTCTGGCTGGCAATTAAATCCCTGGTCGGCAGAAGATAAATAGATTTCTGTATCGACTTTGCCGTCCAAATAATGGAACACCACGCGGGTATGCTGCAAATCGGGTTCTCCTAGTCGTTCAGCAAGATGTGCCAACAGTCCGGGGCGGCTGGGCAAATGCGCGTTCGGTTTGGCTTTCAAGTCATCTTCAGGGTCGATGTGCACCATTACATCCATCACATGATGCTTTTTAAGAACGGCATGGCGTGCCGATTCTGCGATGTAATGGCCTTCCGATACGCTAATCTTCGGATCGACCATGACATGTGCATCGACCAGCGCATTATCTGCCATTTTGCGAGTGCGCAACTCATGCAAACCGCGCACACCGTGAGTATTGAGCAGGGTTTGCCGTATCGCCTCAACCTCCTCCTCGTTCAGTCCCGTATCGATAAGTTCCGCCATCGCTTCCAAAGCCAGCTTGCCGCCCATATGCGCAATCATCACGCCCACCACCGCTGCTGCAAGCAAGTCGAAGAAAATATAGCCGAGCAGATTACCGATCACACCGGCGATAACTACCAATGAGGATGCCGCATCCGAACGCGCATGCCACGCGTTGGCCACCAGCATCTGCGAGCGTACCCGCTTGGCCACTGCCAGCATGTAGCGAAAAAGTCCTTCCTTGGCGACCAAGGCGAAAATCGCGATTGCAAGTGCCAGTGGATTGACAGCCTGCAGCACCTCCGGATGCTGCAGGCGCATTGCCGCGGCTACCAGCAATACTACGCCGAGCACCGCAAGGAACGTCCCAAGAATGAGCGTCGCTGCAGTTTCTATTCGTGCATGGCCGTATGGATGATCCGCATCGGCATGCTTGCTACCGTGCCGGTTCGCATAGAGTACCAGTACATCGGAAAGCAAGTCCGACAGGGAATGCAATCCATCCGCCATCAGTGCTTGCGAATGCGCCAAAGCACCACCCGCCACCTGACAGGACGTCAAAAGCACATTTATAGCTATACTTACCCAGGTACTTTTTTGCGCGGCTGCAAAACGTTCCGGATGTACGGGCTCAAAAGCCCCAATATTGTCGCGGGGCGGGTGAGGATGGGTGTGATTTTTCATTTAGGTTGCGCTAATATGCGTCCGTAGTTATGCAGCATAACATTTACAACTGTATCGTAAAACCTCGGTTATTTTTATGAGGTAGCGCTACGGGCAAGTGATACTGCGACTCATCCGGAATTAACGCGACCAATATTATTGGGTCGCCAGACGAAAGCTGAAGAGAGAAGTTATGGGAAAAATCACTGCCATACTGCAAGCTGCACAACAACGTGCCAAAGAGATGAATCTGCCCTATGAAGGGGCACTTTATCCGGGCGAAGCTTATGAGATCCTGCAATCCGCACCTGGAGTCAAGTTAGTGGATGTGCGTAGCCGCGCGGAGCTGGATTGGGTGGGTAATATTGAAAATAGCGTGAATATCGAGTGGGGGATCTACCCGGGCATGAAACCCAACCCGTATTTCCTCCCCCAACTGGAACAGCAAGTGGATAAAGAAGCTCTGGTAATTTTTCTGTGTCGTAGCGGAGCCCGCTCGCACCAAGCTGCCACAACCGCAACTAAAGCAGGCTATAGCGACTGCTATAACATGTTGGAGGGATTCGAGGGGGAGTTGGACGCCAATAAACACCGCAACACTATCGGTGGCTGGCGGGCGGCGGGATTGCCTTGGAAGCAGAGCTAGTCGAGTAATCCACGATCAGCGGCGCATGATCAGAAAAGCGCTGCGCTTTGTAAATGCTTGCTGCTCGTGCGCACGCAGCAATTTTTGGTGTAGCAATCTGGTAATCGATGCGCCAACCGACGTCCTTGGCCCACGCCTGACCGCGATTAGACCACCACGTGTAGGCTTCCAATTCAGGATGTATTTGACGAAACACATCTACAAAACCGATTTCATCAAATAACCGGGTCAGCCAGGCACGTTCTTCGGGCAGGAAGCCGGAGTTCTTTTTATTGCCTCGCCAGTTTTTCAAGTCAATTTCCTTATGTGCGATATTCCAGTCGCCACAAATCAGCACTTCACGCCCACTGTCTATTAATCTTTTAAGGTGTGGCAGAAACGCTACCATAAATTTGAATTTCACCGTTTGGCGATCCTCACCGCTGGAACCAGAGGGCAGGTACACCGACACCACACTGATATCGTTAAAGTCCGCACAAATATAACGTCCTTCAACATCAAATTCTGCAATTCCCAAGCCTGCAATAACCTGTTGCGGCTGCTCCCGGCTATAAATACCTACGCCGCTGTAACCCCTTTTCTCAGCATAATGGAAGTAGCCATGATAGCCATGTGGATCGAGCATTTGCCCGGTCATATCGGCTGCTTGAGCTTTGAGTTCCTGCAAACAAACAATATCGGCATCTTGCTGTGCGAGCCATTCATAAAAGCCTTTGCTGGCAGCCGAACGGATGCCGTTCAGATTGATAGTAATGATACGCATGAAAATTCTCTGGAGTTATCGCTGATGACATTATAATGCGCAGCATTGATTCAACCAGTCGCATTTGCCATGTCCAACTTCAGACAAGACTTCATCCGTTTTGCCGTACAGCAAGAAGTATTGCGTTTCGGCGAATTCAAAACCAAGGCAGGGCGTTTATCGCCGTATTTCTTTAATGCGGGATTGTTCAATGACGGCCTTGCATTAAGGAGTCTTTCGCAATTTTACGCGCAAGCCATCCTCACTTCAGGGGTACCATTCGACATGCTGTTCGGCCCGGCCTATAAAGGCATTCCGCTGGTGGCTGGGACCGCGATAGCTCTGGTAGAGCAAGGTCGTAACGTGCCTTACTGCTACAATCGCAAAGAAGCCAAAGACCACGGAGAAGGTGGCACAACGGTAGGAGCACCCTTGCAAGGGTGCGTGCTGATCATCGATGATGTGATTTCTGCCGGCACCTCGGTGCGTGAATCCATAGAATTGATTCGCGCCACCGGTGCTCAACCATGTGGTGTGGTAATCGCATTAGACCGTATGGAGCGTGGACAGGGCGAGTTGTCCGCCACTCAAGAAGTGCAGCGTAACTACGGTATTCCCGTGGTGTCTATCGCGACGCTGGAAGACTTACTCGGCTATTTGCATAGTGAGGCCGGAATGGTGCAAAATTTCCCCGCCGTCCAAACTTATCGTGATCGTTATGGAGTCAAAAATGAATAGATCCAAATTATTTGTCGTACTTGTTGCGGGCACTCTCTTCAGTTTGCCGGCTACGGCAAAACTATACAAATGGGTGGATGACAACGGCACCACACATTATGGCGAAACGATTCCACCGGAATATGCCAACAAGGATCGTTCCGAGTTGAAGGACGGACGCGTGATAAAAACAGAAGAGGTGATTACTCCCGAGAAGCGCCGCGCCAAGGAACAGGCCGAGGCAAAAAAACGCGAGGAAGAAAAAGCCGCCGCTGATCAACGACTCCATGATAAAACCCTGATCAACACCTATAACAGCGTGAAGGAAATTGATCTGGCACGCAGCCGTAATCTGCAACAGATCGACGCACATCTCAACGCCATCAATTATTCCATCAAAACGGCCAATGACAACTTGGCTGGATTACAAAAAGAAGCGGAAAACTATACGAAGGCAAAGAAAAAAATCCCGCCCTCGTTGGAAGACGATTTATTGGAAGCGCAAATTCGGCTGGAACAACTGCAAAAGGATATGGAAGCACCTTTAGCGGAAAAAGCGACTATGAATGCGCGTTACGATGCAGATAAAGCGCGTTATATAGAATTGACCGGAAAAAAATAACTTCCACACAGCACAATCTCTGCCGCAATTAAGGATTGAAGAATTCTTCTTGATTACAACGGTTCAAATTTTTGCGTGGCTGCGTCATAACCCAGCAACTCGCCACGTTCTATATCAAAATACCAGCCGTGCAAAGCAAGTTCACCATGTTCAACACGTTCGCGTATCCAGGAAAAGGTTTTCAGGTTTTCAAGGGAAACCAGAATCGCCTGCTGCTCACAAGCGCGATGACGAACTTCGCTACTTGCATTTGTATGCATTCGTTCTACCTGTTGCCGTGCGGAATCAGCTATTCCCATCCATCCGGCAATAAAGGATTTTTCCTTATCTACACTGCCTTCCAGCAAGGCGTGAATACCGCCGCACTGAGCGTGCCCGAGCACAATGATGTGCTGTACACCTAAATTCCGCACGCCGAACTCCAGTGCGGCACTGGTGCCGTGATAATGGCCCTGATTTTCGGCGGGCGGAACCAGATTGGCGACGTTGCGTATCACAAACAAATCACCCGGCGCACAATCCAGTACCAGGGCAGGATCAACCCGTGAATCACAACAAGCCACCACCAGTGCTTTGGGAGTTTGGCCGAACTGCACCAAGTCTTGAAACTGTACCCTGCCTTCGGCGAAATGGTGTTTGCGGAAGCGCCGGAACCCTTCAATGAGCTGTTTAGGCGAGTTCATGTGCCTGTGAGTTTAACCAGTGCCTCGCGGTACTTGTCGGCAGTTTTTTGCAGAACGTCTTGCGGTACCCTCGGCGCGGGAGCGCGCTTGTTCCAACCTGAAGACTCCAACCAGTCACGCACGAATTGTTTATCAAAACTAGGCGGATTGCTACCTATATGATATTGATCGGCCGGCCAAAAACGGGAGGAATCCGGCGTGAGCGCTTCATCGATCAAATATAGTTTACCAGCCCCATCCACGCCGAATTCAAACTTGGTATCGGCAATGATGATGCCTTTGGTTGCCGCATAATTGGCCGCTTCAACATAGAGTGCCAGTGTGGCATCGCGCACTTCTTTTGCACGTGTATCGCCAAGCAATTCAACGACCTGTGCGAAGGAGATGTTTTCATCGTGATCGCCTACCGCGGCCTTGGTGGATGGCGTGAATAAAGGCTGTGGCAGTTTTTCCGCCTCGCGCAGTCCGGCAGGCAATTTAATCCCACATACCGAACCGGTCTTCTGATAATCCTTCCATCCGGAACCTACCAGATAACCGCGTACAATAGCCTCGATTGGCAGCGGCTTGAGTTTCTTTGTCACAAAAGCTCTGCCACGTACCTGTGCCCGATCAGTCTCTGTTTTGACCACCGACTCCGGATCGATACCGGTCAGATGGTTGGGAATGACATGTTGCAGTTTGTCGAACCAGAAATTCGACACTGTGGTCAATACCTCACCCTTGCCCGGAATCGGATCTGTCATAATCACATCAAATGCTGACAGGCGATCCGTTTGCACTACGAGTAATTTATCATCACCTACCGCATAAATGTCGCGCACCTTGCCGCGATGCAAAAAAGGCAGGCTTTTGATGTCCGATTGAAGTAATGTTGCGCTCATTGCGGTGCTCCGAGCACACCGGCAATTGCCTGCTCTAAACTTTCAGCCGTTTGTGGCGGATATAGGATATTTGCCGTTTTGCCATTTGCATCGATCACTGTGACGGTTACCCGCTCGGCTTTGTTGGCGGCGATGAATGCCCGACCCTCCGGGGTATTAAAATCCGTCACGAGGAACTCGACTCTCCCGGAGTATTGATCGCGTACACTATTCATTACCTCTATTAGATTAAAGCTTTCCACCGCATTCTTGTCACGAACCAGTACCACCGCTGCTTTGCCTTTACCGATGCGAGACAAGTCGTCGCTAAAGCCGCGTGGCAAATTCATCGCAGCCGCAGCGGCAAACAGCAGCAAAATGCCCGCCACGATCCATTTGGTTTTCCGTGATTTTTTCGATACGGTGGCGACCTCAGTAATTTGATCTGTTTCGCTCATGTTGTCTCTCCAGCATAGATGATTACAAATCCGGCAATGTGGTCGCCTTTATCGCTTCGGCCTGCTTATTGCGGAACTCCTGCAGGCGCCGCGCAAGCTCGGGATCGTTCATCGCCAGCATAGCTACTGCGAATAATCCAGCATTGGCAGCTCCCGCTTCACCAATGGCGAATGTTGCTACCGGAATACCCTTGGGCATCTGCACGATGGACAACAACGAATCCAGCCCCTGCAAATATTTGGAAGGCATCGGCACGCCCAACACTGGCAGCGTGGTCTTGCCTGCAATTACACCGGCGAGATGCGCAGCGCCGCCTGCGCCGGCAATGAAACACTTAACACCCTGAGCACTGACGTCCTTGATATAGTCGAACAACAGATCCGGCGAACGGTGTGCCGAAATCACGCGAGCATCATAGGCAACACCGAAATCCTGCAATTGCCGCGCAACCTGTTGCATGATCTCCCAATCGTTGGCGCTGCCCATCAGTATCGAAACCAACGGCTTATTCTTCAAGTTATACCTCCTTATGATAACGGACTATACGCTCGACCTCATTCTTCGAGCCGAGGATTACCGGCACACGTTGATGCAGGCCGGAAGGCTGGATATCCATGATACGCTCGTATCCAGTGGAAGACGCGCCGCCTGCCTGTTCCACGATGAAAGACATCGGATTGGCTTCGTACAACAAACGCAGCTTGCCCGCCTTGCTCGGATCCTTCGTGTCCTTGGGATACATGAACACACCGCCGCGCACCAGGATGCGATGCACTTCCGCCACCATGGATGCCACCCAGCGCATATTAAAATTGATGCCGCGCGGCCCGGTTTTGCCTGCAACGCATTCATCGACATAACGCTGTACGGGTTTTTCCCAATGGCGTTCATTCGAAGCATTGATAGCGAATTCCAGGGTGTCCACAGGAATCATCATGTTCGGATGCGTCAGCATGAATTCGCCGATGTCCCCGTCCAACGTAAAACCGTTCACGCCGTGACCAGTGGTAATGACCAGCATGGTTGCCGGGCCATACAGTGCATAACCGGCACAAACCTGCGTAGTACCGGGTTGCAGGAAGTCTGCAGCAGCAGGGTTCTCTATGCCTTTGGGTGCGCGCAGGATCGAAAATATTGTTCCAACGGAAATGTTCACGTCGATATTGGAAGACCCGTCCAGCGGATCGAATACCAGCAGATATTTGCCTTTCGGGTACTTGGTCGGGATGGGATAAACGTCATCCATTTCCTCTGAAGCCATTGCCGCCAAATGGCCACCCCATTCGGTGGATTTAATGAACACCTCGTTGGTGATGAGGTCCAGTTTCTTCTGCGTTTCACCCTGTACGTTCTCGCTACCCGCGCTACCCAGCACACCAATCAACGCACCTTTGTTGACATCGTGCGCGATTTGCTTGCAGGCCATGATGACATCACTGATCAGGCCGGTGAAATCACCGCTGGCCTTTCCCGGGATGGCGCGCTGTTCTTCGATGATGAATTGAACCAAACTTTTGCTCATGCTTTTATTTCCCTCGCGATTATAAATTGTTAACACGTAATTTTACCGCTTTTTCGCTTTGCTCTCCACGGCTATTTAAGGACCGTTGCGCAACGGCCGATACGCAATCACTTAAGTTTGATTATGTCGAATTATATTCAGGTCGAAAACCCAATGGTTGCGCGGCAACATGCCGTTCATCCGGATTCTGGCGCCTCTAGTCAGTCCAGGGTGGAAACATTAGAATCGTTGCCCTACCATCCGCATCAACTCTAGGGCACCTCTAAAAATTGCTTACGAATTCACCTTTTTGTCAGATGGAGGATGTTGGATGGATTCGCAGAGGCTGTAAATGTTGCATCTGCCTTACGTAGAAAGCTGGGTGCCACGTT
>CAIOKY010000016.1 GCA_903858965.1 uncultured Nitrosomonadales bacterium | reverse complement strand
AGTTCCGCAAGGAAACGGTGAGGGTGAAACGGCGGGGTAAGAGCCCACCGCGGACGTGGTAACACGGACGGCACGGTAAACTCCATCCGGAGCAAGACCAAATAAGCAGGCCATGACGTTGCTCGCGTCGCCTGCGGGTAGGTTGCTTGAGCGTCAGGTAACGAAACGCCTAGAGGAATGACTGTCCACGACAGAACCCGGCTTATCGGCTGGCTTCACCTTAATTTGATGGATCAATTTTGCAATGTGATTTTTCACATTCGCGGCGACGCGCTGAGAATCCGGGAGATATAGAAGTAATGCTGACCAGTCAATATGACCTTGCCCATCATCAGAACTTGAACTTGGGTTTTGGATTTTCGTTCAACGATCTATATGAGCGTGATGGGCTGATGCGCCTTGATGTTGCGTTCCTGGATTTTCTGGGCGAAGCGGATACATCGATGCGTACACAACTTGAAGCCGCACGATTGTCTGCTGACACGCCTTATGGCAAGGAGCAAGCAGGGCTGTTGATTGCGTTGGCACCGCACCTTGAAGATTTCCTGGCGCGTTTGTTCGGCATCGAGACGCAAGTGCAGGCATTGGCTGCGCGCCATCATGAACTGGCGCCGCTATACAATTGCAAGCGCCTGTTCGTGCAGCGCCGCGCTATGACAAAAGTGAAGCCGGAAGAAGCCGCAACGATAGACGGTCCGGCACTGGAAGCACAATTGACGGAATATGTCGGGGTTCCATTCACGGAACTTTCTTTCGCTTGTGAGGTGGCTCATTGGATGATGGATGAATCGGCCCATGTCGACGAATTGCAACTTGCTACCCGTTATGCGGCATGGGCAGTACAAACCGAAGCCGGGCGCGCACGACATTGCAACGGCGTGTTGTTCAAGATTCCCGCCAAGCTTGATTTCGAACATCTGGTTCCTTTGTCCGTCGTCAATATTGATGGCATCAACGCGTATCGGCTTGGCGAAAAGCATGCGCTGCGCCGCCGTGAAGGATTTGCGCTGACCGATGCGGGAACCGATCTGACCGGTGCGCTCGACCAGGCCAACTATTGCATCTGGTGCCACGAACAAGGCAAGGATTCCTGCTCCAAGGGCCTCAAGGAAAAGCCGCCCGCCGATGGCGGTCTGGCCGCATTCAAGAAAAATATTTTTGGCGTGAAACTGGCGGGTTGCCCACTCGAGGAAAAGATTTCCGAGTTCCATAAAGTCAAAACACATGGGAATGCGTTGGCTGCGCTGGCTGTCATTACAGTTGATAATCCGATGGCGGCGGCAACTGGCCATCGTATCTGCAACGATTGCATGAAATCGTGCATCTATCAGAAACAACAGCCGGTTGATATTCCGCAGGCGGAGACACGCACGCTCAAGGATGTGCTGGAACTGCCATGGGGTTTCGAGATATACAGTCTGTTGACGCGCTGGAATCCATTGCATTTGCAGCGGCCTTATCCAAAAGCACCCAGCGGGCGCCGTGTCTTGATCGCCGGGATGGGTCCGGCAGGTTTTACGCTGGCACATCATTTGATCAATGACGGTCATACCGTGGTCGGTATCGATGGCTTGAAAATTGAACCGCTGCCACCGCAGATCAGCGGCGTGGCAGCGAGCGGCGAGCGAGTACCTTTCGCTCCGATTCTTGACATCACCGAGTTGTATGAATCGCTCGATGACCGCGTCTTGGCAGGCTTTGGCGGCGTTGCCGAGTATGGCATCACGGTGCGCTGGGACAAGAATTTTCTTAAGCTGATTCGATTGCTGTTGGAACGTCGCAGTCAATTTGCGATGTTTGGCGGCGTGCGCTTCGGCGGTACGTTGACCGTGGATACTGCATTTGCCGATGGTTTTGATCATATTGCGCTGGCGAACGGTGCCGGTCGACCGACTGTACTCGATATTCCGAACGGCTTGGCGCGCGGAGTGCGCACCGCCTCGGATTTTTTGATGGCGCTCCAATTGACCGGCGCGGCAAAAGAAAATTCCATCGCCAATATGCAAATACGGCTGCCGGTAGTGGTGATCGGCGGCGGCCTCACTGCAATAGACACGGCTACCGAGTCGCTGGCTTATTACCCCGTACAGGTCGAGAAATTCCTGCATCGCTACGAAATGCTGGTGACCGAGAAAGGCGAGGCTGCGGTACGCGAACGCTGGACGAAGGAGGAAAAACTGATTGCCGATGAATTTCTGCATCATGCGCGCGCGATCGAGATCGAACGCAATAGCGCAACCGCGACCGGGCGTGAGCCGCGCATCATCGAATTACTGCAGAGCTGGGGCGGCGTTACGATCGCATACCGCAAACGTTTGATCGACAGCCCTTCATATACACTGAATCACGAGGAAGTTGAAAAAGCGCTCGAAGAAGGAATCAGTTTCGCCGAAGGGCTTAACCCGACACACATCGAGGTCGATGAATTTGGGGCTGCATGCTCGGTTAGCATGTCGATACAGCATCGCGGCGGGGATGGGGTTTGGGGCTCGGGAGCAGAAACCGAACTCGCTGCGCGCACCATACTGATTGCCGCTGGCACGCAACCGAACACCGTTCTTGCGCGCGAAGATAACGTTCATTTTTCACTCGACGGTCGCTATTTCCAGGCCTGTGACGAAAATGGTGCGCCAGTGCGACCCGAACCTGCAAGTGCCAAGCCGCGTCAGGCACAAGTGCTATTGTCAAAATGTGCCGATGGTCGTTTCATCAGTTTCTTCGGTGATTTGCATCCGTCATTCTTTGGCAATGTGGTCAAAGCCATGGGCGGCGCAAAGCAGGGCTACCCATCGGTCAGCGCCGTATTGCAACGCGTTCGCCCTTCATCGCATTTGTCCGACGCCGAATTTTTGGCGAAGGTCAATCAGTCATTGCGTGCCACTGTCCACGAGGTCATACGCCTGACGCCCAACATCGTCGAAGTCATCATCAAAGCACCTCTGGCGGCACAGCGTTTTCGTCCGGGACAATTTTACCGGCTGCAAAATTACGAGGCTCATGCGCTCGAAATTGACGGCACCCGATTAGCCATGGAAGGTCTGGCATTGACCGGTGCCTGGGTCGACCCGCAGCGCGGGCTGATCTCAACCATCGTACTGGAGATGGGGGGGTCGGCTGACTTATGCGCAATGCTCAAACCCGGCGAGCCGGTGGTGTTGATGGGACCGACCGGCACGCCGACCGAGATACCTGCCAACGAAACCGTGACGCTGGTGGGCGGAGGGCTAGGGAATGCGGTATTGTTTTCCATCGGCCAGGCATTGCGTGCGGCCGGATCGAAAGTACTATATTTCGCCGGCTACAAAAAAATGATAGACCGCTACAAAGTGGCCGAGATCGAGAATGCTGCGGACGTGGTGATCTGGTGCTGCGACGAGCATCCCGGCTTTACGCCATCGCGGCCTCAGGATCGCAGCTTCGTCGGCAACATCGTCCAGGCCATGGCGGCTTATGCGAGTGGCACGCTGGGTGCACAAGGGATTCCATTCGCCGGCACCGACCGCATCATCGCGATCGGCTCCGACAGCATGATGGCTGCGGTTGCGGCAGCGCGCCATCAAGTGTTGCAAGCGTATCTGAAGCCGCATCACTTTGCGATCGGCTCGATCAATTCACCGATGCAATGCATGATGAAAGAGATCTGCGCACAATGCTTGCAGGCGCAGATCGATCCGGAGACCGGCAAGACAACCTATGTCTTTTCTTGCTTCAACCAGGATCAGGATCTGGATCGTGTTGATTTTCCCGGCTTGAAAGCGCGCCTGCGGCAGAATTCGGTACAGGAGAAACTGACCGCACAATGGATAGATCGCTGTCTGGTACATTTGCAATTACGCAACCCTGCGGCGGCATAAACCATTCGTTACCAGTTTTATATGTGATCATGTGCCATTGGATAAATGTAAAGAATGATCAGGATGGCAAGCATGAGGCAGGATAGGAATGCACTGTGCAGTTGCGGCAGCGGAAAAAAATTCAAGCATTGTTGCGAAGGAAAAGCCACGCCTCGCGCCTTGATGCCATCTCCCGCTGAAATCAATTCACTCCTTGCACTGTATAACGTGGGCCGTTATGCAGAACTGGAAGACAAGGCGCGCGCGCTAACAGGGCAGTACCCGGGTTTTGGGTTCGGCTGGAAACTGTTGGGCGGTACGCTCCAGATGTTGGGCAAGAATGCATTGCCATCGTTTCAGAAGGCGATAGAGCTCATGCCGAACGAAGCTGACGCGCACTTCAGTCTTGGAGTCGCGCAGAGAAAGATGGGGCTTTTTGCTGATGCCGCAGCAAGTTACCGCCGCGCAATACAGATCAAACCTGACTATGCCGAAGCGCAAGGCAATTTGGGAAATGTCCTGAAGGATCTTGGGCGACTGGATGAGGCGGCGGATAGCTATCGTCAGGCAGTGAAGTTAAAACCTGGCTTCGCAACGACACACTACAACCTGGGTGTTGTTCTGGAAAGACTAGGACAACTAGACGCCGCCATGGACAGCTATCGCCGGGCGCTGGTGCTCGATCCTGACAATGCTGTGATACACAATGAATTGGGCAATGTCCTGACAGCGTTGGGAAGGATCAATGATGCGGTTGTCTGCTATCGCCGCGCGATCGAACTCAAGCCTGACTTTGCATTGGCGCACAATAATCTGGGCAATCCACTGAAGAATCTTGGCCAGCTTGATGAGGCGATCGACTGTTACCGCCGGGCATTGGAGATCAAGCCAGATTTTGCCGAGGCGTGTTGCAATCTGGCTGTCGCTCTCAGAAGAAGAGGTGATTTGTCCGAAGCCAAGGGGTATTACCGGAAAGCACAGGAACTGGGTTATAGCGCTGCGCGGGTATGTGAAGCATTCATGCTTCCCGATATTATGGGTACGCGGCAGGAGGTGATGGAAAGCCGGGTCGGATTCGAAATGGAGCTGGACAAATTGATCGCGGACAAGGTGAATCTATCCGATCCGCTGATGGAAGTCGATGAGACCAATTTTTATCTGGCTTACCAAGGTTTGAATGACCGCAATGTGCAGATCAAAGTGGCGAAATTTTATGAGCAGGCTTGCCCATCCTTGCTTTATACGGCTCCCCATTGTGTCAAGCCGAGATCAGATACCTCGAAGATCAGGGTTGGATTCTTGTCCAGATATATGTACAGCCATCCCGTGTCGCGATGCTTCAGCAAGATCATCGAAGCGATATCGATCCGGGAACAATTTGAAGTGGCGCTGATTTCCAACAATCCTATCGACACAAAAGTCTATTCTGAATTTGTCGGCAAGCAGGTGCGCTTGCCATACAACCTCGCTCAAGCACGTGGAATGATTGCTGCGCTGGAATTGGATATTCTGGTATATCTTGATATCGGCATGGAACCGTTGAGCTATTTCCTGGCGTTCTCCAGATTGGCGCGAACGCAATGTGTTTTGGCTGGTCATCCGGTGACGACGGGTATTTCCAATATGGATTATTTCCTGTCGGCTGATCCTATGGAGCCTTTGAACGGCGATGAACACTACAGCGAAAAGCTGGTTCGCTTTCCTATGCCACCAGTTTATTTCTCGCGGCCGTCATTGCCAGCACAGTTCAAGACACGCGCCGAACTGAATTTGCCAGAGAATCGGCGTATCTACATGTGCCCGATGAAGCTGCAAAAGCTGCATCCCGACTTCGACGAGGCGATAACCAGGATACTGCAACTTGATGCCAACGGCGTAGTGGTTCTGTTCGAAGATTATATGTGGCCATACTGGAAAAAAGCCGTGCTGGAACGTTTCGAAATGACAATCCCTGCGGAAGTCAGGGGGCGTATCGTCTTCAGTCCATGGATAACGTCGCCCGGTGATTTTATCAGCGCGATTGCCGCGGCCGATGTTGTCCTTGACCCGTTCCATTTTGGTATAGGTTCGACGGCAGTGATGACCTACGTGACCGGCACGCCATTGGTGACAAGAGTCGGTGAATTCATGCGTGGACGGGTTGGTACATTCTATTGCAAGCTGCTGGGTCTGGCGGATTGTATTGCTGAAGATACCGAATCTTATGCGCAGAAAGCGGTCGAAATTGCTAGCAATCAGCTGCTGCGGGAAAGAATTAGCGCGACGATAATGAACAACAACAATATCCTGTATGACAATCTGCAGCCCGTCAAAGAATTGACCAGATTTTTTAATATGATTGCGACCTGATAATGTGCTGCTTGATCTTGATATAGGCGATAAAAATATATTAACGATGCGCCGCACCCTCAACTTATTCTAGTTGACGGGGTGCAGGCGAGGAAGACGCTCAGTATTACTGATTTATCTATTGATCAAGTTAGGGCAAGTAAATAATGAACCACACTGAGGTGTGGTTGCCCAACTGTGCGACAGGCTGCTCATGCTGACGACACTGGTTTCCTGCGCTGCCTTCTAATACCCCGATATATCCGCTTTCCCTCTCCCCCGAAATCCCCAGCTTTTCATTATAAATAACTTTAGCTTATTTACGTAATACATTATTTTTTAAGTATATTTATTTTTAATTAACTTTTCACGCTAACCCATTGTCCTGTAAAGATAAATTCTGTTTTTCCGCTTGACCACGGGGGTTTTTTTCAATATAGTGGGTTCAAGTGGTAAAAAGTGGGTAAAAGTGGAGGCTAGGGAGATGTTTCAAGGGGCGGCGCAACTTAATCTGGATAGCAAGGGTAGGCTCGCGATACCGGCACGTCATCGCGATATGCTGCTCAATGCTTGTGCGGGCAATCTGGTATTGACTGCTGATGCTGATGGTTGCCTGCTGATGTACCCGCAACCCGAGTGGCAACCGATACGCGAGAAGCTACTCAAGCTCTCCGCGCTCAATCCAAAGATCCGTGCCTTACAACGTCGCCTGATTGGTTACGCCGAAGATGTAGTGATGGATGGTGCCGGGCGCGTGTTGATCTCTCCGACCTTGCGCAGTTACGCCTTGCTGGATAAGCGTGTGATGCTGGTCGGTCAAGGAAATAAATTCGAATTGTGGGACGAAGCGAAATGGCAGGTGCAGCAGGATGCTGGATTGTCGTTCATGGATGGTGAGCTGCCGCCGGAACTGGAGGGTTTCTCCCTGTGAGCGAGGGCTTGCCCCACATCACCGTTCTGTTAAACGAAGCAGTTGAAGCGCTGGCAATCAAACCCGATGGCATCTATGTGGATGGCACGTTCGGGCGCGGCGGGCATAGCGCCCGAATCTTGGAGCGGCTCGGCACAAGTGGCAAGTTGATCGCATTGGACAAGGACCCGGCCGCGGTGGTGGCAGGCAAAAAGTGGCGCGATGCGCGTTTTCAGATAGTGCATCGCGGATTCGCGCAATTGACAGAAGTATTACATGAGCAGGGCGTGGGGAAAGTTGACGGTATTTTGCTGGATTTGGGAGTGTCTTCGCCTCAACTCGACGAGGCAGCACGGGGTTTCAGTTTTCGTTTTGATGCGCCGCTGGATATGCGCATGGATACCAGCAGCGGGATAACAGCAGCGCAGTGGTTGGCAACAGCGGATGTAAATTTACTTACGGAGGTGATACGTGATTACGGCGAAGAACGGTTTGCTAAGCAGATTGCAAGAGCGGTTGTTGCGGCGCGCGCAATCGAACCCATCCACACCACGCGGCAACTCGTCGAGCTGGTTAGTAAAACGGTACGTACCCGTGAGGCAGGGCAGAACCCGGCGACACGCACCTT
>CAIOKY010000015.1 GCA_903858965.1 uncultured Nitrosomonadales bacterium | reverse complement strand
GGTAATCCTTCAACCGACACGCTCATTTCGGTTGGGCGATATCGCTTGCTGGAAACTTCGATGCGGTAATCTCGCGCCGATTGATTGTGGGCTGTTGCCAGATAACCCACGGACATATGATAAGGCTGGTATGACCAGATTCCCCATACAAACATAATGAGGCCGAGAGCCGCGAATGGAGTAGTCCAACGGAATCGCGACAACAACGACATGGAGTTATCACGGAATTTACGGGCCCTACCCGCTGCACGCTGGCCCAATTCAAACCGCAACAAGCCTACACCGCCTTTTTTAGCCTGCAAGCTGTTGCACGCATCGATGCAATCACCGCAATTGATACAGCTGTCATAAACTTCTGTCTTGCGCGGGTCCAGTTCGATAAAGCAGGTTGTCACGCAATAATTACATTTCGCGCATTCATCGGCTCTGCTGCTATCGTATAGCACATGCAACGTTTCCTTGGTTTTGAATGAATGTTGCCAGATCCTGTAGACGCAGGCAAAACGACACCAGAAATGGCGCAGCACAGCGATATCCAGAAAGATGATCAGCACCCACACCGAATAAATCCAGTATAAAGAAGCAGCCAGTCTGGCGTCCGGTCTAAAAATGACAAAAGACCACACCACATCCGGCGGATAAAAGTACAGCAAAGGAAGCAATGAAAATAACATCGCCGCACACAAGAATGAAAATCCCAGCAAAGACCAGTTCAATACCTTGTTTTTGGCGGCTGCCACTTTAGGCGCGTCACCGTTCAGACTGACTTCGGCACGCTTGCCGAGCAGTTTATGGGTCATGTGGTTCGCCCACTCCGCCAAGGTATTCTGCGGGCATGCCCACCCGCAGAATACTGTTCCCGCAACCGAATATAACGCAATCAGTGCACTGGCCAGCATGATCCACAAACCGGATATTAAAAAGAAATCTGCGAGCCATATCTGCCAACCCAGCACTACAAACGCCCCGTTCTCCGGATCAATCCTGAATAATCCGGATACCGGAATAAGCACCAGCAATAGCAAAATCGTTATCTGGACAGCGCGCCGTTTCCAGCGAAAATTAGCCGTTCCTTTTCTCGACCCAGCGCTGATGACTTTGATTGGAATGCTGGAAAGTGTTTTGTTAATGCCGGATGACATAGGTACCTTTTAGTGCAACACTAGTGATGACTAACTCAGCGGACTACGCTCGCTTCGCCGTCCAGAGGCGATATGGCAAGCAAGCGCAAACGATAAGACTCCGCTTCCTGCACATTGCCCGCAGACAACTCCAGATGCCAAAGGGCGCGTAATGCACTCGGAAAATTCGGGCTTACTTTCAGTATCCGTTGTAACGCCTCGCGCTCGCTCAGGCCGTGCTGGCCAGCCTGCGATAACGACTGCATCATGTTATCAGCTAGTGCATTGGCAATCCAGTGATCTTGGGGGTTGGCCTGATAAGCCAACCAGGTAACGTTGCCTGCTTTTGCCGAGTCTCCCTGAACGGACGCAACCCAAGCTCGTACAGCAAGCTCAGTCGCCACATAAGTACGCCCGAACCGGCTCTTGTCATGCTCATCGACCCCCAATATTTTCATGGCGGTCACCGCATCCGGATGCCCTTGCAACAACCACAACATCAAGGCTGCCAGATCAACGTTTCCATCGTAGCGAGCACGCGGCAAATTGAATTCGATGTATGGCACCCATTCATCCTGGACTGGCCCGCCAGTCTCAGGGATAGGGCCCCAATAGCGACCAAGCCAAGTCCAGGCACCCTCATCACCGGTTGCCTGATCCTGTTCTTGGACAGTCAAGCGATGCAGATTCCCCAGCAACGCACCGGCTCCGGAAAAATTATCTCTCGGGCCGACCAAAGCCAGGTGCATGCCATCCATGAACAATTGCCCATCCGGGAACACACGCTTGAAACTGCGCAGGACAACCTGCAACGATTGAATATCGAACTGGTTAAGCGCCAACCACTGCACGAATATCCCCTCGCCATTCAAGTGGTTTCGCGCCCGTTGGAATTGTTGCACGGACAACAAGGAACCCATCCCGGCAATATCGGGATGAAACAAGTCGCCGATGATCACATCGTAATTGCGTGGTGTCGCGCTCAGGAAATGCCTGGCATCGTCCCGTCGAATCTGCGCCTGATCCATGACGTTACCATTTACCGGTGCGAACCAGGACCTGGCGGCGGAAATCGACCCTTGCGATAATTCCACCGCGCTACGCTGCAAATCTGGAAAAGGCAGAGATCCCGCCATCGAAATCCCGGTTCCCAAGCCGAGGAATAGCACACTGTGAGGTACCGGATGAAGAAGTAACGCCAGCCGCGCCTGATCCATTTGAATCTCTACGGCACCCGGATCAGTAGACGCATCCATACGCTGCAAGTCGCTCAGAAGTACGCGCTGACCATCCTGTTGCTGCACCACATGCGTAAGCGAAATCGCATCCTCGTATAAATACAGATCCCGGCTATCGGCTTCGAGCTTTGGCAACAATTCATGCACCGGCGGCATGTTGCGCAATGGCCACGCTACCAGAAGCATGGCCGCAAACACCAGCCATGACCAGCGTGGTTTGATCCATAACAGTCCCAAGGCAGCGATCACCAGACCTGCCAATCCAACCATCGCCGCGCTGCCAAACCAGGGAAGGAAAAGCAAACAGGCAATAACCGCACCGGCCGCACCTCCCAGACAGTTTGCACCATATAACCATACGCCGCTTGCCTCCACGTTACCGAAGCGACTGGCCAGCAATGGCAACCAAGCGCCCAGGGCCAGAGTGATTGGCAGGGTGAATATCGCCAACACCAGCGCTTGCGCCCCAAGTGCGCCAAAGAATGTCTGGAATTGACTATGCTCTACCCAGGCCGAGGTGGCCGGGAGCAGCCACAAACTTAACAATACTCCGCCTCCCGCTACAAAAGGCATCAGCATGGCCAACCAGTTTTTATGCGAGCGCGGCAACAACATACTGCCAAGTGCAATTCCCAACAGGAATACCGCCAGGATCACCCCGAGTACGTATTCGGTACGCAACATGATCATGCCATACAAACGTATCCAGCCGACTTCCAGCATGATGCTACCGGCTCCGATCCCGGCATAAATGATCAGCGCCAATAATGGCGGGCGAAGTTGCTTGCCGTTCTCTATCGGCTGCAGTACGACTTCATCGGCTCGGGTATAACGCGACATAGCCATTGCCGCACCACCCACCGCCAATCCAAGCAAGGCTATGACCCTCACCGATACGCCCCAGCCAAATACCGGCAAACTCCACAGCGGAAACAGTGCCCCAACGGTGCCACCCAAGGTGTTCAGCCCATAAAGTTTGCCCAGTGATAACGGAGTGCGTTCGACGACTTTCAGCATCAACGCAAAACCCGCCCCCATTGCAAAGGCGGGAATGACCAGCAAGCACAGGGCCTCAGCTCCTTGCAACAGATACCACTGCGTTAACGTCAACTGCATGGCAATTGCTTCCATCCATCCGCTGACTGACTGAAGCAAGCCTGGCAGCAACAAGGCATAGAGCGCGATTGCCATCTCCAGCATGGCAAATAAGGCCAATGGCTTTTTACATTGTCTTGCCCATTTCACTCCGGCCAGACTGCCCAGACCCAACCCGATCATGAAAGCCGCAACAGTGAGCACTACGCCGAATATGCTGACACCAAACTGCATCGACAACATGCGCGCCCACAGCACCTCATAAGCAAGACTGCTCAAACCAGACAGGCAATAGAGAATGGCGACCACCCACCACCATGATGATGACCTGCTTGATGTTTCTGCATTCAAGCTGGGGGATTGGGTATGTGGCATGAACGGATTGGATAGATGATTGGCAGCCTGGAGATAGGCGATATCGATGCAACCTTAATGGTCACACCCAACAGATCAAACAGAAAATTGAAAAATCAAACAGGCTAAAAAGGATAGAACCATACCAATCCCACAATTGCGTGGACTATCGCCAATGTGATACTCAGGCCTGCGAATACCATATGCGCCACAAACACTGGCTTCCCGTACAGTCCCATGGCGATCCCCAGCCCTCCGGTAATCAGAACCAGCGTTATAAGCACCACGCCCAGCAAAAACATGATGCGTTGCTTGTCTTTATCAGTTATCGATTTCGCATGCTCGGCATCTCTGTGCTGACGATTGAAAGCCTGCAAAATTTGTGCACTGTTGTCACCTGCCTGTGAAGTATCCTCGGCATGCGCAGGAAGTACACTCAGGGCCGACAGAAATACAGCCAGGGCAATCCCGACAAAACGAAGCAGTGATGTTCTAAAAAACAATTCCATGGTTTGCGGCATAAGATTTCTACTTTACGGAAGGGTGGTGGTCGGCATCCGCAATTTCACGGTCAGATTTACGTGCGGCATTGCGCCAAGCCAACACGGCCATGAGGACAAAAGGAGCAAAGACTCCCATCAATAAGAATATAAAGATATACCAAGGTGTCGCAATGGTAACGTGTGCAAAACGGTAGCTATCAACCGCGGCCTGCGCTGTCGAGGCGCCAATCGAGCCGAGCAACATCAGGATAATTTTCACCCATATATGGTTCATTATAAGCCTCCGTCAAATCGTTTATTTTTCCGCATCCGATGCACAACGGAACCCGTAAAAATCCGAGGCGAAATTTGGCCATGCATAATCTCTGTGATAGGAAGCCGTGGAAAAAGGATCTCCCTTCCATGACCCGCCGCGCAGAACCTTGTATTGCCGATTTACCGGAACCATATCGGCTATTTTCAGGGCACGATCCTGTGCATCCAGAACTCGCGCCACCTTTCCCTGAAACACGTCCGAAGTGGCGTCCGTCCCTTTGTAAGGAAGAAAATCATCTTCTACCCATTCATCGACATTGCCGGCCATGTCAAAAACACCATATGGACTGGCCCCTTTGGCATACGCAGTTACATTGGTAGCCGATCCGACATTGTAGTATGTGTTCAAACGTGACGGATCCATCTCATTACCCCATGGCCAGCGTCTCCCGTCTGTTCCGCGCGCGGCCTTTTCCCATTCAGCCTCGGTGGGCAGCCGCTTGCTCGCCCATTTTGCATAAGCTGCAGCATCGTACCAATTTACCAATGTGACCGGATATAGCAAAACACCTTGCTGTATCTTGCCGTTCTTCCAATCCGAGGGAGGACGATGTCCGGTTGCCGCGACAAATCGCGCATATTGCGCATTGGTCACCAGGTATTTGTCGATGCGGTACGCCTTCAAGTTAACCGTATGTTGTGGCCGGGAAGCCGCATCGGTCGTTTTCAGGTCCGTTCCCATCAGGAATTTCCCTGCCGGGATCAGCACCGAACTTTCCAGCTCTTGCCACTGCTCCCTGGTCAATAATGCATCTGCTTCTGCGACCGTATATCCGGCAGATTGGTTTTTCCGTTCCTCATTTTGTTCGTGGATTGCAATATCTTCGCCGGCAGCCCGAATCCGGGTAGACTCTTCTTTCAGATTGTAGGTTGCCAATGCCCGCATTTCGCCCATGCGTATCGAACCCAGCTTGACTACATGCAAACTTCCCCCGATGACCACCAGCGCAATACACGTGATAACCGTAGCGGACAGGAAACGTTTTCTGCGTAAGCGTTCTTCCGGAGTTGGAACCTTATGCTTGGGCACATCCTGCATCATGATTCCTTTGCTGACACGGTCTGCTTTTTGTCCCCAACAATTTTGTTTGAGCGGCCATATACATTCTTGATCATCACTTCTCCAACGATTCCGCCAATACCCGCCGACTCCATTGCCAAAATGACAAAGAAGCCCCACCAGCCCATTGGGTTCAAGATGCTTCCATGCGGGGTGCCCGATACATATAGAATTTCCGCATAACTCAAACAACGCACGATCAGCGGTGGAAAATAACACAACCACCTCGCGCCCATGCCGAATATCCAGGCCACCACCAGTCCGACCAGAAAGGGCACGAAGAACACGTCCAATATCCAGGCGAAACTAAAGGTAGCCAGCCCCGAAAAAAGTTCTATCTTGACTCCGAGCAGTCTGTCGCCCAAGTGATTCAAGGACATGCCAATCAACAATGCCACCAACCCCATCAGATTCCGCTGCTTCATTTCTTGTACTCCACCCCGGTCAGCTTTTCGTACTCGGCTTTCTTGGCCTGCTCAAAATACCAATCCTTTACTTTCAGGCTTGCCAGATATTGTGCCAAAAGATGTCGTTCTCCTTCAGGCAACGCTGCGTAGGATGGCATCTGATACTCCTTTTTCAAGCGGGAAGGTAATACCAACTGGGGATTGGGAGACGACAGGTATTCGTACAACCAGGTTTCGTTGCGCAACGAACCGATGCCATCCAGCATGGGAGCCGGAACAGATTGCAGCATGTCTTGCATGGTCCAAAGCGTGTGACAGCTCTTACAGCCATTGCTGCGGTAAACATCCATTGCCATTCTGGCCACATCGGGAGCAGCCGTACTATAAAAAGGAATGTCTCTGTCATGCTTCTCTTCGACGTGCAACCGCGACTGCACCACACCCACCAAAAGTACTGCGCCAATCAATACCAGAACTGCTTTTTCTCCGCGCTTCATACTTTCAGCTTAGCTTCCTCTGCATCTTTCGCCAGGAATCGTTTACGGCTCTCTATCTGAGAATTGATGACATTCCGGCTTTTTGCAAACTCCTCCGGGGACATCTTATCCTGGTCATCCTCATCAAAAATCACATATTTGATGTCTTCATCAAACTGCTCGTTTTTTGAGCCCCATCGTATCCAGTAAAGCACCGCAACAATAATCATCGCTCCTATGATCAACCATAAATATATGGTCCAACCATCCGGAAGAGTTTCGAAAAAATTAGCCATAGTAGTCTTCCACAATAAACAATCAGAAAAGGTAACCGCCAAGCATCTGCATCGCACCAAAAATAACCGCAACCACTATACCGAAAATGATGGCTGCAAACATCAAGCGCTCACCCAGCCTCACTTCCTTGGGACGATTCTTGCTGAACATCAGTGCAATGACGATCCCGGAAAAAACCACAATTCCTATCAGCAAAAAGGCGAACACGCCTTCACTGAATTGCTGACTACGCATCCCCTCAATACTGAGATCAAGCTTTGGCGAAATTTCTGGGCTTAACTGCGAGATGAGAAGATGAGTAAAATAAAAATCTGAAATTTGAATCGCAAACTCCTGTTGCTGTTTTTTCGCCAACTTAAATAAAAATGCCACGCCTTTTGTTCGGCGGGGCATTTCATTACTTACCTAACTACACCGAGTCAGCAAGACCTCAGCAAAAAAAATTATAATGTATCTCTTAAAGTTAATCTTTTTCATTACGATCAACAAAATAGGAATACAGAATCGGGGCGATAAAAGCAATCGCTATTATCAACGACAGTGCAACCGGGCCGTTATCAAGTTCAATCATTCTAATTTCTCCCAAAATTTAGGTTGGCGCAGTCGGATTGGCAATAGGAGCCAACCCGACTCTGGTTTTACTTAATGATCATGCCTTGGTTGCCAAGTGGACGGTGGCAGTCTCTTGATCAAGATAATCACCGCTATGAAAAAGTAGCTCAGGTAAAAAATATCGATCAGATAACCCTTGTCCCACCACGGCTGCTTTCTTTCGGGTGTGCCATCGGCCTTTTTGTTGCCCTCGAAATTTGCCATGACGACACGGTCACCAACCACCGAGTACTCTTCCAGATCGACACCTTTAGCCATCAAGGCCTCAACCTGAGGTTTGATTATACGCAAATCATCCATAGTAACCGGATGCCGTCCACGCAAGGCATCGTAGTCCATTTCCGGCTCAAAAGATTCGCCCTTATGAGCAGCTTCTACAACACCCTTATCAGCAGGATGCAAATGCACACCTTTACTCAACTGAACGATTTTCGCCATTGCAGCATTGTCATCCTGCATCGCCATGATTTCCGGTGTATTCATCAGTCTGACATACTCAGCGTAAATTGAGGCATTCGGCCGCTGCCCCCACAACGGGAAAGTCACAAAAAACGCCGTGACCACCGTCAGGACAACCAACAACACCACAGGCATGGGCATGCGATTATTGTCCTCGGTTATCCCGCCCAGGTTTTCTTTTTCCCATAACGCCTTATCCGCTTCATTCGTGGCGGCATCACACATAGTGCGCAGCGGACTATCAAAATTCCAGTTTAGTGACATTTTCTATCTCCCGGTTATTTTAAGCTCAACATAAAGTCTATTAGGCCGCGGATTTCAGAATCGCTGGCATAACTGGGAACGTCCGGAGGTGATACCCGCTTACCTTCACGATATTCGTCATACTCGGCTCTCCATTTCGCGTAATCGATCTTCTGACCGGCGGCATCCTTCTCGCCCCACAGATAGTCGAAGCGCGGCATGATCGAGTGCGGCTGAACCAAACGCGGATTGAAGAAGTGCATCATCATCCATTCCCTGGATGAATTGCGCGAACCAACGTGCAGCAAGTCCGGCGCCTTCCGGTCGGAACCAAATGCGGTTGGTGATTCGCCGTTAAAATCGCCCAGCATCGGAGGAGCACCGAATACCTGCCAGTCCTGCGTTTCTTCAGGCAACAGCGTATGGCACCACCAGCATCCCTCGCGCACGAACATGGTTTTCCCCTTGCCCGCATTCGACAAGTCTTCATCCTTTGCAACACGTATCACGTCAGCCGGAGTCCAACCTTTGGTCGCAGTGAGGTTCTCGATATAGCTATACTGTTTACCCTCATAAGTCCCCTTGTTCACGGTAAAGACCGCGCCAGAATCTTTGCGCGCATCCGTAACATGCCCCTGCTGCACACTTAACTCTTCAACTCCCGCACCCAAGATACGCGTATGCAATATCCCAGCCGGGAAGCTAGTGCCTGGCTGATACACATATACCATCATGCCGCCTTCCAGAGGCTGCCCAGACTTAGGGTCGGCCTTGAGCGCGACGCCAATTGGCTTGTTCTTACCCAGCAACAGCGGGTCATCAAGGTTGAAGCCAGTTTCGTGACCTATTGCCAACTGCTTGGTCAGCGCGATTTCACTTGACGACACCGACGCGATGTTAATGCTCGGGAAAAACAAGGTAATAGTCATTGAACCGCCCAGCGCAATGCCGAACAGCTTCGACCCGATTTTATACTCTCTGAATCCTGCCATGCTTAATCTCCCTAAATTTTACTTGGCTATATTTAGTATTAGCGTTCGTAAGCCAACTCGTGAGGCATACGGCCCTGAGGCACCACTGTTCCTTTGCGTGCGGTCATCCACATGTTGTACAGCCACATCACGTTGCCGGAAAACACCATGGTACCGCCCAGCCAGCGAGCGATCATGTAAGGGTGCTCAGCAATCACCACATCGATATAGGGAACCTCATATATCTTGCCCGCCCCCTGAATCAAGCCGGCGATCGTCATGGAAACCCAGTAAACGGTGAAGCCGATCAACAGCAACCAGAAATGCAAATTGGCCAGAGTTATCGAATACAGCTTGCGTTTCAATATCGATTGCAGACCGAAGTAAACGGCAGCAGCTTCCAGGAAAGTCGAGAATCCCAGCAGCGCGAGATGGGCATGTGCAACAATCCAGCCCGTGCCATGTATGTACCAATTAATCGCGCGGGTTTGCTGAAAACCACCTTGCATATTCAGCGGAATCGCCATCAAGCAACCAGTGATGGTAAAACGAACCTCGATATTTTCCACGAACATATACCACTTGCCTTGCATCGTCAGCATGATGTTCGACACGAACGCAATTGCAGGTACCAGAATCAGAACACCTTCCACAGACGCGAATGACTTCAACCATTCAGGCAGAGGCGCAGACATCAGGTGATGGGCGGCCGGCGTCGAATAAAACACCACCACGGACCAGAAATGCAAGTGTCCGATACGATGGGAGTACAACGGATTTCCCGTTACTTTTGGAATCGTGTAGTAAGCGATCGCAGCAGCCACAGGAGTAATCCATAACCCCAGCACGTTGTGTGCGAACCACCATGTCAGATACGCCTCAGTCAGGCCAGTCAGGTGGAAGAATTCCGGCAGATTACCCACCAGGAACACAATGATCACCATGAAAGTCGCTGCAGCGAAGAACCAGTTGGTAGTATAAATCCCTTGAGTACGGCGATTCAGGATAGTCATCCAGACGTTGACGCCGAGCGGAATGAATACGCAGGTAGCCAGGTACAGATCTATCGGCCAAGGAAAGTCAGAATATTCACGACCGGAGGTAACGCCCGCCCACAGTATCGTCAGGCCCAGAGTCAACCCCAGATTCCACAGCATGCAATTCCACAAGCCCAGCTTTTCGGACCACAATTTATTATTTCCGAGCGCTGGTGTGATGTACATCATGGCCATCGCAAACGCCATCGATATCCAGCCGAAGATCACGGCCATCACGTGCACTTGGCGCATATGACCAAAAGCAAAAAATTCGTTACCTGTTACAAAATCAGGAAATGCGAGTTTCGCCGCATTAAAAGACCCCAATCCCGTACCGATGACGAACCAGACTATAGAAGAAAACCCGAAAAAAACCGCCGCAGAACCAGACGGGATGTCTTCGTTCTTGGCAAATAGATATTTAAGCATGCACTACCCCTCCCTCAATTCAAATGAACACTCTAGTGATGATTGGCCCCATCTTTTTTCTCATGTGGGATAAGTATGTACCACGACAGCAACATACTCGAAAACGCCAATAGTACTCCAAGTGATCCCGCGATTAAAGCCATAGCTACTTCCCCTCTAAGAAAAAAATCTCAAACGAACAGACCGCTCCACCCCAATTACAGGTTAGCCGGCAGCACTTTCCATTTTTTCGTGGCGATTCAATCCAACGACCAGAATCGCACAGAATGCGAAGCCAAACACAATCATCGCCCAGTCAATAAATCCGGTAAATGTCGATGGGTCATAGGCAGTTAAGCCGTCACCGCCCCAACTACCAAAGCCCGAGCGCCCCAGCAAGCACATCAAAGTTGCACCGAACACACTACCGTTTCCCATACCAGTCAACATCCCGCCTATGATAATGGTCCAAAAGGATCGAGATGTAATCGACTTCTTTGTGCTCATGTAAAAACCCCCTAAGTTAATAAAAATATCAAGACATCATTCAAGGCGGACTTGGGCGCAACAACGAAACGCCCCCGCCAAAACCACTCCGGTCTCCAGCGATGTATATTATTTATTTTTTTGCAAGCCAGACTCGGACGAATGTTAAAGAGCATCCCCTCATCTTGTCAAGGGAATTGCCAAATATATTACTGATAAAAATAGTATGTGCCGCCTTAATCCTGAGTAAGTTCATCGCCTATTGACTGTTCAATTTACTGCGCAACTTTAATCCTTAACGCATCCTTAACGCTTGACTGTGATGAATCTTTTTCTAACTGGCGGAGAGGGTAGACCAGGAAGCGACAAAGGTTGAATACGGCCTGACTGTTCTTGCTTCGGCGGGTTCCGCCGCGCCGTTCGTCGGGCTGTTCGGCACGGTGTGGGGCATTTACCACGCGCTGGTGCAGATCGGCATGAGCGGCCAGGGCACGCTGGACAAGGTGGCGGGGCCGGTGGGCGAGGCGCTAATCATGACGGCGGTCGGACTGGCGGTGGCTATCCCGGCGGTGCTGGCTTACAACGCCTTTACCCGGCGCAACCGGATATGGCTGGCGAAGCTGGACAATTTTGCGCATGACTTGTATGCGCTGGTGACAATGGGTGATAAAAAGGTTTGATGGTTTAACAAAACCTATCCAAGGGAAACGATTATGTCATTCGGAAGTTTCGATTCAAAACATCATCAAGGGCCGATGGCGGAAATCAATGTAGTCCCGCTGGTGGATGTGATGCTGGTGTTACTGGTGATATTTATTATCACCGCTCCATTGTTGACCAATGCGGTAAAGATCGATCTGCCAAAAGCAACGAGTAGTCCTAACATCACAAAGCCAGATCATATCGAGTTTGGCATACGTGAGGATGGAAGCCTGTTCTGGAATGGTGAGCAGGTGACTCTCGAATCGCTTCCGGCACGTTTTCGGTTGAAGCGAAGAAACAGCCGCAGCCTGAATTACATATTCGTGCTGACCGTCTGGCGCATTATGAACAAGTTGCGCAGGTAATTTCCGGTGCAGCCAAGGCGGGGATAGTACGTATGGGTTTTGTGACTGACCCATCCGCGAACAAATAAAATTAAAAATTCAACGTGATCGCGAGTTGTTGCACTTCCAATTATTGGACCTTGAACTTCCATTTCTGAGAAATTTGAAGGACTGGAACGTGTCGGAAGTTATATTTCGAAAATTGTGAAAGCGGACCTTCAACAAACATCTTTTTATAACATCCACAAAGTCCGGAAAGGCCGAGAAGGAGGCGCTTGATGAGGCAAGCCTGACTGACCGAAACCATGTCGTTTCTGCCCTTCGCGAACGTCAGGCCGCTTGCCCGTGCAACGGGACAACCTTCGCGCCAGATTCTATCGAACCCAAATAATCCGCCCAATGCTGCATCATGCGCTTGCGTTCGGGTAGATACTCTGCCCGGTTGTATGCGCCGCGCACTTCGTTGCGTTCACAGTGGGCAAGCTGGCGTTCGATCACGTCAGGCTTGAAGCCGGTTTCGTTGAGGATGGTGGAAGCCACTGCGCGGAAGCCGTGGCCGGTCATCTTGCCTTTGTAGCCCATGCGGTACAGGGCAAACAGCATGGTGTTGTTGCTGATGGGTTTGTCACGGTTGCGACCTGGAAACACAAAGCGGCTACCGCCGGATATTTCCTTGAGTTCGGACAGTATTGCAAGCGCCTGCCGCGCCAGCGGGACAACGTGCTCGGCTTTCATCTTCATGCGCCCGGCAGGAATAATCCACAAGGCATTGTCAAGATCGAATTCAGTCCACTCTGCGCCAATCAGTTCATTGGTGCGGACAAAGGTTTGCGCCAGTAGTTGCAGGGCGAGGCGGGTTTGCTTGTCGCCGGTTTCGTCATACTTTGCAATGGCGCGCAACAGTTCGGGCAACTCTTCGGGGCGAACAGCAGATTGATGTTTTTTGACATGCGGGGTGAGCGCGCCACGCAGGTCGGTGGACAGGTTGCGGGTGCAGCGTCCGGTGGCGATGCCGTAGCGGAATACCTGCCCGCATACTTGCAGGACACGGTGGGCAAGATCATACGCGCCACGGGCTTCTATTTTGCGGATGGTTTCCAATAGCTCCAGCGCGTTTATCTGGTCAATCGGACGCTTGCCAAGGGTAGGGAATATGTTGCTCTCAAGGCGGCGTTTAACATCGCTGGCGTGGTGCTCTACCCATGTATGCAGTTGCTTGTTGTACCACTCCAGCGCCACGGCCTCGAATGAATTTACATTGGCGAGCTTTTTGCGCAGGTTGGTGGCTTTGCGTTCGGCGGAAGGATCGAGGTCGGCTTGCAGTTGCTTGTGTAGCTCGTCGCGCTTTTTCCGCGCATCGCTCAGGGTGACTTTGGGATACACGCCAACGGAAAGGGACTTTTCTTTATCTGCCTGCCAGTAACGCAACCGCCAATATTTCCGGCCATCGAGATAAACCCACAAATATAGCCCATCGCCATCGTGAAGCTTGCGAATAGATGCGCCATTGCTGGTGGCGTTCTTGCATTCGGCAGCAGATAACAGATTTGTGGCCATCGTGGTAACCCCTAAACCATGGTAATTTGTTATCACAAAAGTTACCATCATTTAAAGTAACCACTGTTTAAGCCAGAATGCAATGGGATGTTACC
>CAIOKY010000014.1 GCA_903858965.1 uncultured Nitrosomonadales bacterium | reverse complement strand
CGATCTTGGCGGGAGATTATTCTCATGCGAAAATTTTCTTTACTCGCTTGGATGGTAAACACGCCGAAGCGCAAGAAGGGCTGGATAGAGCCAGTGGATTTTTACGCAGCCAGTTGTCGCGTAGTTTGAAGCTGCGCATCATGCCGCAATTGCATTTCGTGTTCGATGCTTCTGTCGAGCGTGGCAGCCACCTGTCGCAACTCATCGACCAGGCAGTCGCCAGCGACAAGCCGCATCCCGATAATTCATAAATTTTGATGGCGCGTATCTTTCGCCCATTAGATGGTGTACTGTTGCTCGACAAGCCGCTGGAGCTCAGCTCCAACGATGCGCTGCAAAAAGTTCGTCGCCTGTTCCAGGCCGAAAAAGCTGGGCATACCGGCACGCTTGATCCCCTGGCCACCGGTTTGCTGCCGATCTGTTTTGGCGAAGCCACCAAATTTTCGATGGCATTGCTGGATGCCGATAAGACCTATCATGCCCTGTTGCGTTTGGGACAAACCACCACCACCGGTGATGCTGAAGGTGATATCGTTACAGAACTTCCGGTCGAAGTTAAACAATCCGATATCGATAGCGTGCTGGACAAATTTCGCGGCGAGATCCAGCAGCTGCCACCGATGTATAGCGCACTCAAACACCAGGGCAAGCCACTCTATGAATACATCCGCAACGGCGAGACCATAGCGCGCGAATTGCGCAGTGTGATGATATACGAGCTGCTGCTGAATGGCTTTTCCGGCAACGAGATGGATATCACCGTACGTTGCAGCAAGGGCACTTACATACGAACACTTGCCGAAGACATCGGTGCAGCACTTGGCTGCGGCGCGCACCTGATTGGACTGCGCCGCACAGCGATTGCTCATTTCGAATTGAACGATGGTTATGCCCTTGTGCAACTGGCTGCGATGACAGATGCCGAGCGCGATGCTTGCCTCCGGCCGTTGGAGAGCCTGATGCCAGATATGCCCAGGCTGCAGCTGGATACAGTGCAAATCAAGCGTATTGCGCAAGGACAACGCCTGGCATTGGACACCGGCTTGCCGGATGGTAAGGTCAGCCTGCACGGCCCGCAGGGATTCATCGGAGTTGGGCTGTTGCAAGGCCGCCGCCTTGCCCCGGACAGATTATTGTCTGAGGTTGCCAAACAAGCCGCGCAAACGCTTGTTGAATAAAATATTGGGGTTGAGCAACACCCCCGTTAAAGGGTAGAATGCTGCACTTTTTTCAGGAGAGCAAAACCAATGGCAATTACCGCTGCGCAAAAAGCGCAAATCGTTACCGACTTTCAACGTGCCAAGAGCGATACGGGTTCCCCCGAAGTCCAGGTGGCGTTGATCACTGCGCGAATTACCTATCTGACCGAGCATTTCAAGGACAATGTCAAGGATCACCATTCCCGTCGCGGCCTGTTGCGTCTGGTCAGTCGTCGCCGCAAGTTGCTCGATTATCTCAAGCGCACGAATGATGCGAGCTATCGCGCGTTGATTCAACGCCTGGAAATTCGCAAGTAAGAATTTTGTATTCAGCGGGTCGCATCAGCGACCCGCGTTTTTTCGTCTGATCACAAAGTGTGGTCACAATGCATGGCGCGCCATGATATGAACAGAGAGGTCTATCTTGAGTCACTATAAAAAAACAATCGCGTACGGTAACCATCAGCTTACGCTGGAAACCGGCGAAATCGCGCGTCAGGCCAGCGGTGCAGTGATGGTCAGTCTGGATGACACCGTGGTGCTGGTCACGGTGGTCGCCAGAAAAGACACCAAGCCCGAGCAGGACTTTTTTCCATTGACAGTGGATTATCAGGAAAGAACTTACGCTGCGGGCAAGATTCCCGGCGGATTTTTCAAGCGTGAGGGCCGCCCAAGCGAAAAAGAGATTCTGACTTCGCGTCTGATTGACCGTCCGCTGCGTCCGCTGTTCCCGGAGAGTTTTTACAACGAAATACAGATTGTCGCGACAGTGATGTCTTCTGATGAAGAGATCGATTCCGATATTCCCGCGATGATAGGCGCGTCTGCCGCATTGGCTTTGTCTGGCGTTCCATTCGATGGTCCGATAGGTGCGGCACGTGTGGGTTATGCCAATGGCCAATACCTGCTTAACCCGACCGCCACTGAACTCTTGACTTCGCAGATGGATCTGGTGGTAGCAGGGACCGACCGTGCGGTACAGATGGTTGAGTCCGAAGCGCAACAGTTGTCTGAAGAAATCATGTTGGGCGCGGTGATGTTTGGCCACGAACAGATGCAGGTCGTGATTCAGGCGATCAATGAAATGGCAGATGCGGTGGGCGCTGATGCATGGGATTGGGCTGCACCTGTCAAGGACGAGGCATTGATCGCCCAGATTGCCAGTCTTGCCGAAGCCGAGCTCGGCAAGGCATATGCGATCCGTTCCAAGCAGGCGCGCACCGAGGCAGTTGATGCGATACGCGATACAGTGATGGCGTCCATGTCACCTGAAGTGATAGCCACGCACAAGAATCATGTCAATGATCTGTTCAGTGCGCTGGAAGCCAAGATCGTACGCGGACAAATTTTGAGCGGTGAGCCGCGCATTGATGGTCGCGATACACGCACTGTGCGTCCGATCACGATACGCAACGGCGTTTTGCCGCGCGCGCACGGCTCTTCCCTGTTCACTCGCGGCGAAACGCAAGCCATCGTCGTGGCAACTTTGGGCAGTATGCGCGACTCACAGAAAATCGATGCACTGCAGGGCGAATATTCCGACCGTTTCATGCTGCATTACAACTTCCCGCCATATTCGACCGGTGAAACCGGCCGTGTAGGTACGCCAAAACGTCGCGAAATCGGACATGGCCGTTTGGCCAAACGCGCGTTGGTAGCAGTGTTACCCAGCGAAGAGGATTTCGGCTATGCGATGCGCGTGGTATCTGAAATAACCGAGTCTAACGGTTCCAGCTCAATGGCGTCGGTATGCGGCGGTTGCTTGTCATTGCTGGATGCCGGTGTGCCGCTCAAGGCTCACGTGGCGGGTATCGCGATGGGTTTGATCAAGGAAGGCAATCGTTTTGCGGTGCTGACCGACATTCTGGGTGATGAAGATCATCTGGGTGATATGGATTTCAAGGTGGCCGGCAGCGAAACCGGCATTACTGCCCTGCAGATGGATATCAAGATCAACGGTATTACACGCGATATCATGCAGGCTGCTTTGACCCAGGCTCGCGAAGGCCGCATGCACATTCTTGGTTTGATGAAGCAAGCCATGCCCAATGCACGTACCGAAGTCTCCGAATTTGCGCCGCGCATGATCAAGATGAAAATCAATCCGGAAAAGATCCGCGACGTGATTGGCAAGGGCGGCGCGGTAATACGCGCCTTGACCGAAGAAACTGGTACTACGATAGATATTGACGACGCAGGCAACATCACCATCTCCTGCGTGAATGGCGATGCAGGACTGCTGGCCAAGAAACGCATCGAGGACATCGTGGCCGAGGTGGAAGTCGGCAAGATATACGAAGGTCCTGTGGTCAAGCTGCTCGACTTCGGCGCATTGGTGAATGTGTTGCCGGGCAAGGACGGCCTGTTGCATATCTCCCAGATTGCGCATGAACGCGTGGCCAGCGTGGCAGACCATCTCAAGGAAGGTCAAATTGTGCGCGTGAAGGTGCTGGAAGTGGACGACAAGGGCCGCATGAAGCTGAGCATGAAAGCCCTGCTGGCTGCACCAGAGGCCGCATCCGCGGCTGAATAGATTATTTTCCAAGCCAATAAAAAATCCCCGCCAAAATGGCGGGGATTTTTTATTGCCGGGCGTAGCCAAATTTATTTAGCTACCTGTTTTTCCCGAATCTCGTCCAAAGTCTTGCAGTCGATACACAGCGTGGCGGTCGGCCGTGCTTCTAGCCTGTCCAGACCGATCTCTACACCGCAATTATCACAGTAGCCATATTCACCCGCATCAATCTTGGCAAGCATCTCATTGATCTTTTTGATCAGTTTGCGTTCACGGTCACGATTGCGCAGTTCCAGGCCCATATCCGATTCCTGCGTGGCCCGGTCATTGGGGTCGGCGAATACGGTTGCTTCGTCCTGCATGGTATGTACCGTACGATCGATATCCTTGCCCAGTCCAGCCTTGATGTCGTTCATGATCTGGCGGAAATGATCCAGCTGTTTTGGGTTCATGTAAGCCTCGCCCTTCTTGGGTTTGTAAGGGGCGACGGGTTTGTGTGACTGTACCGGCATTGCACTTCTCCAACGGGATAAAAATTAAAGTCCGCTTTAATACCAGAAAGCAGCCTATTGGGCAACTAAAATTAACTTTTCCCTAGTAGCAAAAACATGCTCGGGTGCTTATTAAGTTGCGGGATAGGCTGGGATTTCCATTGTTTGATGGGGCGTGTCAGGATATGTTCGCTGGGTAAAGTGATGTTGGTGGCGACGCATAACAGTGTCTCAGGGCGGCACTGGGCAAGCAGTGCACCAAACAGCTTGTCGTTACGGTATGGGGTTTCGATGAATAGCTGGGTTTGTTTGAGTTTTACAGACTCTGTCTCCAGTTTTGCAATGGTTTTATTTCTCTCCGCATCTGTTATGGGTAAGTAGCCATGAAAGGCAAAGCGTTGACCATTCAGGCCGGAAGCCATCAATGCCAGCAAAATAGACGAGGGGCCGACCAGAGGCACGACGCGGATGCCTTTGCGGTGGGCCAGATTCACCAACTCTGCCCCCGGATCAGCGATGCCCGGGCAGCCAGCCTCGGAAATGATGCCGACATCTTGCCCGGCCAGCAGCGGGGCTAACAGCACAGATAGTTCGTTAGTGGCAGTGTGCTCATTGAGCGTGGCAAAGTGCAGCGACTGTATCGGCAATTCAGATTGGATGGTGGCAAGAAACTGCCGTGCAGTTTTGGGTTGTTCCACCACGAAATGCTGTAGCTTGCGTGTTATAGCTATGACGTGTTGCGGCAATACCTGCTCAACGGGTGTGTCGCCCAAAGTACATGGAATCAGGTAAAGAATGCCAGGCTTAATCGTCATATTCAGAACAGACGTACGTTTTCGCGGCGCAACATCTGCACCAGTAGAATCAGCGGCAAACCAATCAGTGCATTCGGGTCGTCCCCGGTCATTTTTTGGATCAGTGTGATACCCAGTCCTTCGGATTTAGCGCTGCCGGCGCAGTGATAAGGTTGTTCTTTATGCAAATAACCTTCGATTTCGGCATCGCTCAGGTTGTGCAGCGTGATGTGGTTTTCCGCCACCTCGGTTTGCATATTGCCGGTTTTGCTGTTTAACAACGTCAACGCGGTATAGAAGCAAGTGGTCTTGCCGCGCATGGCACGCAACTGGTTGACAGCATTGTCGTGGGTGAGCGGTTTGCCCAGTTGCTGGTCATTCAGCAGCGCGACTTGGTCGGAGCCGATGATTAATGCGTCAGGATAAGTGCCTGCCACGGCACAGGCTTTTTTCTGAGCCAGGCGAACCGAGGTTGCACGCGCAGTCTCATGCGGCAAGGGCGTTTCGTCCACATTAGGTGTAGCGGTTTCAAAAGGGAGTTGTAGCCGTTTGAGAAGCTCGCTGCGGTAAACGGAGCTGGAGGCCAGGACAAGCAACTGAGAATTCAATGATATTCCTTAGGATTTTCGCCATGACTTTTGACAGGATGCGGCGAAAAATATATCATGCGCGCCTCATGTACGCACGGCCTTTCATCGATAGTCTTGATTTTGCCAGAAATGGCCGGAAAATTAGCGGTGAAGTACAGTTTGCCAAGTTGCCACGTTTGCTGGAGATATTGGAAACTCCCCAAGGGGTTTTGAGGTACACAGTGCAAGGCGGTGTGGATAAGCAGGGTACACATTTTCTTGATGTGGGCGTGGCTGGGCAAGGTCGATTGCGCTGTCAACGTTGCCTGAACGGCATGGATTACCCGGTACATCTCGAAACGCGTTTGTTGCTTCGCGATCAGGCAAGTTTGGATGTGCTTGACGATAATGTTACAGGTGGAGAAGAAGAATTCGATAGTATCCTGGCAGATGCGCACTTGAATGTTCTGGATTTGCTGGAGGATGAGATTTTGTTAAGCTTGCCAATCGCGCCTAAACACGAGTTGGATGATTGTCAGGCGGCAAATGGCGAAAATGTCGAAAGGGAAGAAAAGAAGCCTTTTGCGGTTTTGGTAAATTTGAAACGTAATTAAGCAGTTTATTTAGGAGTAGTTATCATGGCAGTTCAGCAGAATAAGAAATCCCCATCCAAGCGTGGCATGCACCGCGCCCATGATTTTTTGACCAACCCGGCGACAGCGATCGAGCCAACCACCGGCGAGACCCATTTGCGTCACCACGTCAGTCCAACCGGCTTCTATCGCGGCAAAAAGGTAGTCAAGACCAAGGGCGAATAAGCCCTCAAGTTGCGCAGCCGACCATCAAGGTCGGCTGCGTTTTCTTTTCTGTATGTCTTAGCCAAGGATCGCTTAGTGGATGTCACATTAGCCATAGATGCGATGGGCGGCGACCACGGCGCTACGGTCACCATACCCGCTGCAGTTGAGTATCTGAAGCAGTTCCCCGGCGATACCGTCGTTCTGGTCGGTATTCCCGATGCTATTGAAACCGAGCTACGTGCCTTGGGCATCCAAGCCGGCGCACGTTTGCGTATTCATCCGGCCAGCGAAGTGGTCGGAATGGACGAGCAGCCGCAATCCGCGCTGCGCGGCAAAAAAGATTCCTCGATGCGGGTCAGCATCAATCTGGTCAAAAGCGGCGAAGCATTGGCTTGTATCAGCGCGGGGAATACCGGCGCATTGATGGCTACGGCACGCTATGTGTTGAAAACCATTCCGGGTATCGATCGGCCCGCGATCGCTTCATATTTACCCACTAAAAATGGCCAGGTCTGCATGCTTGATTTGGGAGCCAATACAGACTGCAATGCCGAGCACCTGCTGCAATTCGCCTTGATGGGTTCAACGCTGGTCACGGCATTGGAGCACAAACCAAATCCCAGCGTGGGCCTGTTGAATATCGGTAGTGAGGACATCAAGGGTAACGAGGTGGTCAAACAGGCCGCGGAACTGCTTCGAGAAAGCGACCTGAATTTTTACGGGAACGTCGAAGGCAACGACATCTTCAAAGGCACGACCGACGTGGTGGTGTGCGATGGCTTTGTCGGTAATGTTGCATTGAAAACCACCGAAGGCCTGGCACAGATGCTGGGGGGATTCCTGCGCGAGGAGTTTGGCCGGAACATTTTCACCAAGCTGGCCGCGCTGGTGGCAATGCCGGTACTCAGTGCCTTCAAGCGCAGGGTGGATCATCGCCGCTATAACGGCGCGAGTCTGCTAGGCTTGAAGGGTATCGTGGTGAAAAGTCACGGTTCGGCTGATATTTTTGCCTTCCGTTGTGCCATTGAGCGAGCTGCGGAAGAGGCGCGCGGCGGCATGTTGCAACACATCAGCGAGCACATCGAGAAGTGGCATCACCAGCGTCAAAATACTGAGCAAGGCCAAATCACATTGCGGAGAGAGTCCTGATGTATTCAAGAATAATTGGCACCGGCAGTTATTTGCCCGGCAAGGTATTGACCAACTATGACCTGGAAAAGATAGTAGATACCTCGCATGACTGGATACTGTCGCGTAGCGGCATCGTCGAGCGACATGTTGCTGCAGACAACGAATTGACCAGCGACCTTGCCCTGCAGGCCAGCCTCCGGGCCATCGAGTCAGCCGGTATCAGTGCCGATCAAATCGATCTGGTGATCGTTGCGACCACCACCCCGGACCAAGTCTTCCCCAGCACAGCTTGCATCCTGCAGGACAAGCTAGGTATAAAAAATCACGGCGCGGCATTCGACATGCAAGCGGTGTGCGGCGGTTTTGTGTATGCGATGAATACGGCGGATCTTTACATACGCGGCGGGCAAGCCCAGACCGTATTGGTGGTCGGCGCGGAAGTGCTATCGCGCATCCTGGACTGGAACGATCGCACCACCTGCGTATTGTTCGGCGATGGTGCGGGTGCAGTCGTGTTGCGCGCCTCCGAAACGCCCGGCATTGTCGCAGGAAAGTTGCACGCCGATGGCAGCCATCGCGATATGTTGAAAGCCGAAGGCAATGTGCGCAATGGGGAGGTGCAAGGCGATCCATTCATCAAGATGGAAGGTCAGGCGGTGTTCAAGTTTGCCGTCAAAGTGCTGAGTGAAGTAGTCGAAGAAATCCTGGCGGAAAACAAGCTGATCGGTTCGGACATTGCCTGGCTGGTACCGCATCAGGCCAATATTCGCATCATGGAAGCCACTGCAAAGAAACTCGGTTTAAGCATGGACAACGTGATCGTTACGGTTGCTACTCACGGCAACACCTCGGCCGCTTCGATCCCATTGGCGCTGGACACCGCAGTGCGCGATGGCCGCATCAAGCAAGGCCAGAATATTTTACTGGAGGCAGTGGGTGGCGGGTTCACCTGGGGTGCCGTTCTAATCAAGTGGTAAGCAAAGATGATTAAATTCGCATTCGTATTCCCGGGCCAAGGTTCTCAATCGCGCGGCATGATGAACGGTTATGCTGATTTCTCTGCAGTGCGCGATACTTTCAACGAAGCTTCCGATGTGTTGAAACATGACCTGTGGCGATTGCTCGAAGAAGGCAGCGATGATGATTTGAATGCCACTGTGAACACCCAGCCTATCATGCTCACGGCCGGTGTGGCGGTATATCGTGCCTGGCAATCGCAACATGGCGCCCAGCCAACTCTCATGGCCGGACACAGTCTGGGTGAATACACCGCGCTGGTCGCTGCGGGAGCATTGCGCTTTGTCGATGCGCTACCGCTGGTGCGCTATCGTGCACAATGTATGCAGCAAGCCGTGCCGGAAGGTGTTGGTGGTATCGCGGCGATACTGGGGCTGGATGACGATGCGGTGCGTGCCATATGCAGTGAAGGTGCGCAAGGCGAAGTACTTGAAGCGGTGAATTACAATACTCCGGGACAAGTGGTGATCGCCGGGAATCGCGCGGCGGTGGAACGCGGCATGGAACTGGCCAAGGCCAGGGGCGCGAAGCGCGCGATTATGTTGCCGATGAGTGTACCGTCGCATTGCATTTTATTGAAGGGTGCGGCAGAGCAGTTGCGCGAATATCTTGTCGGTGTCGAAATTCAAGCTCCTGACATTCAGGTGTTGCACAATGCCGATGTGAAAAGTTATTCTGATGGCGCAACGATCAAGGATGCGCTGGTACGCCAATTGTACTCACCGGTGCGCTGGGTTGAAACTGTGCTGGAATTCGGCAAAATGGGCATCACACATAATGTGGAATGCGCACCCGGCAAAGTGCTGGCAGGACTCAACAAGCGCATCGATCCAAACCAGCAGGCGTCCGCGCTAAATGATGGCGTTGCATTAAAGCAGGCTCTGGCTACACTCGTATAGGGAATTTGAAATGACATTGCAAGGACAGACCGCCTTAGTCACCGGAGCCAGTCGTGGCATCGGCCAGGCCATCGCACTGGAGCTTGGTAGCCAGGGCGCGACCGTGATAGGAACCGCTACCAGCGGCACAGGCGCGCAAGCGATCAGCGCTTATCTGGATGCGGCTGGCATCAAGGGCGCGGGTATGGCGCTAAACGTTAATGACGTGGCACAAACCGAGCAAGTGCTGGCCGAGCTGCGCAAGCAATTCGGTGAAATCTCGATCCTGGTGAACAATGCCGGCATCACCCGCGACAATTTGCTCGCACGTATGACCGACGAAGAATGGGACGATGTGCTGGCGACCAATCTTAAATCGGTATTCCGCCTCAGCCGAGCTGTGTTGCGCGCGATGATGAAAGCCAGAGGCGGGCGCATCATCAGTATTTCTTCAGTGGTCGGCAGTATGGGCAATCCGGGACAAGCAAACTACGCGGCATCCAAGGCGGGTATGATCGGCTTCACCAAATCCCTCGCGCAGGAGATCGGCAGCCGCAACATCACTGTGAATTGCGTTGCCCCAGGTTTTATCGACACCGATATGACTTTGGCGCTGGGCGAAGAACAACGCGCCAAGCTGGTCGAGCATGTGCCGCTGAAACGACTTGGGCAGCCAGCCGATATCGCATCCGCCGTGGCTTTTCTGGCGGGCCCAGGCGCGGCTTATATCACAGGTGTCACCCTGCATGTGAATGGTGGGATGTACATGGAATAGAGTGGCCGCTCTATCGGGGGAAGAGTCATGCTGAAATTCGATTTCACAGTCAAAACAAGAGATGGGCAAAAAGTCGAAAGCATACAGATATACGGCAAAGATTACCCTGATGCGGAACGCAAGTTGCGTCAGATGTATCATCATTGTGAAGTCATGCAATGCAAGACAATCAACTCAGACAAGATATCGGGCCAGTCGCTGGATATAGAAGATCTGCTGTCGCTGATTGCCAAACATGACTGAATGACTGAATGACTGGCTCGCGTTATTTGATGGAGCCGTCAGCCAATAATTCATCCAGCAGTGCGTTGTAATCTTGCGCACCGCGACTGCCTGGGGCATGTTCGAAAATGGTTTTGTTCAAAGCCGGACTTTCTGCCAGGCTGACATTCTCTGCAATAACGGTACGGCAGACATCCTCACCAAATTCTGCCTGTGCATTGCTCAAGATTGTCTTGGCCATACTTCTGCGCGTGTCAAAACGGGTGATCAGATAGCGGCGATTAACGCGGCGTTTCAGAACTTGCTCCAGAGCATGCAGCGTTTTTCTGATCTTTATCGCGCCATTCATGGACAGGTAGTCAGCCGAGATCGGGACGATGACGCCATCGCAAGCGAATATCGCATTGAGTGAAAGCACCCCGACCAGCGGGCTGCAATCGATTATCCACGGGGTGTTCTCTGCTCTGGTTTTTTCCGCCAGTAAATTCGTGTTCAGCTTGTTGATGGCGTTGTAACCCTTGCCGTGCAGCGCGTCCACCTTGGAAAGCTCGACGTGCGACGGAATGACGCCGATCCCGTTGGCGGACTCATGTATCAGTTCACGCAGCGGACGATTGCGCTGAAACAGGCTGTAAATGCTGTCATCTCCAGAACGGGCGAT
>CAIOKY010000013.1 GCA_903858965.1 uncultured Nitrosomonadales bacterium | reverse complement strand
TTCAGGTAGTGCTTTATATCCATTAGAAAGTCTAATGTATCGTCACTTTCAAAAATAACGCGGTTAGAGGTTCGAACCGAAATTAGCTTGTTCCGTATTGCAACCATTACGCGATGAATGCCGTCTTTTATTTCAGACGGCAGGTTGTTCGGGTCGGTATCGTTACTATCTTTGCCAGCCCAGCCGTGGGCTAATTGCCATATGGTTTGGTAATCGCCGCTATTGAGGTACATGGGCTACTTTGTAGCTATGCCGCTATCGGCATAACTTCGTGGTCAATCTTGTCGCCCAGTTCGTTTTCGGCAACTTCCAAATCGTATTGAGCCTGCAGATTCATCCATGTTTGTGCGGACATGCCGAACAAGCGGCCAAGGCGCATGGCAGTGTCGGCGGTAATGGCACGCTTTCCGGTGCAGATTTCATCAATGCGACGTTGCGGGACGCCGGCGAATTTTGCGACCTTGTAGCGTGTCAGTTCCATTGGCTCGATAAAGTCGTGCAACAGGATTGCGCCGGGATGTACTGGTGCGAGTTTATCCCCGGTGACGACATTGCCCCATTTTATGGTGTTCAGTTTTTCACGTTGAATAGTCATTTTATCTTCCTAGTGATAATCGATGATTTCCACTTCTTCCGCATGGCCGTTTGCCCATTTGAAACATATTCGCCATTGAGCGTTGATACGGATACTCCATTGTCCTGCGCGATTGCCACTTAGCTGTTCGAGACGGTTGCCGGGTGGTACTCGCAATTCCTCGATATTGCCCACGGCATCGATCAGTTTGAGTTTCCGCCGGGCTATCGCCTGTATGTCGTTTGGAAGTCGGCGAACAAATTGCCCGGAAAATACCGCCGCAGTGGCCTTATCAGCGAAGGATTTAATCATCTCGTTTAATAGTATTGTAAGGCGTTAGTATTGTCAAGCGGTACTAATTTTGTCCAGACTTGGAAAGCCCCGCCAGCGCGGGATGTTCCAGAATTTCCGCAGAAGGCTTAACACCCATATATCTAAGGAGTTGGTCGGTGATTTTCTGCATGGGCGCACGCAGACGTTCAGCGTCGATGATAATGTAACCGGCTGTGACGTCATTCGACATTTTGTGATTCAAGAGGCGCTTTAATGAGTAGGCGGAAATATCCAGACTTTCGGCAATAGTGATGAAAGTACGCCGCAGGTCGTGGATGGTGAAGCTGACGCCCGATTCCAGTGTGATTCTGTCCATTTGCTTGCGCTGTTCGACGATGCGACCGACACCGTTGGCACCGGGGAAGACGTATTCATTCACGGCTTCGGGCTTTCTGCGTTGCAGCATATCCATCAGAAAATCCGACAGGGGTAGGGTGTGGTCTCGGCGATTCTTCGTGTCGGTAATGGTCAGGGTCTTGCTGATGAGATCAATATCGCACCATTTAAGGCAAGCGGCTTCTTCTTTTCTTAGGCCGGTAAACAGGACGAACAGCAGGTAATCGCGTATTGTTTCGCGGTTCTTGCCGTGCGAGTCGTTTTTGATGTTCATGACGGCGGCATACCAGGAGGCAAGGGCGTGCGCCTTGATAACAGTTTGTCGGCGTTCGACCAGATACCATGCGCGGGTTTGAGACAGCCGCTTGACCGGATTGATAGGGAAGAGCGACTCGCCTTTGCTGTCTTCATACTGGTAGGAGGCGAAGTTATAGATTGCACGCAAGTAGCGCATGGCGAGATTCGCTTGTGCTTTGCTTCTTTGACCGATCAGGGTGTGCCGCTTGGAAACCATATCCTTCGTGATTTCCAGCAAAGGGCGCTTCTTCCAGTCCGGGATATAACAGTTGATGGTTCTTTTGTAATCATAGATTGTAGTGGGTTTAAGTGATTTGCGCGCTGTGATGTAGGCATCCAAGGCCTGTTCCAGCGTCACGCCACGAGCCTTTTCTTCCTTTTCTACATCATGCGGGTTGATGCCCTTGCTCATCATGAGCAGCAGTTCGCGGGCTTGCAATCTGGCCTGTTCGGGGGTGTAAACGCCATGCTTTCCGATGGTGACCCGAACGACTTTGCGCTTAACCTTACTTTCAGTGATATAGACCTTGCCGGTTGAGCCGACGCGGAGAGCGAACCCCTTGAGGTCGGTATCGCGGTAAAATGTCTGTCCGGTAGGTACGAGCGGAACGGAATCAACGAAAGATTTGGTGAGTTTGTGCGCCATGATTTACCCCCGAAATTCTCGGTCTACAAGCGAAAATAAGTAGACCATTAGTAGACCGGATACGTGAAGATGCTGCAAATTACAGATGGCGTATTAAAGCAGTAAATGTTAAATAAGTCTACATAAAACAATACTTTGTATGCAATTTAAAACAATATAAGAGAATGTCAATTAACGTAAAAAGACGACTTTTATCGGCTCATAATCCTTTGGTCGGTGGTTCAAGTCCACCACGACCCACCAATAAAAAAGGCTTGCAGAAATGTGAGCCTTTTCATTTCCTGCAATTGATCCGAGCACACCCCATATTAGCGCATGACGTGCTGGGAGATAGGCATGGAGTGCCCATGTTTAAACAATGGGAATTTTTTACAAGCTGTGTGGAAGTTCTGTCAACCTCTCGTCATAATTTCGCCACCCGGCGAACACAAGAGTTTTAAGAAAAATCGTCACATTCCAATATTGGCGGGAGTTACAGCTACATTCCATTGAATGGCATGGTTCATGCGGTGTAACAAACGTAGCGCTAAAGATAATAAACATTTCGAGGAGTTAAAAATTAAAAGGCATAACCAATCCGGTTTTACCTTGATTGAAATCGCCATCGTGCTGGTGATCATCGGCCTATTGATTGGCGCTGTGCTGAAAGGGCAGGAGCTGATCAACAGTGCGAAGGTGAAAAATCTCGCCAACGATTTCAAAAACATTCCGATATACATATACGGATATCAGGACAAATTCAAGGCTTTGCCTGGCGATCAATTTCAGTCCAGTCTCGACACGCAATTTCTTCCCGCCAATACTGGTACTGCTTGCACCCCGTTTGTTGCCTTGCGTTGCAACCCGAATAGCGGAGTAATTGACGGTCTCTGGAATGCCCGGGACATTTCTTCAGAATCCTTCGTATTCTGGCAGCATGTCCGATTAGCTGGTTTTAGCCCGGGGTCAACGATTGCAAATTTGGCCGCCGCACCGGATTACATACCCAAACGCGGTTGGCGGCAATATTGGTGTAAACAATGCGGCACAAGCCCCAATCACTAATATGAAGGGGACTTACATTGTTTGTTCCGACGCTATACCCGGCAAATTTGCCAAGCAACTTGATACCACTTTGGATGATGGCAATACTGATACTGGTTCGGTGCAAGTAGTTGCTGCCGGTACGGCTGTTACACCCACAGCACCGATTCCTACATCAACTATAGTCGATGACACCACTTATCTGGTGTGCATGGGTTATTGAAAACTCACCCGGCTTGGCACTCCCTTAGAAGATTACTTTGATGCATATACCAAGTTCCATGTCTGAGATTTCACCATTGACCATCGAGGCATATCTGGAAACTGATTATTGCGTTTCCGGCGAGCCTCCATTTATCTTGCGGATAGGTATTGCCAATGAACAGTTGGCAAAACTCTATAAGCAGTTCAAGAAAAACAGTGGTGTTTTTGTTACGGCCTTCAATCCGTTCAGTATTGACCCTGGTGAAGCTGCCAACACAGCCAGGCAGATTGAACTGGCAAAAGAATTAAGTCGGCGCAGCTTAATTTTTTTCGAGGGAATTGGAAGATACCCATTGGGAGAGTGGACTGCCGAGCCTAGTTACTTTGTCTTGGGACTATCGCTCGAAGCAGCCAAAGTCTTGGGCAAGAAATACGATCAGAACGCGGTTGTCTGGTGTGGCCCCGATGCAATACCGGAATTAGTGCTTCTTAGGTAATTATGTCGGCTGATGAGTTCGAGGAATTTCACCGCAGTACCTTGAAGCTCCATCCGGCGCCGACATCTGAGCTTCATCCTGTTCTTCTATTTGACTCACGGCAGAATGGGTGGATAATACTTTTCTCGTCGTTAAAGCGTAGCTGAGACAGATGAGAATATTAAAGTCTTAACAAATTGCAGAGGAGTATTATCATGAAAAAGATACTATTTATCGCAATCCTTGGGATTATTTCGAGCACCCCCGCTTTTGCCGTGGCAGGCAGTCATGGAGCAAGTCATGGATACAGTCATGGCGGTGTTCATGGAACTGGTCAGGGCGTTAGTCATGGAACCGGACAAGGCACTAGCCATGGAACGGGTCAAAGCGGTGGAGGCCAGAGTATGTCTGGGTTCCCGTTCAATGCAATGTATAGCAATGCGTCGGTAAAACACAAGCGCAAAAAGGCGCAAGCAAGTGTCTATGTGGACGATCCAAAAGTGGCCAAGTCACGTATCGATTGGGCACAAATGCAGCAGGCGGCAGCGCTCCGCACATCGGTTAGTCCTTAGTCGCTTGAAGCTTGGGTGAATAGATATCCTGACGTGATATTGATTTAGTCTCACTTCTCAACCGTTCTTAAATATTGTATGCAAGGCTGAATTGCGAAAGCGATGCTTTGTAAAGGACGGTTGTGTGCCAAAACAGATACCGGGTAACGATTTCCGGCAAAAACCTATATGTTTCAATAGTGCCGTTTTGAGGAATGCAGTTGGGCGCTAGCAGGGGGGGAATGAAAGAAGCACTTATTCGTTTTCTGTCAATGTTATTAGTAACCGGACTTGCAGCGTGCAGTAATTTCTGCCCGCCCAAATGCATTGGTTTGCCAGATGTCCCTTCGGCCAACTCCAAAACTCCAGACGTTTCAGGAAAGATTTAAGCTGCCTCAACCCGCCATATTTTAATAAGTGCCGCCGACAGCATTTGAGTTTTGAATATCCGCCTTTGGAAGGCATCAGCATAACGATATGCGGCATCGTGCCAAAAGGAGATACTCAACATGGCCTTCAGGCTTGCCTTACGCTTGTTGATGATTGGGCTATCAGTACAAGTTTGCTTTGCTGGCGAAGACCTGATAACAACGGCCAAAGAAAGAAATGGGGAAATAATTCCTTATGTCCTGAACTATAGCAATCTGTTTCCACGCTATGTGCTTATTCTCTTTCCGGGAGGCAGCGGGATAGTGGATCCGCATATTGTTGACGGGAAGCTGGTCTATAGAGCAAAGAATAATTTTCTGCTCCGGGCGAGAAGCTATTTTGTTGACGACGAGTTTGTTACTGTCGCTACAGACTCAACGCAGGCAGAGGAGCGCATTCAGGCAGTCATCGGTGATTTGAAGGAACGTTTTCCAATGGCCAGGATATATCTCATCGGAACCAGCAAGGGAACGTTCGACACGATGAAACTGGCCGAATATCTTTCCGATAAAGTCGCCGGTGAGATTCATACGTCTTCCTTGCAGGGCATATCATCCTTCAATGCAAAAAAATATGCGAACCGACATCTTGTCGTGCATCATCGTAACGATACATGCCAAGCGACGCCATTCAGTGCTGCGCAAGGCTCGCATGAACGCTATGGAAATGATTTCATCGCAATGGAAGGTGGAATTTCCGTTGGCGACCCGTGCGAGGCGTTTGCCCACCATGGTTACAATGGCATCGAAAAGGAAACAGTCTATGCCATCAAGAAATGGATAAGGCAAGGCGGTTAACAGAATGTCATGATCAGCTATTCGCCAATATCCGTGATGGTTAAAGAATTGAGTTTTTTATGGAGTTTTGGCCTATTATTTTGACTTTCCGGGATCGTGCCGGTATCTTGTCACGACCTCATGGCGTAGCCATGACCGAGGGTTAGTCGCTGTCAAAGGCGAAGAATTACAGAAGGTGTTTATAGTGTTGTGACGAGCCGTATTTGTTGTCGCGCATTGTTTTGATGCGGATATGTGCAGCCTCTCATAATCCTTTGGCCGGTGGTTCAAGTCCATCACGACACCATTCGAGGGATTAGCCATGCGCTAATCCCTCTTGCTTTTCCGGGCCTGAATATAGTGAATGTTGTGTTATCTCCGAATGCGCTGCGCCGCAAGGTGCGGCTTGAGTCCCTTGCCGCGATAGAATTTCCTGTCGATCTGCCGGTGGTGCAAAAGCGTGAGGACTTGGCGCGCGCGATCGCCGACAATCAGGTGGTGATCGTGTGCGGCGAAACCGGCTCGGGCAAGACCACACAGTTGCCGAAGATATGTCTGACGCTGGGGCGCGGTGTGCTGGGTTGCATCGGCCACACCCAGCCGCGGCGTGTGGCGGCGCGCACCGTGGCGACACGCATCACGTTCGAATTGAAAACCGAACTCGGCGGCGCTGTCGGCTTCAAGGTGCGCTTTCACGACAAGGTATCGCAGGACACCAGCATTAAATTAATGACCGACGGCATCCTGCTCGCCGAGATACACAGCGATCCACTGCTGAAGAATTACGACACGCTGATCATCGACGAGGCGCACGAGCGCAGCCTGAACATCGATTTTTTGCTGGGCTATCTCAAGCAATTATTGCCGCGCCGTCCCGACCTCAAGCTCATCATTACTTCCGCGACGCTGGATGCAGACCGCTTCGCCAAACATTTCGGCGCACAGATTGTGGAAGTATCCGGACGCAGCTACCCCGTCGAGACGCGTTACCGTCCACCGCAGGAAGATGAAGAGGGTAATGTGGAAGACATACCCAAAGCGGTGAGTTCTGCGCTGGATGAACTTGCTGCCGGGGGTTTGCGTGGCGATGTGCTGGTGTTCCTGCCCGGCGAACGCGAGATACGCGACACCGCGGAAGCGTTGCGCAAGCACCACCCGAAAGGGATTGAGATATTGCCGCTGTTCTCGCGCTTGTCGGCAGCGGAGCAGGATAAAGTATTCAAAACAGGCGCACAGCGGCGCGTGGTACTGGCGACCAACGTCGCGGAAACTTCGCTGACCGTGCCCAACATCGGCTACGTGATCGACTGTGGCCTGGCGCGGGTGAACCGCTACAGCATCCGCCAGAAGGTCGAGCAGTTGCACATCGAAAAGATCTCGCGCGCCGCCGCGAACCAGCGCACCGGGCGCTGCGGGCGCGTGATGAGCGGCGTGTGCATACGCTTGTACGACGAAGCCGATTTCCTGCAGCGTGTGGAATACACCGACCCGGAAATCTTTCGTGTGTCGCTGGCGACCGTGATCCTGCGCATGAGCGCGCTGGAACTTGGAGAAATTTCAGAATTTCCTTTCATCGAGCCACCCACGCCGCGAATGATCGCGGACGGCTATCAATTGCTTGCCGAGTTGAATGCAATCGACGAAGCGCGCCAGCTTACGCCGCTCGGCCACGAGCTCGCCAAGCTGCCGCTCGACCCGAAGATCGCGCGCCTGCTGCTGGCGGGGCGGCAATACCATTGCCTGACCGAGATACTGGTCATCGCCAGCGCACTGTCGGTGCAGGACCCGCGCGACCGCCCGCTCGAGCGACAAGAGGTAGCAGATGCGGCGCACAAACGGTTTGCCGACGAGCGTTCCGATTTTCTCGCCTACCTGAAGATATGGGCGTGGTTCGAGCAGGCGGTCGCAGAGAAGAAATCCAATCGATTACTCGCAGAAGAATGCCGCAAGAATTTCCTGTCGCCGCTGCGGCTACGCGAGTGGCGCGAACTGCACCAGCAGTTGCACGGACAAGTCGCCGAGATGGGCATGCGCGGCAATGAAAAGCCTGCCACCTATGAGCAGATACACAAGGCGCTGCTGTGCGGGCTGCTCGGCAACATCGGCATGAAGAGCCTGGAAAGCAACGAGTATCTGGGCGCACGCGGCATCAAGTTCTTCGTCGCACCCAATTCCGTGCTGGCGAAAAAAGGAACGAAGTGGGTGATGGCGGGTGAGCTGATCGAGACACATCGCTTGTATGCGCGCTGCGTGGCACGCATCGAGCCGGAGTGGCTGGAGGAAACCGGCGCGCACCTGATCAAGCGGCATTATTACGATCCGCATTGGGAGAAGAAGGCGGCGCAAGTTGTCGCCTGGGAGCGCAGCGCCTTGCACGGGCTCATCCTCAATCCGAAGAAGCGCGTGAACTATGGCCCGATGAATGCGGCGGAATCGCGCGAGGTGTTCATCCGCCAGGCGCTGGTCGGCGGCGAGTTCGAGACGCGCGCGCCGTTCTTCGCGCACAACCAGAAACTGATCGCCGACATCGAGGCGCTGGAACACAAGGCGCGCCGCCCCGATGTGCTGGTCGACGACGAGCTGATCTTCGCGTTCTACGACAGCCGCATTCCCGGCGAATTCTCCGGGCATGGCATCCACAACGGCGCGACCTTCGAAGCCTGGCGCAAGGAAGCGGAACGCGCCGATGCGAAATTGCTGTACCTGAAAAAGGACGACCTGATGCGCCACGAAGCGGCGGGCATCACCACCGACCAGTTTCCGCCGAATCTAAAAATAGACAACGTCAGCTTTGCATTGAGCTACAACTTTTCGCCGGGCAAGAACGACGACGGCATCACGCTCACCGTGCCGCTGGAGCTGATCAATCAGGTCAGCGCTGCGCGCTGCGAATGGCTGATCCCGGGCATCCTGGCCGAGAAGGTCACGCAACTGATCAAGACATTGCAACAAAGATTGCGCCGCCATCTGGTGCCGGTACCGGAATTCGCCGCGTCGTTCTGCAGTGCAGTGCACGCCTCGAACACGCCGTTGTTGCATGCACTGGCGCGCTACATCCGCGAGCAGAAGCAGCTCGATGTGCCGCTGGATGCGTTCCGCCTCGAACAATTGCCACCGCACCTGTTGATGAATTTCCGCATCGTCGACGAGCATGGCCGCCAGCTCGGCATGTCGCGCAACTTTGCCTCGTTGCATGCCGAACTCGCGCCGCGCGTTTCACCCGTGGTTGCAAGAACAGATACGACAAGTGAAAAAGGCGAGGCCGTTTCCGAGCAGCATTACACCTCGTGGAGCTTCGGTGATTTTGCCGAGACAAGAATGGTGAAGCGAGCCGGGCAGGATGTCACGCTGTTCAACGCATTGGTGGATGAAGGCGATGCGGTGGTGTTGCATGCGTTCGATACCCGCGATGCCGCGCAGGCCGCGCATCGCGGCGGCTTGCGTCGCTTGTTCATGCTGCTGCTGAAAGAGCAGGTGAAGTATCTGGAAAAGAACCTGCCCGATGCGCAGCGGCTCGGCATGCTGTTCATGATGCCCAACGCTCCGTTCAGTGGCACGCAGCAGGAATTGCAGCAACAGATACTGGCAATGACCTTCGAGCGCTGTTGCCTGAACGATCCCTTGCCGGCGAACGAAGCGGAATTCGCCGCGCGCGGCAAGGAGGCGAAGAACCGCCTGCTGCTGGTCGCGCAGGAGCTAGCGCGGCTGGTCGGCAACGTGTTGACCGAATACCAAACCGTGCAGAAGAATCTGCCACAACTCAAAGCGCACGCACAGGCCAATCAGGATGTGCGTGCCCAGCTGGAATGGCTGCTGCACAAGCGCTTCATCGCCGATACGCCGTATGAGCGTTTGCAGCATGTGCCTCGCTATCTCAAGGCGATCAACCTGCGCATCGAAAAACTGCGCAGCAATTCGGCGCGCGATGCGCAGTGCATGGCGCAGATGCAGCCGCTGACCCAGGCATGGCAAAAGCTGCGCCAGGCGCAACAGGGTAACAATGATACTCGGGTGGACGAGTTCGCCTGGCTGATGCAGGAACTGCGCGTATCGCTGTTCGCGCAGGAACTGAAAACCCCGGTGATCGTGTCAGTGAAACGGCTGGAGAAGATGCTTGCGGGGATCAGAAGTTAGCTGTGTTTTGACAATGATTGTGCCTATAATCTGGTACACGCATTTATAGCCCCATAATAGTGATCTCGTTTTCCTGAGACAGAAGGCCGAGAAATTGAATAGGCTATCAATGAATATTAGGTGTGCTTGGGGAATAGATTAGATAAATCAGCATCAGAGGGGTAATCATGCGGCTTAGAACAGTGGTGCGATTTACTTTGGTGGCGGCTCTGTTGTATGGGGTTATGACCGAAACAGGCATCTGGACTACTTTGGCGTTGGGCTATTTACTGGTTAAACATGAAATCGATGCAGAGAAAAAAGAGAGAGAGCAAGATGGCGTAGATTTTGTGAAAAGCCGCATAGTCAATTTAAAGGATTTTAAATCCTAGCTAGTAGGCACCTCAAGCCAAGTAGGGTGGGCAGCAGGAGGTTTCGTCTGCCCACCCTATGAGACTGTTCACGCCGCATCAACCAGCAGACGCTTCACCTTGGCAAACGAGAGCAGCCCGCGCAGGCGCTGTTCATTGCCCTCGGTCGTTTCCATCACCGGCAAGTGTGTCACGCCGGTTTCGGTGAACATCTCAAGCACGTCGCCGACGCTGGACTTCTCGATGTCCTTGATATCGGCTACGCGCCAGTCGCTGATCTTCTGCATGATGTCCTTGACCAGTACATCGTCATGGCCGACGCCGGTGAAGTGCATGTGCTGCTGCGGTTTCTCGCCCAGCATGTCATAGGCAGTGATCATGCCGACGACGGCGGTGTTCTTTTCGTCGACGACGAAAGCGCAGCGGACACCGGCGTGCTTCAAGTGTTCCAGCGCCTTATGCAGCGTCGCTGTTTCGGACACGGTCACCGAGGAGCGCGAGCGGTAATCGATCATCACCGACAAGGCAGGGTCTGACGGGCTCACATACCAAGGCTCGAAGCCGGGGATGGCCAGGCTGTTGCTTTGAACAGACTTCAATTTCAACGTCGTGGTTGGCATCAATTTCAGCATCGTGTTAGGCATGACATATTCCTCTTTTCTATTTAAGTGATGGGCGTCAGTGCTATCTCTGGCACGCCCATACGCATCAATAAATCCGCCAGGTGAGCGCAGGGTATGGCCGCGCATCGACAGGGTCAACGGATACAAGACAAGTGGAAGATCATTTTCACGCAGCGTGTTTATTTGGCGGATGAATGGTCGAGTTTGCAGACGAACGGCAACCGGAATCGATTGCGAAAATAAAACAGGAGTGGGGAATAAATCACCAGTCCGGCCGGTATTACATGCGATGGCGCCAATTCCGGCGCCGCGTAACCGGAGGTGATCAACATGAGTGCAAATATCGAGCGTAGAGATTTTCTTAAGTTGGCGGGCCTGGAAGGTGTGGTGTTCGCATCGAGCCTTGGGCCCTGGGGACGTGCGCTGGCCGCGGCCGGGCAGGATTTTTTCTTCGTGCAGATGTCGGACAGCCATTGGGGTTTCGAGGGCCCGCCCAACCCCGAAGCAAAGAACAGCCTTAAACGCGCCGTTGCGGCGGTGAATGGACTTGAGCGCCAGCCCGATTTCATCATGTTCACCGGTGACCTGATCCACGGCACGCCGGACGATAAAGTACGCAAGCAGCGCATGACGGAATTCAAGGCCATCGTCGCCGGGCTGAAGGTCAAGGATGTGCGCTTCATTCCCGGCGAGAACGATGCCGGGCTGGATAACGGCGAGATGTACAAGAGCATGTTCGGCGTGAGCAACTACAGCTTCGATCACAAGGGCGTGCATTTCGTCGCGCTCGACAATGTCTCCGACCCGAACGGCATGATAGGAGAGAACCAGCTGCAATGGCTGAAGGCCGATCTGGCCAGGCACGACAAGATGCAGCCTATTGTCGTGTTTGCGCATCGTCCGTTGTTTGACCTCTATCCAGCATGGGACTGGGCGACCAATGATGGCGCGAAGGCGATCGATATCCTGACACCCTACGAAAATGTGACAGTGTTCTTTGGCCACATCCACCAGGAATATCACCAGATGACCGGGAAGATCGCGCATCACGCAGCGGAGTCACTGATGTGGCCATTCCCGCCCGCGGGCTCGCAGCCCAAGCGTGCGCCGGTGCCGTGGGACCCGGCTCATCCGTTCCAGGGGCTGGGCTTTACCGCCGCACAGAGCGAGGGCAACGGGTTCAAGCCGGCCATCAAATCGATAGCCTAAATCCACCTCTAAAAATCCAAACTCCGTCGCGATACTGTGTTGCTCAAGAAATTTTAACGCTTACATATAAAACATATGCGGCGCACCAAAATTCCTTTCGCGCCTTGTCTCGCTTAGGATTTTGAATTTTATAGAGGCAGCCTAAATCACGCGCCGGATTCCCAAACATCTGGATGAGTCCCCGTGTTCGGCGTTTGTATTCGTATCGCCAGAGGAAACTGTAGCCATGAAACTTTTCAAATCATGCATCGAACTTTTGTTGATCATCGGCCTCCTCGCGTCAGTGCATGCGCACGCAGCCGACGCCTACGCAGCCAACACAGATGCTATCGCGCGCGGCAAATATCTTTATGAAGCGGCCGATTGCTACAGTTGTCATGGCGGTCCCAGGGAAAGTCAGAATGGCAAAGCGTCTGCTGGCAGTGCGCTCAAACTTCCTTCGGGCGGTTTGGGACTCGATACGCCTTTCGGCACATTCCGTTCTCCCAACATCACGCCCGATAAGCAATACGGCATCGGTGCATGGAGCGAGGCGGAGTTCAAAACTGCATTGCATGACGGCATCGGGCGCGAAGGGGAATATCTGTTCCCGGTGTTTCCCTACACTTCATTCAGCAAACTGACCGATCGCGACATGGCAGATATGTACGCCTATATCATGACCCTGCCGGCGGTGCCGTTGCCGAACAAGCCGCACGAAGCGAAGCCGCCGTTTGGCTGGCGATCGTTGCTGATCTTCTGGCGCGCATTATTTTTCGACAACGAGCCGATCAAAATAGAAGAAGCTCGCGGAACGGACTGGAATCGCGGCAATTATCTGGTGCATGCCGTTGCGCACTGCGAAGAGTGCCACACGCCGCGCAACGTTCTCGGCGCGCTGATCACCAGCCGATCATTCTCCGGGAATATCGGTGGCCCTGACAAACAGAATGCACCCAACATCACGCCGGACGACAAGACCGGCATAGGCAGTTGGTCGATCGCTGATATGGAGCAGTTACTCAAGACCGGCATGACACCTGATACAGACAGCATCGGCTCGGGCATGAAAGCCGTGGTGCAAGGCACTTCCAGGCTGACCGACGCAGATCGGCACGCGATGGCGGTCTACCTTAAAAGTATCCCGGCTATCCACGTCGACCTGCCGCCGCCCAAGTTACCCGGACAAAGCGCCGCGATGCAGAAAGAAGATTCGATGCTGGAAAAGATCGCAGCGAAGCTGCGGCAATTAAAATTTTGGTAGAACGGTAATATTGTTATGACGGGTGCTGAACCAGTGCGGTGAATTGCTTGAGCTCATCGTGATTCAATTCGGACACCGCCCAGAAGTGCATGCCGGATTGTGTCCAGTGGATGATCTGATAGCCCTGGTGCGACAATTCTTTGGGCGTTGTGGCTGCATCAACATCAGCGGGCCAGACGAACAGATTGATGTAGTGCTTGCGGTGCTGATAGATCAATGCCGCGACCGTTTTATTTTCGAGATAGTCCAGGCGCCCGCCGATTAGCGGAAAACCCTGCTCAACAAAATTATCCACCGGCGGTGAAAAATCGAGCTTGCCGCTAAACCACGGCTTGACCGTGTGCTGGTCGGATGACGCGACATCGGTGAGATGGCTTGCCAGTAAGGAACGCACATGACTCGACACGATCTCCTGCGCAATCGTGTCGTCCGCAGAATGCGTCGATAATAGCGGCACGATGGTCCAGGTCAAAACGATAGCAATTGCCAGTGCTACGCCCGCATTGAGCCATGCCCAGGGAAGGGCGCGCGGCTTTTGCGTGGTCTTGTCCTTTTCTCGGTCTTTTTCTCGGGTTTCTTTTTGGTCTTCCTTTTGCAGCGCAGCATGAATGCGATTCTGCAGGTCGATATTTGGTTTGTGATAAAGAGTCTCGGCCTTGAGCGCCGAGCGTAAGGCCAAGGTGTCGGCTAGTATCCGGGCGCAGGCCGGGCACGATTGCAAATGTTCTTCCATCTCGAGATTCTTGAACAGCTCGAGTTCCTTGTCCGCGTAAGCATGCATGAGGCTTTGCGCATCCTTGCAATTCATCATGGCGATACTCCTGTCTTTATTCCTGCGGCCAAGATTTCTGTGGCCAGGCATTCCTGTAGTCTCTTGCGTCCGCGCGCCAGGCGCGACATCACGGTTCCCACCGGCAGACTGGTGATGGCAGCGATCTGCTTGTATGACATATCTTCCAGTTCGCGCAAGACCACCACCTCGCGAAACTCGACGGGAAGATTTTCCAATGCCTGCCTGAGCAATTGCTGATCGGCTTGCTGCAACATCAGCGTTTCCGGGTTCGTGATGACCGGTTCACAAATCGCACCGTGTTCGGCAGTGTGCCCATGGACTTCATCATCGAAGGGCGTAAGAAAATCTTGGGAGCGATTCTGCGTCAACCATGTGTAAAAAGTGTTGCGCACGATGGCGAGCAACCAGGCACGCGCATCCGTGCCGTGGAAGCCGTCGAAAAAACGGAACGCCCGCAAATAGGCTTCCTGCGTGATGTCTGCGGCGTCCTGGTCGTTGCGCGTCAGCCAGCGCGCCAGATTGTAGGACGCATCCATATGGGGTAAGGCGCACGCTTCAAATCGCGCGAACTTGTTTTTCCCGTTCACCAAGCTTCCTTGCATATGTCAGTTAATACCGGACGAGTCACGATTTTATTCCCGGATAGTTGCCAATATGATTTCGCACACGGGCGATATGTTTGCTTGCAAGCGCATAACATAACTTATTTTCCATCTGCAACCTAGCCTGAAGATACCGGAAATTGCCAGCGATAATGTGTGCAAGCAAATCGAGAAGTACTGCGTGCTGCGTTATAATCGTGCACATATTTGACGGGTACCTTGGAAAAATCATGGACGAACAATTGCGCGAAGCTGCGCTGCAATACCACCGCCAGGCACCGGCGGGCAAGATCACTGTTACGCCTAGCAAGCCGATGATCACCCAGCGCGATCTTGCGCTGGCCTATTCGCCCGGTGTGGCTGCGGCCTGCGAGGCGATCGTGGCAAACCCTGCCGAGGCGCGCAACATGACCGCGCGCGGCAACCTGGTCGCGGTGATCACCAATGGCACGGCAGTGCTGGGCCTGGGCGCGATCGGCCCGTTGGCCGCCAAGCCGGTGATGGAAGGCAAGGCGATGCTGTTCAAGAAATTCGCGGGCATCGACGTGTTCGATCTGGAGATCGCCGAGCGCGACCCCGACAAACTGGTGGACATCATCGCCGCACTGGAGCCGACTTTCGGCGGTGTCAACCTGGAAGACATCAAGGCGCCGGAATGTTTTTACATCGAGCGCAAGCTGCGCGAGCGGATGAAGATCCCGGTGTTCCACGACGACCAGCACGGCACGGCGATCATCGTCGGTGCGGCTTTGCTGAACGGCCTCAAGGTGGTCGGCAAGGACATCGCGAAGATCAAGCTCGTGGTGTCTGGCGCGGGTGCGGCGGCGCTGGCCTGTCTGGATATGCTAGTCAGCCTCGGTGTGCGCATGGAGAATATCGTCGTCACCGACATCAAGGGTGTGGTGTACAAAGGGCGCACCGAGGAGATGGACGACAACAAGGCGCGCTATGCGGTGCAGACTGCTGCGCGCACCTTGGCTGAAGTGGTCGCCGGGGCGGATGTGTTCCTCGGCCTGTCCGCAGGCGGCGTGCTGAAGCCGGAGATGTTGAAACAAATGGGCGACAGGCCGCTGATCTTCGCGCTCGCCAATCCCACACCGGAGATTTTACCGGAGCAGGCCAAGGCCGTGCGTCCCGATGCGATCCTCGCGACCGGGCGTTCTGATTATCCTAACCAGGTGAACAATGCGCTGTGCTTCCCGTATATTTTCCGCGGTGCGCTGGATGTGGGTGCATCGACGATCAACGAGGCGATGAAGCGCGCGGCGGTGATCGCGATCGCCGAATTGGCGCAAGCCGAACAATCGGATGCAGTGGAAGAAGTGTATGGCGATGAGAACCTGAGCTTCGGCGCGGATCATCTGATCCCCAAGCCGTTCGATCCGCGCCTGATCACGCGCATCGCACCCGCCGTGGCGCAGGCCGCAATGGACTCTGCAGTGGCGGAACGGCCGATCGTCGATATGGCGGCATACCGCGAGCATCTGGACAGTTTTGTGTATCACTCCAACATGTTGATGAAGCCGGTATTCGAGGCCGCGAAACGCGCGCCGCAGCGTCTGGTGTATGCGGAAGGTGAAGAGTCGCGTGTGCTGCACGCGGTGCAGCACGTGGTGGACGAAGGCATCGCCTATCCGATCCTGGTGGGCCGCCCGGCGGTGATCGAGCAACGCATCGCCAAGCTGGGTTTGCGCATCCGTGCCGGTGTTGATTTTGAGTTGGTCAATCCTGAAAGCGATCCGCGTTACCGTGAATACTGGAGCGAATATCACCGGCTGATGCAGCGCCACGGCGTCACGCCGGAGGGAGCCAAGCGCGAGATGCGCAGGCATAACACCCTGATCGCTGCGATGCTGGTGCACAAAGGCGCGGCGGATGCGATGCTGTGCGGGACGGTCTCGCTGCCGCTCAGGCATCTGCGTTATATCGACGAGGTGATCGGACACCGGCCCGGCGTGAACGTGTACGCGGCGATGAACATCCTGATGTTGCCGAAGCACACATTGTTCATTTGCGATACTCATGTCAACCTCGACCCGAGTGCGGAACAGATCGCTGAAATGACCATGCTGGCTGCGGAAGAGGTGCGCCGCTTCGGACTTGTGCCGAAGGTCGCGCTGCTGTCGCATTCCAATTTCGGCAGCCACGACAATGCTTCGGCGCGCAAGATGGGTCGCGCGCGCGAGTTGCTTGAACAGCTTGCGCCGGGGCTGGAAGTGGAAGGTGAGATGCACGGTGATGCCGCGTTGTCGGAAAGCATGCGCGTGGAAGCTTTTCCTGCCGCACGCTTGAAAGGCTCTGCGAATCTGCTCATCATGCCGAATCTGGATGCGGCTAATATTGCCTATAATCTGCTGAAGATGGTTGCAGGGGAAGGCATCACGATAGGCTCCATCTTGTTGGGAGCGAACAAGTCGGTGCATATCCTGACTTCGACAGCCACGGTGCGGCGTATCGTGAACATGAGCGCGCTGGCGGTTGCCGGCGTGAAGACACACTAGGGAGAAATGATGACAATGAACAAACAGGAAGTGGCGATGTTGCGCGAAGAGATCGAGATGCTGATGCAGGAACGCACTAGGTTGCTCAAGGTGGTGGGTGCGGCAGCGGTGCTGGTCGCGAACACCGACCCCGAATCCGTGCAGGCCGAGGCGATGGATGCTGCGGAGATGTTGTCGGAAACCCTGAATGCCCTGCCGGAAGAGACGCTGAAAGATGCGCTCGAGTCGGTGCAGGCCGAAGCCGAATAAAACGCCGATGGAGAACCGCATCGGTTTGATACTCACCGGTGGTGGCGCGCGCGCTGCCTACCAAGTCGGCGTTCTCAAGGCGATTGCGGAAGCCATGCCGCGCCGCGCGCGCAGTCCATTTCCGATCATCTGCGGAACATCGGCGGGTGCGCTCAATGCGTCGGCGCTTGCCGCGAATGCGCGCAACTTCAGCAAGGGCGTGCAGTTTCTGGTCAAAACCTGGGGCGGTTTCCATGCTCATCATATCTATCGTACCGATGTGGTCGGCGTATTCAACAATTCGATATTATGGTTGGTCGGGATGGTGCTCAGCGCGATGGGGAGCGACAAGCTCAACCGCGTGTCGTTGCTCGATAATTCGCCGCTGGTCGAGTTGCTGGAAAGAATGGTGCCTTATGAGCAGATTCAGCAGAACATCGACGAGGGCCATTTGCATGCATTGAGCATCACCGCGTCAGGATATGGCTCCGGGCAGTCGGTGACGTTCTATCAGGGGGATAAGAACATCGAGCCGTGGCGGCGCACCGGCCGGGTGGGCATACCGACGCAGATCGAGATCAAACACCTGCTGGCTTCCGCGGCGTTGCCATTTCTGTTTCCGGCGACCATGATCAACCGCGAATATTTCGGCGACGGTTCGATGCGCCAGATTGCCCCATTGAGCCCGGCGCTGCATCTGGGCGCGACCAGGATACTGGTGATCGGTGTCACCGCGAACGGTTTCTCCGAAAAGCCGGTGCGCGGCGATATCGGCAAATATCCGACCCTTGCCCAGATCGCCGGCCATGCGTTGAACAGCATCTTCCTGGACAGCATGGAGGTGGATCTGGAACGGGTGAAGAAGATCAATGACCTGGTTGCGATCATGCCCGAAGAGATGCGCGAGCGTACCATGCTCAGGCAGGTGGAGGTGATGGTGGTGTCGCCCAGCCAGCCCCTGGAAAAGATCGCCGAACGTTATGTGAAGGATATGCCCTGGACGATACGAATACTGTTGCGCATGATAGGTGTGAGGCAGCGTAGTGGCGGGATATTGGTCAGCTATCTGCTCTCCGAAAGAAACTATATCCGCGCCCTGATCGATATGGGTTATCAGGATGGGTTGAAAAGGCGCGACGAAATCATGAGATTCCTCGATGTGCCACAACCGGCCGATGAGATGCCATGACCGCCGGCACTTTCAGCGCGCGGACCTGGAGGTTGCTGGATCTGCTGGCGGATGGCGAATTTCATTCAGGCGAGATACTGGCAGACCAGCTCGGCGTGTCGCGCGCCAGTGTGTTCAATGCGCTGGCCGATGTTGCGGATTTCGGCGTGGCCTTGCAGCGGATACGCGGTCGCGGCTATCGTCTGGCGCGTCCGTGGCAACGATTGGATCGTGGTGAAATATTACGCTGGCTGGGCAGGGATGCCGGGCAATTCGATATTGAAATACTGCCGCAAACGGATTCCAGCAACAGCTTGTTGTTGCAGCGTGGCGGACTGGCTGTTGCAAACGGGGGAGTGCCCGGTGGCAGCGTGCTGGCAGTGGAATTGCAAACTGCCGGGCGCGGCCGGATGGGGCGAACCTGGCATTCCGGTCTGGGTAGTTCGCTGACTTTTTCGCTGTTGTGGCGTTTTGATTGTGGGCTGAATGCCCTGTCCGGATTGAGTCTGGCGGTAGGCGTTGCAATTGTGCGCGCTTTGAATAGACTGGATGCGCAGGGCGTGCAACTGAAATGGCCGAACGATATTTTGACCGCACAGGGAAAATTGGGCGGGGTGCTGATCGAGGCGCAGGGCGATATGCTCGGGCCGAGCGCGGTAGTGATAGGCATCGGTTTGAATTGTGTATTGCCGGCCGATCTGGTGCGCCAGATCGATCAACCTGCCAGCGCGCTGGACGAAGTGTGCGCACCGATGCCCACACGCAATCAGTTGCTGGCCGTGGTATTGCAAGAATTGGCAAGTGTGTTGCGACAGTTCGCGCGGGATGGTTTTTCTGCATTGCGCAATGAATGGCAGCAATACCATGCCTACCAGGACAAGCCCATTAAATTGCATATGCCGGATGGTTCGACGGTGAGTGGAGTGGCGCGCGGGATCAGCGATAGCGGAGAATTATGTTTGGAAACCGTCCAGGGAATACGATATTTTAATTCTGGGGAAGTGGGAGTGCGGAGATGAAGTTGCTGATCGATGCGGGCAATACGCGCATCAAGTGGGCTTTGGTGGACGGTACGACACGGCGCGCGCAAGCGTCTGGTGAAACTACTAGCCATTCGACTAGGCCATCAAAAGACGCTGTCCAAGTCGATGGTTATGATGCGGGAATGCCGTCCCCCCGCCTCCTCCCGCAATCGGCTGGCTTCGCCATAACCAGCGACTCGGCGAGTGTAGCTGGCTCGCCTAGTCGAATGGCTAGTGGTTTTAGCAGTAACGTGTCGGAGGCGGACGGCGATGGATGGCTGCGCAACGGCGTATTGCCGGTCGGGCAGGCAGGCGAGTTACCCGGGATTTTTCCAAATTCTCAAAAGCCGGGTTCGCAAGAGATAGAACAAATATGGGCGAGCAATGTCGCCGGTGAAGAAGTTGCGCGGCATATCCGAAATATCAAGGCAGGCCGGATTAATTTCATCGTGGCCAAGGATATGCAATGTGGCGTGCATAACAGCTATGCCAATGCGGGACAATTGGGCAGCGATAGATGGGCGGCCTTGGTTGCCGCATGGCATCTGGTACGTGGCAAGTGCATGGTAGTGAATTGTGGCACGGCAATCACGATAGACACTTTGTCCGGGCAAGGGAGATTTCTTGGCGGGTTGATCCTGCCGGGAATGGAGCTGATGCAGCGCAATCTGGTGGCCGCAACAAATCAGTTGAAACTGGCGCAGGGAAAATATGCGGCGTTCCCGCTGAACACCGCTGATGCGCTGTTCAGCGGGGCGATCCAGGCTTGTTGCGGTGCGATCGAACGGCAATATGTATTGCTTGAAGATGATAGCACGCCGGTGGTATTGAGTGGCGGCGCGGCGGGTGTATTGCAAGCGCACCTCCGACACGTTACTGATAAAGCCACTAGCCAATCGACTAGGCGAGCCAGCTACACTCGCCGAGTCGCTGGTTATGGCGAAGCCAGCCGATCGCGGGAGGAGGTGCAAGGCGACCATTCCCGCACCGGAGGGTTGTACCCCACCGTGTCATGGCCGCATATCAATTTGCCGTTGAATGTCGTGGATGATCTTGTCTTGCAAGGATTGCTGCTGATTTCTCAAGAAACGGGCGCGTGATGAGACAACTGTTCTGGATATTATTGCTGGCCAATGTACTTCTATTCGCTGCGATGCAGCGCGGATGGTTGGGGTGGGGTGAGCAGGACCCCCAAGCACAACCTGCGCTGCATGGGGAAATGATCCGTTTGCTGGACACAGCACAAAGCGTGTCGGCCAAGATACCTGCTGCGCCAGCTGTCGCACCAGCTCATTTGTCCGTGCCTGTGTCGGCTCCCGTTCCGGTTGGCACACCACGCGTAGCACCCTCGAACCTGCAAATGACGTTGAGCATGTCAGCTCCAGCAAGCAGCAATACTGCGCTGACCTGTCTGGAGTGGGGCGATTTTTCGGGGCCGGATCTCGCGCGTTCCGCGGCTGCATTGTCTGCCATGCATCTCGGCGACAGATTGAGCTAACGCCAGGTCGAACGCGACATAGGCTATTGGGTTTATATCCCGCCATTGAAGAACAGAACCGCGGTCAACCGGAAAGTTGCAGAGCTCAAGGCATTGGGTATCCGCGAGTACTTTATTGTCCAGGTCTCGGGTCGTTGGCACAATGCCATTTCACTGGGTGTATTCAAGACACGGGAAGCCGCGCAGAATTTTCTCAATCACTTACGCACCAAGGGAGTTCACTCGGCAAAGGTCGGTGAACGCGCGAGCAAGCTCAAGGCCACCATATTCAGGCTTAACCGGATAGACGCAACGACCGCGGCAAAACTGACCGCAATGCAGAAAGATTTCGCCGGAAGCGAGTTGAAGAATGTCCCCTGTACAATTTCTGGCATACATTGACAAGGCGGGGCTAAATCTGGACAATGCCGCGCTCTTCGCGGTGATATAGCTCAGGTGGTTAGAGCGCAGCACTCATAACGCTGAGGTCGGTGGTTCAAATCCACCTATCACCACCAAAACAATCGGCCCCACTCTGTTGTTCCATGCAATTGACAGCATCCAATAGCAGCGTGCCACAATAGTACCGTGCCAAAAAAATTCCATATCAAAACTTTCGGTTGCCAGATGAACGAGTATGACTCGGACAAGATGGCGGATGTGCTGCGCGCCTTCGCGGACATGGAACAGACCGACAAACAGGAAGAGGCCGATGTCATCCTGTTCAACACCTGTTCGATACGCGAAAAATCCGAGGAAAAAGTGTTCTCCGATCTGGGACGGGTGCGTCCGCTGAAGCTGGCCAACCCCGACCTGCTGATCGGCGTGGGCGGTTGCGTGGCGAGTCAGGAAGGCGCGGCAATCCTGAAACGTGCGTCCTATGTGGATGTGGTGTTCGGCCCGCAGACATTGCATCGTTTGCCGCAACTGCTGGAGGCACGCCGCGCGACCGGACATGCGCAAGTGGATATCAGCTTTCCCGAGATTGAAAAATTCGATCACCTGCCGGTCCCGCAAACCACCTCCGGAACGGCCTATGTGTCCATCATGGAAGGTTGCAGCAAATACTGCACGTTCTGCGTCGTACCTTACACGCGCGGCGAAGAAGTTTCACGACCGTTGGCCGATGTGATGCGCGATGTGCAGCAGCTGGCCGCGCAAGGCGTGAAAGAAGTGACGCTGCTCGGGCAGAATGTGAATGCCTATCGCGGCTTGAGCGACGACGGCGATACGGTGGATTTCGCTTTTCTGTTGCAGGCCATCGCCACACTGGAGGGCATCGCGCGAATACGTTACACCACCTCGCACCCCAAGGACATGTCGCAACGGTTGATCGATGTGTATGCGACCACGCCGAAACTGGTCAGTCATTTGCACTTGCCGGTTCAGTCGGGCTCGGACCGCATCCTGGCGGCGATGAAACGCGGCCATACCGTGCTGGAATATAAATCCATCATGCGCAGGGTGCGTGCGGCGCGCCCGGATATCTGCATCACCTCGGATTTTATCGTCGGTTTTCCCGGTGAGACCGAGCAGGATTTCGAGGCGACCATGAGGCTGATCGATGAGGTCGGCTTCGATAACAGCTTCAGCTATCTGTATAGCCCGCGTCCCGGCACACCTGCAGCGGAAATCCGCGATGATACTCCGCACGAGGTCAAGGCTGCGCGCCTGAAGCGTCTGCAGGATCGCATCACCGAGCAGGAGAATGCTGTGGCGCAGGCGATGCTGGGTACGACACAGCGTGCTTTGGTCGAAGGCATTTCCAAGAAGAGTGCGAATGAATTGGCCGCGCGTACCGACAACAATCGGGTGGTGAATTTCAGCGGCACTGCTGACATGGTAGGCAGATTCGTCGAGGTGAAGATCACCCGGGTGGTGCGCCATACGTTGCGCGGCGAGCTCGCCGGGTAATGGGCAATAAACTTTCCTTGTCGGTGCAATATGCAAGTGACGCGCCCGAGTTGCCTACCCGTGCACAATTGCGGTGCTGGATAAATGCCGCGTTGCAACGCGATGCCAACATGACCGTGCGCATCGTTGATGAGCCGGAAGCACGCAAATTGAACAAAAATTATCGCGGCAAGGATTACGCCACCAATGTGCTGACATTTGTTTACGAAGACAATGTGCAGCACAATGCCGATCCACTGTCGGGCGACGTGGTGATTTGTGCGCCGGTCGTGGCGCGGGAAGCCGCTGCACAGCACAAGAATTTGCTGGCGCACTATGCCCACCTTGCCATCCATGCGGCCTTGCATTTGCAGGGTTACGAGCATGAAAATGATGCTGATGCTGCCGTGATGGAAACACTGGAAACCGCACTGATGCTAAAATTGCGCTACCCCGATCCTTATCAGGCACGTTAGTACCAAAATGGATGATTCAGAACCCAGCAAGCCCAGTCTGTTAGAACGACTTTCCACGCTGTTGCTGCGTGAGCCGGAAGATCGCGAGCAGCTCGTTGAATTGCTGCATTCCGCTTATGAACGCAACTTGCTGGATGCCGATGCGCTATCCATGATGGAAGGCGTGATGCAAGTCTCCGAGCGGCAGGTGCGCGAAATCATGATTCCCCGTGCGCAAATGGATGTCATCGACATCAGCGAGCAACCCGAAAAATTCATTCCGTTTGTCATCGAGACCGCGCACTCGCGCTTTCCCGTGGTCGATGGCGACAAGGACAACATCATCGGCATCCTGCTGGCCAAGGATCTGCTGCGTTACTACGCGGGCGAAGAATTCGACGTGCGCGATATGTTGCGCCCGGCGGTGTTCGTTCCGGAAGCAAAACGCCTTAATGTCCTGTTGCGCGACTTCCGCAGCAATCGCAACCACATCGCGCTGGTGGTGGATGAATACGGCGGCGTGTCCGGCATGGTCACCATCGAAGATGTGCTTGAACAGATCGTCGGTGACATCGAGGACGAATATGATTTTGACGAAGAAGAGGACAATATCATCGCGGATGACGCCGGACATTATCGCGTCAAAGCCGATACCGAGATTGCGGACTTTAATACCGCGCTGGGCACGGATTTCAGCGATGAAGAATATGACACGGTGGGAGGCCTGGTACTGCAAGTTGCGGGGCAATTGCCCAAGCGTGGCGACCATATTCACTTGGGTGAACTCACCTTCACCGTATTGCGGGCGGACAGCCGCCGGTTATATTCGCTGCTGGTTGAACGGAAAAAACCTTCAACAACCATTTCCTGACCGGATTCGCAGGGGTCGTTGCACCAGGCAGTTACTGTCTTATAGCTGTTCTAGCTGTTACGGGATTTTCATTTAAAGTAGTCGGATTGGGATTTTTGGTATATCGTCCCCGCTCGTTGGTCTTGCACCGAGCTAGCATCGGTGCAATCCCGCGATAGCGCACGATTTGTTCGCATGAGTTAAACAATACATTAAGACTCCGGCATCCAGCAAGGGAAGATCATGTTTGATGAGTTCGATCGAGAGATTTTTGCCAGCGGCCAGCAGATTTTCAAGCATGGCGACATGGGCGATTGCGCCTATCTGATCGAAGAAGGCAAGGTTGAAGTGCTGGTTGTGAAGCAGGGAGGCGAACACCGGATCAGAGTGATAGGCAAAGGCGAACTGTTTGGCGAGGTGTCCCTGATCGACTATCAGCCCCGTACGGCATCGGTAAAGGCGATCGAGAGAACTGTGCTCGTGCCTATTCCGCGCAAGCTGATGGAAGGGTTGCTGGAAAAAAGCGACCCGGTACTGCGTCATTTGTTGCTGGTGATTCTGGAACGTTTCAGGCACAGGAACGACGACACGGCATTTCCAGAGTCGGGCGTAATCGTTCCACTCGAGCAATCCAAACGCCGCAATATCGTGAGGGGCGAGGCAACGCAAAAACTGGCGCTTGCGCACGGGATGAAGCGTGCTTTGGCGCGTGAAGAATTCCAGCTTTATTATCAACCGATTTGTAATCTCGCCGATGGGCGCATTGCCGGATTCGAAGCGCTGATCCGATGGCATCACCCGGTTGACGGTGTTATGCAGCCCAAGGATTTTTTGTGGATTGCCGAGCAGACCGGATTGATACATGAGATCGGCCTATGGACACTTGAGCGCGCATGCAGGGATTGGATCACCGTCAGGAATTTTACGGATTATGAATCTCCTTTTGTGAGCGTTAATTTATCGGCATCCCAGTTAAGCAACGAGATGCTGGTGGAAGATGTGAGAGCCATCATTGCGAGCCAAAATATGCATGCCGCAGAATTGAAGCTCGAGTTGACGGAAACGGTCATGGTAGAACACCCCGAGGCTGCGTTGAAGGTCATGCACAAGCTGATCGAATTGGGTTGCAGTCTTGCCCTTGATGATTATGGTGCGGGCCATTCCGGGCTGAGGCATCTGCAGCGTTATCCTCTCGATACACTGAAGATCGATGGGGCTTTCGTTGAACCCATTGTGCATTCGGCCCAAAGCCTGGAAATCGTACGCTCGTCAGTTGCGCTCGGCCATTCGCTGGGCATGCGTGTGGTTGCCGAAGGTGTTGAATCCGAAAGCGCGCGAGCAAAATTGCTGGAAATGAAATGCGACTTCGGGCAGGGTTGGTTTTTTGGCCGAGCTGCTACGCTGCAGGAATTGATACTGCGCTACGCAAAAATATAGCGTGCGATAATTTAAAGCTTTCCGGCTTCTAGAAGGTTTCTGCGGGTCCCAGATACCGCCACTGCCCAACCGGCAAATCCCCCAATTTCACCTTGCCGATACGGATGCGTTTCAGTCCGGTCACGTTCAAGCCGACCAGCTCACACATACGGCGGATCTGGCGCTTTTTCCCCTCGCGCAGCACAAAGCGCAGCTGGTCTTCGTTCTGCCAGGCTACCTTGGCGGGCTTGAGGTATTCACCGTCCAGCTTGAGGCCCTGATTGAGCAGAGCCAGTCCGCTGTCCTCCAGCTTTCCCTGTACGCGCACCAGATATTCCTTGTCGACTTGGGAATCTTCGCCGATAAGCTGCTTGGCGATGCGGCCATCCTGGGTAAGTACCAGCAAGCCCTGAGAGTCAATATCCAGGCGGCCTGCAGGCGCGAGCCCCAACAACTGGCTGCGGTGAAAACGCAACGGCGATGAATCTTCCGTCCAACGTGTCGCACTATCCAGCAGCGTGATCGCCGGTTTGTAGTTATGCTCGGCCTGACCGGACACGTAGCCGATGGGTTTGTTGAGCAAGATTGTTACGCGTTGTTGCTGGGTGGATTGTGCGGCGGTGCGCAATTTCACTTGCTGGGTGGGATAGACCTTGCTGCCCAGCTCGCTGACAATTTCGCCGTCGACTTCCACCCAGCCCTTTTCGATATAGCTGTCAGCTTCGCGGCGCGAGCATAAACCAAGTTCGGACATGCGTTTGGAGAGGCGGATCTTTTCCATCGGGAATCATTGCGAGATTTGGTCAAGGCGGGATTTAAGCACAAAGCTGCATGCCCGGAGAAATTAAAATGAAAAAAGCTGTACGGTGGATGTATTTACAACACAGTCAAATCGTTGATGTAAAGTGCTATTGGATAAACAGCGTTGCAGCTTCCGGCTTTTGTTCGATGGCTTGTTCGATTTCGGTCTTCGTCAACGGACCTTGGTGATGGCCGACCAGCTTGCCGGAGGGGGAGTAAAGAAAGCTGGTAGGCATCCCGTCCAGCCCGCCAAAATCACCAGCCGTATCTTCGTTGCCCAACACGATGGGGTAAGAGATGGATAGCTTGGCAACCATGTCCAATACTTCCTTGCGGCTCTGGTACATCACCGCCACGCCGAGCACCTGCAGGTCCTTGTGCTGCTTTTGTATTGCATCGAGATCCGGCATTTCCTGCAGGCAGGGTGGGCACCAGGTGGCCCAGAAGTTGACCAGTACCCATTTGCCGTGCAGGTCTGACAGCGTGTAATGAATACCGTCCTTGTCTTTAAGGCTCCAGTCGCCGGCCCATGCCGCGTGAGCAAGACTCTGGCTTAGCAGGAATGCTGTGAACAGAATTCTTATGATAGCGAGAGATGGAGAGTATTGATTCGAGGCTTTCATATTCCCGGGCAGCCTGGCAGGTTTAGTCGAATGATTGTTGGATTCCCAGCGACACAGTATAACGCGGGCTAAGCTGCAGGGAAGTGACGTTCTGATAGACAGGCACTTGGATGAATCCGTAAACAGATGTCCCACCGCCGACCCTGGCCATCGCGCCGGGAGCGACATATAACAGTGTGCCACCAGTCAGAGGGCTGTTGTCATTGACGTCGTAGGTGGCTCCCGCCCCGGAATCTGCCTGGCGGTGGATGTAATTGAGTTGCAGCATCGGGGTGAATCTTGCGCCGAATTTCGCATAGCGGATGCCAGTGTTCAGCGAATATGCGTCACCCGGATGAAAGTCTGCGCCATCAATGGATTTGGTCGCAACGGCATGTTGCACAGTGCCCTGTGCGAACCAGCCATACTCTGCGATGGTCCCGGTGGTAAATCCGCCCAGGATAAGGTCGGTCGAACCGGTGCCGATTTGCAGGCTGCGATCCAGCGGGGTGACACCGTCGTTGAAAGTTGCATTCGTGCTTCCGGTCGGCAGCTTGACTCCGGCTATGATCCCGGTGCTCTTGTCGGCAGAGAGGCCGGTATATCTGCCGACGACGCGAATGTCACCTATACCGTTATCTGATGATGATGAATAGCCGGTGTAATCAGGGAATGGTGTTCCGGTGCCCTGGCCGAATGTGCCATGCGTTCGTTGTACGAAGGGGAGCAGGGTGTCTATTCCCCAAGCGTCACTGGTGTAGTTGAGGGATGCGGTGGTTGTCCGCGTGACGGTGTAATCCTCTACTTCATTGCCGCTGTTCCAGACATTCTGAACCTGTGATGCCGGCGCCTTGCCGGTACCGTAGCGCTGCTGGTTCTGATTGATGTAGTCATAGGATAGGCCGGCAGTGAAGCCGGGAGTCATGCTGACTCCCTGAGCTCCCCAGTCTTTTGACAATGTGCATCCACAGGCCGCACAGGCTAGTGCATTATTCATCGTGAAGAGCGGCAGCAGGGTAAACGTCGCTGCGACGGCAATTCGGAATGACGTGCGGAGAGGAGAAACATTATTCGCTGTATTCATGGTTCTGTTTTTTGCTGGTTGATGACAAGGCAAAATTATAGCCAGCAAAACTTTCCATCATCTGCGGCATATTGCCGCACCCGGCATACGCGGGACTTTGAGTGTGATTGGCTATGGGTATGCTGAATCGGTTATGCTGCACGGGTTTTGCAGCAAGTTAAACAGCAGAATTATTGTATGAGCCGGATGATAAATAATATCGCGAATAAAAAATCTGGGTTGGCATTGCTGGCCGGAATGAGCTGCGTGCTGGGCTTTGCGCCGTTCGGAGTTTTTCCGATCCCGATACTGGCACTGGCCGTATTGTTTACTTTGTGGTTGGGGGCAGATTCCCCGCGTGCAGCGGCATGGCTGGGCTTTGCCTTTGGTTTGGGTTTATTTTGCGCCGGCATAGGCTGGATCTATATCGCGATGTACCAATACGGCGATATGCCGCTACTGCTTGCGCTGGCCGCAGCGTTTCTGTTCGCGGCGTTTTGGGCGTTGATCCCTGCATTGGCCGGCTATATGCAAGCGCGCTTTGCAATGGCGGTCTGGACGGCTGCGAACCAGTCGCGAACGAGTTGGTTGCGCATCGCGCTGGTCATGCCTGCCGTGTGGGTGTTGCTCGAGTGGGTTCGCGGCTGGCTGGTGACCGGTTTCCCGTGGCTGGTATTGGGTTATGTGCACAGCGACAGTCCTTTGGCGGGCTATGCGCCATTGCTTGGTGCGTATGGCGTATCGCTGGTTGCGGCCATCAGTGCGGGACTGCTGGTTTTTTTATGGCAAACCATGCGCCGCGAAAGACAATGGAAATTGCCATTGGCGGTATTGGTGGTGCTCTGGGGCGGAGGCGTGTTGCTGGGTAGCGTCGCATGGACACAACCGCATGGCGAGCCGTTCAAGGTGGCATTGGTGCAGGGTAATATCCCGCAGAACCTCAAATTCAATGAAGATGCGCTGGTCAGTACGCTGGAAACCTATCGTCGCCTGGCAACGCAAAACGAGGCACGCCTGACCGTGCTGCCGGAAACTGCATTGCCATTGCTGCGCCATGAAGTGCCGGAAAACTACTCGCAGCGTCTGCGCGATCACGCCAAGGAAAGTGGCGGCGACATGTTGATCGGTGTGTTCGAACGCAACGACGGCAGTTATTACAACAGCGTGTTCACGCTGGGTGTGGCGGATGAGCAACATTACCGCAAACACCATCTGGTGCCATTTGGCGAGTTCATTCCGTTGCGTCCTTTGCTCGGCTGGTTCGTTAACGGAGTGCTTAATATACCGATGGGTGACCTGGCGCGCGGTGATCTGCAACAGGCCGCGCTTAACGTTGCAGGCCAGCATGTGGCGGTGAACATCTGCTTCGAAGATGTGTTCGGTGAGGAGATCATTCGCTCATTGCCAGAAGCCACATTGCTGGTTAACGTGACCAACGATGCCTGGTACGGTAATTCTCCGGTGGCGGCCCAGCATAACCAGATCGCCCAGATGCGCGCGCTGGAAACCGGGCGCATGATGTTGCGCGCCACCAACACGGGTGTGACATCCATCATTGGTGCCGACGGCAAGGTTTTGCAACAACTGCCACAGCATGTGGAGGCTGTACTGCTCGGCACAGCACAAGGCTATGACGGCATCACGCCTTATGTGCGCTGGGGCAATGCAGCGGTGTTGCTGTTGATCGTGTTGATGTTGGCGGGTGCCCGGGCTGCGCCAAGGCGATGACCTGGTCGTGCTACATCCTGTGCTGTGCGGACGACACACTGTATACCGGCATTACCAATGATCTGGAAAAACGCCTTGCGGCACATAACGCGGGTACGGCAGCCAAGTACACACGAACGCGCGGACCTGTAGAGTTGGTGTTTGTGGAAAGTTGCCTCGACAAATCAGCGGCGCTGAAACGCGAATTGCAGATCAAGAATTTTACCCGGATGAATAAACTGGCGTTGATCGAATCAGTCAAACAACAACGGCTATAAAAAAACAAGGCGCAATTCAGTTTCAGTGAGCCTGGTTTAAAGCAACGGAATTTAATGTGTGTAAAAAAGGCGAAGGGTTACAAATCACCCTTCGCCCGGTTTTATCTGTGGATAAATCTTTATGACAGGCCAAACCATGCGGCTATCGAGGTTGCCAGTGCGGCAAGCCAGGCGAAAGCAATATGGAAAACACTGTCTTCTTTGGACATGCCATATTTGGGGCTCTTGAGTGTGTCGTCGTTCATTTGATCTCTCCTTAACAATATGTTGTGAGCCGAACCGAATCACAACACGGTTCAACCGGAACAGTCAGACAGGGCAATCCGGAATTTGTTCCGAACAAAATTTCTTCCCCGGCATTTATTTGCAGGGGGATGATTTGTTTGCTTAACCTATTTATAAAGGAGATGTGGTAACCAGATGGAGATTTCCGGGACGTAAGTGATCAGCCCGAGATAGATCAGCATCACGCCGACCCAGGGCAATGTGGCAATCGAGACTTCGGTGAGTCCCATTTTTGCAAGATGGCTGGAAACGAACAGATTCAGTCCGACCGGCGGGTGGATCATGCCTATCTCCATGTTTATCACCATGATGATGCCGAGGTGTATCGGGTCTATGCCCATGGTCTTGGCAATCGGCAGGAACAGTGGGGCCAGGATCAGCACGATGGAAGTCGGCTCCATGAATTGTCCGGCGGCGAGCAGTGCGAGATTGACCATGAACAAAAACATCCATGGCTGCAGATGTTGAGCGACGACCCATTGCGACATTTCCTGGGGAATCTGTTCCGAGGTCATCAGGAATGAGAACAGGATCGCGTTGGTTATGATGTAGAGCAGCATCGCGCTGGTGTTGGCTGCGCTCAATAGCGACTTGGGAACCTGTTTCCATTTCAAGTCGCCGTAGAAAAACTTCGCCGCGATGAAGGCATACACGGCCGCGACGGCAGCTGCTTCGGTGGGCGTGAAGATGCCGCCGTAAATCCCGCCTATCACGATCACTACCAGGAAAATGCCGCCCCACGCATCGCGGAACGAGCGCCAGAATTCCGCCCCGGTGGGTTTGGGCAGGGTGGGAAAATTCTTTCGTTTTGCCTGCACGAACACCAGCGACATCATGATCGCGGCCAACAGGATGCCGGGCACGATACCGGCGATGAACATTTTTCCGGCGCTTTCAGAAGTGGCCACCGCATAGATGATCATCACAATGGAAGGCGGAATCAGAATACCCAACGAACCGGAAGAAGTGATCACGCCTACGCTGAAACGTTTCGGATACCCAGCCTTGACCATTGCAGGCAACATCACCGAGCCGATCGCCATCACGGTGGCAGGACTGGAACCCGAGATCGTGGCGAAGAAGGCGCATGCCAATACTGCCGCCATCGCCATCCCGCCGGGCATCCAGCCGACCAGATTGTAGGCGAAACGTACGATACGCGAAGCGATCTTGCCGTCGATCAGGAATTGTCCGGAGAGCACGAAGAACGGCACGGCCATGATGGAAAAACTTTCCAGCCCGGTGAACAGGCGCTGCGAAATGATATTGACCGTGTCGAATGAGAACGACGAAAACCCAAGCAAATAGATCAGTACCGTGGTGCCCAGTGCAATGGAAATAGGTGTGCTGGTCAACAGCAACACGAGCAGGATGCTCAGGATGATGACGGCAGTCATGCGGCCACCTCGTGACTCTCATCTTCGCCCATGCTGTGCACGGGCAATTGACCGGTTCTGATAAAGCCCAACAACACTTGCAGGAAACGGTAACACATCAGCCCGGAGCCGAACGGGATGGCGAGATAGATGATCCACATCGGCATCTCCATGTCGGGCGACACCTGACCTGTTCCGTAAATAAAGATGACCCAGCGCGCGCCGAAGAATGCGATGGAGCCGGTAAAGATCATGCCCAGCGACAGCGCGGTGATGATCATCTTGCGGCGTATCGAAGGGCGCACCCAGTTGACCAGGAAATCCACGCCGATGTGGATGCCGGTGCGCACACCATAGGCGGCGCCGAATTTCGCCATCCAGATGAACAGGTATATCGTGAGCTCCTGCGCCCAATCGATGCCTGAACCGGTGGTATAGCGCATCACTACGGCTGTGAAGGTAATCAGAGTGGCCGCCGCCATGAAGCTGGCGATCAGAAATTCCTCAAGGTGGTTGAGCAAGCGATTGATCATTGAAGCTCCCTGCTTGTGGATGTTACAACGACGTTATCCGGAGTTGCACTACCGGATAACGTCGCTACTGAATGGGCATTTGAACCAAACGAATTATTTTTTCTTGCTGGCGGCTTGTTCCTTGCCATATTGATCGGCCGTATTGTTGACGCTCTGGATCAGGTCTGCACCGATCGATGATTCGAATTCCTTGTGAACCGGCAGCAGGGCCTTTTGCCACTCGATGCGTTCGGCCGGGGTCAATTCATAGACAGTGGTAGTCTTGGCTGCGATCACCTTGGCCAGTGCATCATCGTTATCTTTCTGCGCGATGTCGCGTTCAAAGGTGGTCGCCTCTTTCATCGCCTCGGTCAGTTGGCTGCGTATATCGGCCGGCAAGCCTTCCCAGAACGCCTTGTTGACGATGACTGCATAGCCCAGATAGCCGTGGTTGGACATCGTCATGTGCTTTTGCACCTCGTTCATCTTCTGCGTGTAGAAATTCGATACGGGATTTTCCGTGCCATCCACCACGCCTTGCTGCAAAGCGGTGTATACCTCACTGAACGCCATTACCTGCGGGTTCGCGCCCAGAGCCTTCATTTGTGAAGCCAGTACTTTGGAAGACTGGATGCGCATCTTCAAACCGGAAAAGTCCGCCACGTTATGCATGGGTTTGTTCGAGCTCATCTGCTTGAAGCCGTTGTCCCAGAATGCCAGACCCGTTACACCTTTGCTGTCCAGCTTGGCAAATAGCTTTTTGCCCACCTCGCCATCCATCACGCGGTGCAGGACTTCCTGGTTGGGAAACAGGAAGGGCAAGTCGAACAATTCAAATTCGCGCGCGCCCATCGGGCCGAACTTCGCCATCGAAGGCGCGAGCATTTGTACCGCGCCGCTTTGCAGGGCTTCGATCTCTTCGCGATCTTTGTATAACTGGCTGTTGGGATAGATCTCGACCTTGACCTTGCCTTTGGTCATCTGCTCGGCAAGTTGCTTGAATTTTTCAGCAGCGCGACCCTTGGGCGTGTCGGGTGCGACCACGTGGCTGAACTTGATGATGATCTCACCCGCTGCCTGGGCAAGACCGCTTATGCCTAGTGCCAGAACGAACATTATCGCGGTACGCAGTTTCATGGCTATGTCTCCTCAAAGAATTATGATTTTTGTTATAGCTCAGCGGCTTTCATACAAACGAATAATTTCAAGGCTGCCGAGTGGCAGAATATACAAGAGACTTAAATCGATTACTACAGAAAATAACGCGTCGATTTTTACATCAACCAGGATGTTGTACTGACGGAGACACCGGAAAACCAGTAAAATGGACACCTTTGCAACTGCATAAAATAATAAATGAACACTTTTGGTTCCGACATAACGTCCGCAAGCGGACATGAGTCTTCACCGAAACTTGGCACAAGGCCAAGTTTTCAGCAAATCATCCTGAAGCTGCAGAATTACTGGGACAAACAGGGTTGTGCGCTGCTGCAACCTTATGACATGGAAGTCGGCGCGGGCACTTCGCACACGGCTACCTTTCTGCGTGCTCTCGGTCCGGAACCATGGAAGGCGGCATACGTACAACCCTCGCGCCGCCCCAAGGATGGACGCTACGGCGAGAATCCCAACCGTTTGCAGCATTACTACCAGTTCCAGGTGGTACTGAAACCCGCGCCCGCCAATATTCTGGAGCTGTATCTTGGTTCGTTGGAAGAACTCGGTTTCGACCTGAAGAAAAACGATGTGCGCTTTGTCGAGGACGATTGGGAGAATCCGACGCTGGGTGCGTGGGGTCTGGGCTGGGAAGTGTGGCTGAACGGCATGGAAGTGACGCAGTTCACTTATTTCCAGCAGGTTGGCGGCATAGACTGCAAACCGATCACCGGCGAGATCACTTACGGTCTGGAGCGGCTGGCGATGTATCTGCAGGGCGTGGAAAACGTGTTCGACCTGACCTGGACTGCCGGTGTGTCATATCGCGATGTGTATCACCAGAATGAAGTCGAGCAGTCCGCCTACAACTTTGAACACAGCGATGTGGAATTTCTGCTTGATGCGTTCGGCAGCTATGAGAAACAGGCCAAGCACCTGATGGAACAGCAACTGGCGCTGCCTGCCTATGAACAAGTATTGAAAGCCGCACATAGTTTCAACCTGCTTGATGCGCGCGGCGCGATCTCGGTGACCGAACGCGCTGCCTACATCGGGCGTATCCGCAACCTGGCGCGCAGCGTCGCCAAGAGTTACAAGGAGAGCCGCAGGCGGCTTGCCCCGCCGTTCCCGATGGCGCCGCGTTTATGGGCTAACGAAGCGATCGCGCAAATGGATAAGGAATCGGCGCAATGACAACCAACAAAAATCTGCTGGTTGAATTATTCGTTGAGGAATTGCCGCCCAAGTCGCTGAAGAATCTTGGCGACAGTTTTGCCGAGGTGCTGGTTGCCAGTCTCAAGTCGCAAGGGCTCGCAGCGGGCGATGTGGAAGTCACCGCATATGCTTCACCGCGCCGACTGGCGGCACACGTCACGACTGTTGCAGAACATGCCGCCGACAAGTCGGTATCGCAAAAGCTGATGCCGGTTGCGGTGGGGCTGGATACAAGTGGACAAGCTACACCTGCGCTGCTCAAGAAGCTCGCCAGCTTGGGCGCGGATGCCTCGCTAGTGCCGAGCCTCAAGCGCGCAATGGACGGCAAGGCCGAAGCCTTGTTCTTCGACAGCGTGGTGAAGGGTGCGACGCTCGCAGAAGGTTTGCAGAAGGCACTCGATGAGACTCTCGCCAAGCTGCCTATCGCCAAGGTGATGACTTATCAGTTGGCCGATGGCTGGAGCAACGTGAATTTCGTGCGTCCCGCACATGGACTGGTCGCACTCCATGGTGCGGATATCGTGCCATGCAGCGCGCTGGGTTTGACCGCCGGACGCGACACCCAGGGTCACCGCTTCGAGTCCAGTGTAGAGAAGGTGGTGTTGAAGGATGCCGACAGCTACGAAGCTCAAATGGAAAACGAAGGCGCAGTAATCGCGAGCTTTGCAAAACGCCGCGCCGAGATCGCCAAACAACTTAGCGCCGCGGCTGCCAAGGAAAACCTCAAGCCGATCGAAGACGAAGCGCTGCTCGATGAAGTAACCGCACTGGTCGAGCGTCCCAATGTGCTGGTTGGAAAATTCGAGAAAGAATTCCTCGAAGTGCCGCAAGAGTGTTTGATCCTGACGATGAAAGCGAACCAGAAATATTTCCCGCTGCTGGACGCGCAGGGCAAGCTCACCAATAAATTCCTGATCGTGTCCAATATCCGTCCGGAAGATCCCAGTCTGGTGATTGGAGGCAACGAGCGCGTGGTGCGCCCGCGCTTGGCCGATGCGAAATTCTTTTTCGACAAGGATCGCAAACAGTCTCTCGAATCGCGTGTGGCAAAACTCGGCAACGTGGTGTACCACAACAAGCTGGGCACCCAGTTGCAGCGCGTCGAACGCATCGCCACGCTGGCTGGTACGATCGCGCGCTTGCTGGGCGCGGATAAGGCTAATGCGGAATTGGCGGCGCGTTTGTCCAAGGCCGACCTGATCACCGACATGGTTGGCGAGTTTCCGGAATTGCAGGGCATCATGGGCCGCTATTACGCACAGCATGATGGTGAGAAACAAGAGGTGGCTGATGCCATCGAAGCGCACTATCACCCGCGCTTTGCCGGGGACACGTTGCCGCAGGGCGGCATCGCCTGCGCCGTTGCGCTTGCCGACAAACTGGAAACACTGGTCGGTATCTACGGCATAGGCCAGATACCCACCGGCGACAAGGATCCGTTCGGCTTGCGCCGCCATGCGCTCGGCATACTGCGTATCCTGATCGAGACGCCGCTCAATCTGCCGCTGGGCGCATTGCTCAAAACAGCGACGGAGAATTTCCCGACGGGGATATTGAGTGCGACTGTGGCAAGCGACGTGGAAGGTTTCATGCTGGATCGTCTGCGTGGTTATTTGCGCGAACGCGACTTTGAAGTGCAGCACATCGAAGCGGTGCTTTATACATTGAACGGACGGCTGCATGAAGTTATGCCACGGCTCGACGGGGTGCGCATATTTGCCGCACTGGAAGTGGCGAAAGACCTGGCCGCAGCCAATAAACGCGTGCAGAACATCATGCGCAAGAACCGCGAAGAGATCGGTGCTGATCTGGCCAATGCGATCGTGAAACCTGAGCTGCTGAAGGAAGCCGCCGAACGTGACTTGTATCAGGCCATGCATGACATTACGCCGTTTGCACAAGGCTATCTGGATCGCGGCGACTACGGGCAGAATTTGAAAGCGCTGGTCACCCTCAAACCGTTCATCGATGACTTTTTCGAGAAGGTCATGGTGATGTGCGAGGACAAGGAGCTGCGCCTGAACCGCGCGGTGCTGCTCCAGCAGTTGGGCAGATTGATGAATCAGGTTGCCGATATCTCCAAGTTGGCGGCCTAGTGATGCAAGGATAGATCAGATATGGAACTCATCATTCTCGATCGCGACGGCGTGATCAACTTCGATTCCGACCAGTTCATCAAGAGCCCGGAGGAATGGAGGCCGATACCCGGCAGCCTGGAGGCGATCGCGCGGCTGAACCAGGCCGGCTACCGTGTGGTGGTGTCGACCAATCAATCCGGTGTGGGGCGCGGGTTGTTCGATATGCCGACGCTGAATGCGATACACGACAAGATGTACAAGGCTTGCGCGCTGGTCGGCGCGCGCATCGACGCGGTGTTTTTCTGCCCGCATACGGCGGATAGTCATTGCCATTGCCGCAAGCCCAAACCGGGCATGCTGGAAGAGATCGCGGCGCGTTATAACGTCAGTCTGTCGGGCGTTCCGGCGGTGGGCGACTCGTTGCGCGATTTGCAGTCTGCCGCAACAGTGGGCGCGCAGCCCTATCTGGTGCTGACCGGCAAGGGCAGCAAGACCCAGGCTGCGGGAGGATTGCCGGAGGGCACACAGGTATTCGCCAACCTCGCGGCGGTGGCCGCAGAATTGGTATAAGAGTTGATATGCTCGTAATACGCTCACTGGTTTTCCTGCTGCTGCAAATCATCATCACGCCGGTCTTTGCGACGCTGGCATTGTTATCTTTTCCGTTCGATCGGCTAACGCGCTATCGCATCATTTCGCAATGGGCAAAAATGATGCTCCCCATATTGCAGGTGGTTTGCGGCATACGCCATCAGGTAAAGGGCATCGAGAATCTGCCGACCCAACCCTGCATCGTCATGTGCAAACACCAATCGGCATGGGAGACGCTGGCGCTGCAAAAGATCTTTCCGCCGCAGGTATGGGTGTTGAAGCGCGAATTGTTGTGGATACCGTTTTTCGGCTGGGCGCTGGCTTTGACCAGCCCGATCGCGATCAAGCGCAGCGACGGAAAAGGCGCGATGAAGCAATTGCTGAAGCAGGGCAAGGAAAGGCTCGCGCAGGGTTTCTGCGTGGTGGTGTTCCCCGAAGGCACGCGCGTGCCGTATGGCCAGCGCGGCAAATACAAGATCGGCGGTGCGATGCTCGCGGCAAGCAGCGGGGTGCCGGTGATCCCGGTGGCGCATAACGCCGGTCGGCTGTGGGGACGCAACGCTTTCGGCAAACACCCCGGCCTGATCACGATGAGCATCGGTGCGCCCATCGAAACCAAAGGCTTAAAGGCGGAAGAGATCAACGCGCTGGTCGAGGCGTGGATCGAGAATGAAATCCGGAACCTTGAGCACTGATGTTCAAACGATTGCGCAATCTGACTTCACCCCCCAGCGTCGAACAACGCGCCGCACTCCTCTCCGGCAAACACATCACCTATACCCTGAAGCGCAGCAGCAAACGCCGCAGCATCGGCCTGCGCATCGATGATCGCGGCCTGACTGTCAGCATGCCGCTGCGTGCATCCGAAAAATGGCTGAACAGCGTGTTGCAGGACAAGGCGAGCTGGGTGGTGGAAAAGTTGGACGGGTGGCAATCGCGCAAGCCGGAAGCAACCCTGTGGCAGGATGGCGAAACGATAGATTATCTGGGCGAACTGCTGGTGTTGCGCGTGGTGTCTGGCTTGTTCGCTTCACCGCCGCAAAGGCGCGGCAAGGAATTGTGGATATTCGTTGCCGATACCGGTGAGGCCTCAGATATAGAACAAATGGTGTCACGCTGGTATCAGGACGAAGCGCAGAGTCTCTTTGAACAGTGTGCGGCACATTATGCGCATCTGCTGAAAGTCGCGCCACGGGCGATCAAGCTTTCTGCGGCGAAAGCGCAATGGGGTAGCTGCGCCGTGAACGGCACTGTGCGGCTGAATGTGCAGCTGATCAAGCTACCGATGCGCCTGATCGATTATGTGGTGGTGCACGAGCTGGCACATCTGCGCGAGCTGAATCATTCGGAGGCGTTCTGGCGGATAGTCGAGAGCGTGTGCCCCGATTATCCGGGCTTGCGCAGCGAACTCAATGATATTGCGCTCTGAGCGTATATCACCCTTAAGATCAAAAAAGCCGGGTTTCATTGTTTAGTTGGCTTTCGGCCATGACCAGCATTTATAATCCGTGCGGTTAAATAATCGGCAGGTGCAATCATGTGTTCAGACCATACCCCGTACAGAATCCTGCCCATCATCGCAGTGCTGGCTTTAGCGTTGCAAGGTTGCGGACATAAGGGTCCGCTCATGCTGCCCGCGCCGCCGGTTCCGGTATCGGGCGTTCAGGCGCCTCCGGCCCAAGCAGCGGACCAGCAAAAAGCGAGCCTACCTTCTGCGCAGCAAACCCCCACCAACCCAGTAAAATCCACCAACTAAAAAACAAGCTGCCATGAGCGATTACTTCCATTATCAAAATGACTCACTCTATGCCGAACAAGTGCCACTGGCAGACATCGCCGCACAGTTCGGTACACCCTGCTATGTGTATTCACGCGCCGCGCTGACGGACAGCATGCGCCAGTTCACCAAAGCGCTGCAGGGCCGGGAACATCTGATCTGCTATGCGGTAAAAGCCAATTCCAATCTGGCGATCCTGAATGTGTTTGCGCGCCTGGGCGCGGGTTTCGACATAGTGTCCGGCGGGGAATTGCAGCGTGTGCTGGCCGCCGGTGGTGATGCGCGCAAAGTGGTGTTCTCGGGTGTCGGCAAGACGGTTGCTGAAATGCGCATGGCACTGGATGCGGGGATCCTGTGTTTCAACGTCGAATCTGCCGCCGAGTTGGAGCGCCTGAACGAGGTGGCTGCCGACATGGGCAAAGTCGCCGCGATCAGCCTGCGGGTGAACCCCGATGTGGATGCAAAGACCCACCCTTATATCTCCACCGGGCTGAAACAGAACAAGTTCGGCGTGGCTTACACGGAAGCCATTGCGCTATACCGCAAAGCGCAGGGTTTGCCGCACCTGCGCATCACCGGCATGGATTGCCACATCGGATCGCAACTCACCCAGACCAGCCCGTTCATCGCGGCGGCAGAAAAGATATTTGTGCTGGTGGATGCCCTGGCCAAAGAGGGGATCCATCTGGAACATCTCGACCTGGGCGGAGGCTTGGGTATTCGTTACAACGATGAAACACCCCCGGCGATCGCCGATTATGTGGCTGCGCTGCTGGCCGTGCTGCGCGGGCGCAGTGAGAAGCTGATCCTCGAACCGGGACGTGTCCTGGTCGGCAATGCAGGGGTTTTGCTGACCCGGGTGGAGTATCTCAAGCATGGCGAAGAGAAGAATTTCGCCATTGTGGATGCCGCGATGAACGATTTGATGCGCCCGGCTTTGTATGATGCCTACCACGGCATATTGCCGGTCAGTCGTGAAAAGCACCCCATGCAGAGCTACGAAGTGGTCGGGCCGATCTGTGAAACGGGGGACTTCATCGGCCATGCGCGCGACCTTGCCATTGCCCCGCAATCCCTGCTGGCTGTGCTTTCCGCGGGTGCATACGGTATGAGCATGAGCTCAAATTACAACACCCGTCCGCGTGCTGCCGAGGTGATGGTGGATGGCGGTTCCGTGCATCTGGTGCGTGAGCGTGAGGTGGTGGCGAAGTTATATGCCGGGGAAAAACTGGTTGAGTGAGTGTTGCAAATTTAATGAAAGATTTTCACGAAATTTGTTGCACGTTTTTTTAAACGTGGATACAGTACCGATGCCGCAAGCGTCTTTCGCTAAATACAGGGCGTTTGGGTGTGCAGTGAGTCATAGTGAAAGTTCTAAAATTTTTATGGAGAATGAAAATGGCAACATCAAAGACGCCCGCAACTAAAAAGCCTGTAGCGAAAAAAGCAGCCGCAAAAAAGCCAGCAGCCAAGAAAGCCGCAGCTAAGAAGCCAGCCGCAAAAAAAGCGGTAGCCAAAAAGCCAGCAGCCAAGAAAGCCGCAGCTAAGAAGCCAGCCGCAAAAAAAG
>CAIOKY010000012.1 GCA_903858965.1 uncultured Nitrosomonadales bacterium | reverse complement strand
TGGAGAGGATCACGCTGCTGTGGTTGCCCAGTTCGCGGATCAGGCCGCGTATCTCGCGGATCTGCGTGGGATCGAGACCGACCGTGGGTTCGTCCAGCACGATCACGGCAGGGTCATGGATGATCGCCTGCGCGATGCCGACGCGCTGCTGGTAGCCTTTGGACAAAGTGCCGATGATCTTTTTGCCGACGTTTTCCAGGCCGCAACGTTGCCTGGTTTGTACCAGCGCGGCAGCGACATCGGCATTCTTCATGCCGCGCAAACGCGCGGCGAATTTCAGGTAATCGTTCACGCTGAGTTCGCGATACAGTGGCGGAATTTCCGGCAGGTAACCGAGATGCATTTTCGCCAGTGCCGGCTGGCGCAACAGATTGATGCCGCACACCCGGATTTCACCGCCGTCCGGCAACAGGCATCCGGTCAGCATTTGCAGCGTGGTGGTCTTGCCTGCGCCATTGTGCCCGAGCAGCCCCAGTACCTCGCCGCGCCTTAATTCAAGCGACACGCCATGGATGACGACCTGCTTGCCGAAGCTGCGCGTCAGGTTGCGCGCAGAGAGGGTTATTTCGGGAGTGGAATTGGGCAAAGTCGGGTGGCCGTCATGGTTGTGAGTTTGGCTAAATATAACCTATTATGTGCGCCCACATCAAAAGCAGTGTCGTCATGACCCAGTTCAAATATATCGTTTTCAGCGCCTTGCTGCTCGCGGCCTGCGCGCACGCGCCCGTGAATCAGCCGGGGAACCAGCTTGTGGATCAGACTGACCAGTCGGAGGACCAGCCTGAAGCCGCAGATCAGGCCCCGTCGCCCGAGCAACAGGCGGAAGCCAAAATGGTGTTGCCCAATGTTGAGTTGAGCAGTGATTTGCTTTATGAATTTCTGCTGACAGAAATTGCCAGTCAGCGCGGGCAGAATGAACTTGCCGTCGAGGGCGGCCTGGATATGGCCAAGAAGACGCGTGATCCGCGTCTCGCGATGCGTGCCACGCATATGGCGATCCAATCCGGTCAAATGGACAAGGCTATCGAGACCCTGAAAATCTGGCAGGAGACCGATCCGGCTTCGCCCACGGCGATGCGCATGCTGTCTACCGCACTGTTGCGCACCGGCAGGATCGATGAGGCTGGCCAGGAGTTTGTCAAAGTGCTGAAAGCGGAAGAGGCGCATCCCGGGCCGACTTTTGTGCAGATATATCAAATGCTGGCGCCCTATCCGGACAAGGCTGCGGCATTCAAGCTGATGCGCGACCTTGCATCGCCCTATCCGCGGATAGCCGAAGCGCATTGGGCTGTGGCGCAATTGGCGCAGACATCCGGTGGCGAAGAACTGGCCTTGAGCGAGGCGAAGCTGGCGAGCAGCTTGCGTCCAGAGTGGGACATGGCGGTTTCGCTGCAGGCGCAGTTGTTGCAGAAGAGTGCGCCGCAACAAGGTTTGGATGTGTTGAGCCATTACCTGTCCGCATATCCGGAGGCACGCGAAATCCGTTTGCAGTATGCACGCGCGCTGCTCGACCAAAAACAATACAAGGAGTCGCGTGCCGAATTCCAGCGCCTGTCGGACGAGAATCCGGACAACCCGGACATGGCTTATGCCATCGCGCTGATCTCGCTGCAGATGAACGATCTGCAAAGTGCCGAGACGCAGCTCAGGCAGGCGCTCAGCAAAGGCAAGAAGGATCAGGATACGATCCAGTACTATCTCGGACAGCTGGGTGAGGCGAAGAAAAACGATGACGAAGCGCTTGCTTCCTATCGCGAGGTCAAGGGCGGTGAATATCTGGTGGCCGCGCAGATCCGTATCGCCTTTTTGCTGGGTAAACGCGGTCAGCTTGCCGAGGCGCGCCAGTTGCTGGGTCAGGTGCAGACCACCAACAACCAGCAGCGCGTCCAGCTGGTGTTGATCGAGGCGCAATTGTTGCGCGAGGCGAACCAGTTCGACGAGGCCTATCAGGTGTTGCAGAAAGCCACGGAGACATTGCCCAATCATCCTGATCTGCTGTACGGGACCGCGATGATGGCGGACAAGGTCGGCAAGCCCGAAGTGTTCGAACAACTGATGCGCAAGGTGATCCAGATCGATCCCGATCATGCGCAGGCCTACAATGCGCTGGGCTATAGTTACCTGGAACGCAACATGCGCATCCCCGAAGCGGTCGGCCTGGTTGAAAAAGCGTTGCAGCTCGCCCCGGATGATGCCTCGATCATGGACAGTGTGGGTTGGGGCTATTATCGCAGCGGTAAAATGGACGACAGCGTGAAGATGTTGAAGCGTGCTTTTGCCGGTAATCCCGATCCCGAAATCGCGGCACATCTGGGCGAGGTACTGTGGATGCGCGGCGACAAACAGGAAGCCAAAAAGATCTGGCAGGACAGTCTCAAGGCCAATCCGGACAATGCCCCGCTGCAGGCGGCCATCAAAAAATTCGATCCCTGAGTTATGGCGCGGCTGCTGGCTTTTTTGTGGCTGTCCATGCTGAGCGGCTGCGCGTTATTACCATCCGCCCCCGTCCCGGCTGCGCGGCCCGCGCAGCTTGAATCGGCGCCCTTTGCATTGAATGGGCGCATCTCGGTCAAGCATCTGGAAACGCACCAATCTGCCGGTTTGCACTGGACGCATCAGGCACGATCCGACGAAGTCCTGTTGCTCACTCCGCTCGGACAAACCGCCGCCCGTGTTTATCGCGATGACAATAATGCCACGCTGGATAATGGTGGCAAGCACTATCAGGATGTCGATGCGGAATCGTTAATGGAGCAGGTACTGGGTTGGCACCTGCCGCTGAACGGCCTGCATCATTGGGTGCTGGGCATGGCCGATCCGGAAAGCCCCGCGCAGATCGAGCGTGCCGACAATGGCCAGATTTCCGTATTGCACCAGGATGGCTGGGAGGTAAGCTTCCTGCGTTATGCCGACAATCTGCCGACGCGCTTGCAGTTGAGGCATGAAGACTTGCAGGTGCAGTTGCTGATCGATGAATGGGACTGGAACCCGAAATGAGGCTAACCTGCCCCGCGCCGGCAAAATTGAATCTGTTCCTGCATGTCATCGGCAGGCGTGCGGATGGCTATCATTTGTTGCAGACATTGTTCCGCTTCATCGACCTGCATGACACCTTGCATTTTGAACTGCGCGAAGATGGTGTGGTGCGGCGTACTAACGCTGTCGAAGGTGTGGTGGAGGAGCAGGATCTGTGCGTGCGTGCCGCGCGGCTGTTGCAAGGCGAGACCGGATGCGGTTTGGGTGTGGATATCACGCTGGAAAAACGTATCCCGATGGGCGGCGGGCTGGGCGGCGGCAGTTCGGATGCGGCGACCACCTTGATTGCGCTGAATTGCCTGTGGTCATTGGGTTTGCCGCGTGCGCGCCTGATGCAGATCGGTTTGCAACTGGGGGCGGATGTACCGGTGTTCGTGTTCGGCGAGAACGCTTTTGCCGAAGGGGTTGGTGAGGAGTTGCAGGCCTATCCTTTGCCGGAGGCGTGGTATGTGGTGTTGTTCCCGCCGGTGCATGTGCCGACCGCACAGATTTTTGCTGCGCCAGAATTGACACGCGATACGGTTTCCATCACAATGCGCGCCCTTTTGGAGCAGCAATTCCCGGAGGAACGGCAATTCCGCGATGGGCAGCAACTTCGCAACGATCTGCAATCCGTGGTGTGCAAGCTTTATCCGGAAGTGGCGCGTTATATAGCCTGGCTGGCTCAATTCGGCAAGGCGATGATGACCGGTTCCGGGGCCTGTGTGTTCGCCGGGTTTGCCAGCCGCAGCGAGGCTGAAGCCGTGATGAAGCAGTTGCCACACGAGATGCAAGGGGTAGTGACACAAGGTTTAGCAAGGCATCCGTTGCATGATTGGGTGCTTGATTGATTTTTAGTTTGTAGATGGGGAGTCGCCAAGTGGTAAGGCACCGGATTTTGATTCCGGCATTCGTAGGTTCGATCCCTACCTCCCCAGCCAGTTTTCAGGGCTTATGCCTTTATTTGATTCTTTGAGGGGTCGCAAGTGTCCTACGACAGCTTGATGGTGTTCACCGGCAATGCCAATCCTAAGCTCGCTGAAGCGGTCGCAAAGCATTTGCACATTCATCTCGGACGCGCCACGGTAGGGCGTTTCTCCGATGGCGAAGTGATGGTAGAGCTGCTGGAGAATGTGCGCGGCAAGGATGTGTTCGTG
>CAIOKY010000011.1 GCA_903858965.1 uncultured Nitrosomonadales bacterium | reverse complement strand
GTCTCGAATATTTTTCCTAAAGAGGCGTAAATTATGACGGACAGATTTCTTGTTTATCGCATCTTTGAAGAGAACGGCAAATCCGCTGGTCGTTTCGTCGACCTATCACTAGACGATCTCGATCAAGGCGAAGTCGTCATCCAATCCCATTACTCCAGCGTGAATTACAAGGACGCGCTCGCCGCCACCGGTGCGGGCAAGGTGATACGCCGCTTCCCCTGTGTGGGCGGTATCGATGTCTCGGGCGTGGTGACAAGTTCATCCGATGCGCGCTTCAAGGCCGGTGACGAGGTACTGGTGACTGGCTATGACATGGGCGTGGCGCATGACGGCGGATACGCCGAATATGTGCGCGTGCCTGCCGACTGGGTGGTGCCATTGCCGCAAGGGTTGTCGCTGTTCGATGCGATGGCATTGGGCACGGCGGGATTCACCGCGGCATTATCCATCCACCGTCTTGAACAAAACGAGTTGCGTCCCAATAACGGAAGAGTAATCGTGACCGGCGCGACCGGCGGCGTGTCCAGCCTCGCGATCCAGATGCTGGCGCAACTGGGTTATCACGTGGTGGCACTGACCGGAAAAGATGCCGAGCACGGTTACCTGAAGTTGCTCGGTGCTAGCGAAATTCTGTCGCGCAAGGATGTGCAGATGGGCACGCGTCCGCTGGAGAAAGCGCAGTGGGCTGGCGCGCTGGATTCGGTGGGCGGTGAGACACTGGCGTGGCTGACGCGTACGATGCAGCAGAACGGCGCGATCGCCAGCTTCGGCAATGCGGGCGGAGTTGAGCTGAATACTACAGTGCTGCCCTTCATTCTGCGCGGCGTGAAGTTGCTGGGAGTCGATTCCGCCGCGACCGTGATGTCGTTGCGCAAACAGATGTGGCAGCGCCTGGCAACTGACCTGTATCCCAAGTCATTGGCGCTGGCCGCCCATGGCGTGCCTTTCAGGGAGCTGCCGCAAGCATTTCCGCAACTGCTGCAAGGCAAGCTGTGCGGGCGTTTGGTGGTTGAAATAAAAGGGCCAAGTTAATGAAATAGCAGCTTAGTGATATAATCGCCACCAAAGCTGGAAAAAACAGCGCGAAAGTGGCGGAATTGGTAGACGCACTGGATTTAGGTTCCAGCGCCGCAAGGCGTGAGAGTTCGAGTCTCTCCTTTCGCACCACGGCCTTTCGCACCAGCTACCGTTCAACTTAATTTCAAGGAAATACAAGTATGTCCAGCGTAGAAACTGTAAGCGCATTACAACGTCGTTTGAATGCATCCATTCCCCAGAAGGTCATTGAGGGCGTGGTGTCGGCGCGCCTGAAAAATATCGGACGCAGCGTGCGGATCGCCGGTTTTCGTCCCGGTAAAGTTCCGGCAAAGATCGTCGAGCAATTCTACGGCGCACAGGCCCGCCAGGAAGCTTTGGGCGATGCGCTGCAACGTTCGTTCGCCGAGGCTGCGCAAGTCAATAACCTGAGGGTGGCGGGTTCGCCGCAGTTCGATATCAAGACCAAAGACTTGCAGGCGGAGCAGATCGAATACAGCGCGACTTTCGAGGTGTATCCGGAAGTGGTGGTGGGTGATCTGTCCGGCGAGAAGATCGAGCGTCTGGTTTATGAGCTGGCCCAGGAAGATGTGGATGGCACCATCGCGACGTTGCGCAAGCAGCGCGCCACTTACGAGAAGGTCGACCGTGCGGCGCAAGCGGGCGATCGCCTGAGCGTTGACTTTACCGGCAAGCTGAATGGCGTGGTATTCCAGGGCGGTGAAGCCAAGGATTATCCGGTGGATCTGGGTGCGGGCGGGATGTTGCCCGAGTTCGAAGCGGCTGCGGTCGGCATGAAGGCCGGCGAGACCAAATCATTTGACCTGACTTTTCCGGAAGATTACCGCAGCAAGGAAGTTGCAGGCAAGAAGGTCAACTTCTCGATCACCCTGAATCGAGTCGAAGCGCCGAAGCTGCCTGAAATAGATGCGGAGTTCGCCAAGTCTGTCGGTATCGAGGATGGTGACGTGAGCAAATTACAGGACGAAGTACGCAGCAACTTGAACAGGGAAGTGTCGCGCCGTTTGCGCGCGCGCAACAAGGATGCGTCGATGGAGGCATTGTTGCGGGTCGCCGGATTCGATGTGCCCAAGGTGTCGGTCGACGAGGAAGTGCAGATACTGATGCAGCAAACCCTGCAGGACATGGAGGCGCGCGGCATGAAGATGAAGGGGATATCGTTGCCTCCGGAATTGTTCACGGAACGTGCGGCAAAGCGCGTCAAGCTCGGCTTGATGCTCGCCTATCTGGTGCAGAAACATGATCTGAAAGCCCAGCCGGACCAGATCAAGGCTTTTATCCAGGATTATGCGCAGAGCTTCGATCAGCCAGAGGAAGTGATACGCTGGTATGCCACCGATGCGGGGCGCATGCAGGAAGTCGAACATATCGTGCTGGAAGAGAATGTGATGAACTGGACGATGGAGCAGGCCAAGACTGTCGACAAGCAGGCCGTATTCAACGAATTGATGGGAAGCGAATAACATGACGGATTATTTGGAGCCGCAAAACATCGGATTGATTCCGATGGTCGTGGAGACCAGCGGGCGCGGTGAACGGGCATACGATATCTATTCGCGCTTGCTCAAGGAGCGCGTGGTGTTTCTGGTCGGCGAAGTCAACGATCACAGTGCAAATCTGATCGTGGCGCAGATGCTGTTCCTGGAATCGGAGAATCCGGACAAGGATATCCATTTCTATATCAATTCGCCGGGTGGTTCGGTGACTGCCGGGATGGCGATCTACGACACCATGCAATTCATCAAGCCGAATATCAGCACGCTGTGCATCGGTCAGGCCGCCAGCATGGGTTCTTTCCTGCTGGCTGCGGGCGAAAAGGGCAAGCGTTTCTGCCTGCCCAATTCGCGCGTGATGATCCACCAACCCATGGGCGGTTTTCGCGGCCAGGCTTCGGATGTTGAGATCCATGCGCGCGAGATACTGTACCTGAAGCAGCGGCTCAACCAGATGCTGGCGCAGCACACCGGCCAATCTGTCGAGACCATAGAACGCGATACCGATCGCGACAATTTCATGAGTGCAGAGGATTCAGTCAAATACGGCCTGGTGGACCAGGTGCTGGAAAAGCGTACCTGATTTTTTACTTGGTAAATTTTTTCCGATAACTTGATGGAAGGTTGGTAACGATGTCTGACGATAAAAATTCTGGCGACAAGAAATCGGGCGACAAATTACTCTATTGCTCGTTCTGCGGCAAGAGCCAGCATGAGGTGCGCAAGCTGATCGCGGGACCGTCGGTGTTCGT
>CAIOKY010000010.1 GCA_903858965.1 uncultured Nitrosomonadales bacterium | reverse complement strand
TGGTCTCGGCATGATGGATTGCAAGAAGGCGCTGACGGAGACTAATGGCGACTTTAAAGCTGCAGAAGAATTGCTGCGCATCAAGAGCGGTGCCAAGGCGAGCAAGGCGGCCAGCCGCGTGACTGCCGAGGGTGTGGTCAGCACCTTCATTGCGAACGATGGCAAGACCGGTGCGCTGGTGGAAGTGAATTGCGAGACCGACTTTGTCGCGAAGAACGATGACTTTGTTGCATTCGCAAAGAACGCCGCCGAGACCGTAGCGAAGAATAATCCGGCCGATGTCGATGCGTTGTCCGGGATGGCGATCGTCAACGGTTCCGGCACTGTCGAAGAAACCCGCAAGGCGCTGATCATGAAGCTGGGCGAGAACGTCAGCATCCGCCGCTTCGAGCGTTATGCGACCACCACCGGCAAGCTGTCCAGTTATCTGCATGGCAGCAAGATCGGCGTGCTGTTGAATTTCACCGGTGGTGACGAATCACTTGGCCGGGATATTTCCATGCACATTGCGGCCAGCAAGCCGAAATCGATCGATGCTTCCGGCGTGAATCCGGAGGATATAGCGACGGAACGCCGCATCGCGATCGAGAAAGCGCGCGAAGGCGGAAAACCGGAAGCGATGCTGGAAAAGATCGCCGATGGCACGGTGCAGAAATTCCTCAAGGAAGTGACCTTGCTGGGCCAGGTGTTCGTCAAGGCCGAAGACGGCAAACAAACCATAGAACAACTCTTGAAGGCCAAGGGCGCATCGGTGGCCGCGTTCCAGATGTTCGTGGTGGGCGAGGGCATCGAGAAGAAGGTCGAAGATTACGCGGCTGAAGTTGCGGCTGCTGCAGCGGCAGCCAAGGGGTAACCATCATGAGCAAACCCGCCTACAAACGCATCCTGCTCAAGCTCAGTGGCGAAGCCCTGATGGGCGACGACAGCTACGGTATCAATCGCGAGGTGATCGAGCGTATCGTCGCCGAAATCGCGGAAGTGGCGGGGTTGGGTGTGCAGGTGGCGATCGTGATCGGCGGCGGCAACATCTTCCGCGGCGGGGCTCCTGCGGCGGCGGGGATGGATCGCGCTACTGCCGATTACATGGGCATGCTGGCCACGGTGATGAACTCGATGGCGCTGCAGGATGCGATGACGCGTGCCGGCCTGGATTGCCGTGTGCAGTCTGCATTGAACCTGGAGCAGGTTGCCGAGCCGTTCATCCGCAACAAGGCATTGCGTTACCTGGAAGACGGCAAGGTGGTGATCTTTGCGGCAGGCATCGGCAGCCCGTTCTTCACTACCGACACTGCTGCTGCATTGCGCGGCGTGGAAATGTCTGCCGAAGTGGTGATCAAGGCCACTAAAGTGGATGGTGTGTATACCGCCGACCCGAAGAAAGATCCGCATGCGATCCGCTACCAGAGCCTGAGTTTTGACGAGGCGATCAGCAAGAATCTCAAGATCATGGATGCGACGGCGTTGACATTGTGCCGCGACCAGAAACTGCCGATCATCGTGTTCAGCATTTTCAAGGCCGGTGCGCTGAAGCGTGTGGTGATGGGCGAGGGCGAAGGCACTTTGGTACGTGTTGATTAAGGTGCGCATTATTAGGGAATGTGCGTAGATTAACTCAGGAGAAAACCATGATTGTTGGAATCAACCATGATCGCTGAAATCAAGAAGACGACCGAACAAAAAATGCAAAAGTCGCTGGATGCGTTGAAAGCCGACCTGGGCAAGGTGCGCACCGGCCGCGCACATACCGGTTTGCTGGATCATGTGATGGTGGAATACTACGGCAACCCGACGCTGATTACCCAAGTCGCGAATGTCACGCTGGTTGACGCGCGCACGATAGGCGTACAGCCTTGGGAAAAGAACATGGTCGGTCCGGTCGAGCGTGCGATCCGCGATGCGGATCTGGGGCTGAACCCTGCCACCAACGGTGACATGATACGCGTGCCGATGCCGATGTTGACCGAAGAGCGCCGTCGCGATCTGATCAAGGTGATAAAATCTGAAGGCGAGACCGCGAAAGTTGCGGTGCGCAATATTCGTCGCGATGCCAACCACACGCTTAAGGAAGCACTCAAGAACAAAGAGATCGCCGAGGACGAGGAACGCCGTACGCAGGACGAAATACAGAAGCTGACCGATCGCTTCGTCACCGAGATCGACAAGGCTCTTGCTGCCAAAGAAGCCGATTTAATGGCTGTGTAGGAGGATACGGGATACAGGATGCAGGATTAAGACCGACATCGCACCCATATCCCGCATCCCCGATCCTGAAACCTCCCATGGCGTTATTCCAAAGTTCCACCTGCATCATTCCCGACGCTCCCGCGATCCCGCGCCATATCGCCATCATCATGGACGGCAACGGGCGCTGGGCGAAACAGCGCTTCATGCCGCGTGTGGCTGGGCACCAGCGCGGAGTGGAGGCATTGCGCGAAGTGGTGAAGGCTTGCCGCAGTCTGGGCGTGGAGCATCTCACCGTGTTCGCGTTCAGCAGCGAAAACTGGCGGCGCCCGGCCGACGAAGTTTCCTTCCTGATGTCGTTGTTCCTGGTAATGCTGGAACGTGAGGTCGCCAAGCTGCACGAAAACAATATCCGTCTCAAGATCATCGGCGACCACAGCCGTTTCGATGACAAGCTCAGGCAGACCATGCAGGAAGCGGAACAGTTGACCGCGAATAATTCCGCGCTGACGCTGACCATCGCCGCGAACTATGGGGGGCGCTGGGATGTGATGCATGCAGTGAAAGCCATGCTCAACGAGCATCCGCAACTCGCGCAAACTTTTACCGAGCAGGACCTGCAACCCTATCTGTCGATGAGCGATGCGCCCGAGCCCGATCTGTTCATCCGCACCGGCGGCGAGCAGCGCATCAGCAACTTCATGCTGTGGCAGCTTGCTTACACGGAATTATATTTTACCGATACGCTGTGGCCGGCGTTTGACCGCAACGAACTGGACAAGGCGATCGCTTCGTACCAGAAGCGCGAGCGGCGTTTCGGCCGGACCAGCGAACAACTACCCGGTGAAAAGTTGAACGGAAAATCGGAGCAGGGAGAGCGGAATGCTTAAGGAGAGGGTGATCACGGCAAGCATTCTGCTGGTACTGTTTTTGTTGGCATTGTTCTTTTTGCCGGATGCGGGATGGGCAGTTCTGGTGATCGTGATGGTGATGCAGGGTGCCTCGGAATGGTCGAGATTGGCCAAATTCGGTGGCAATAATGCGAACCTGTTCTGGTGGCTGGCGTTGGTGATGATGCTGGGCCTGGTCTGGTTTGACAGTTATTACACTCCCGAGCAGCAAACCTTGCTGCATGTATTGGTCTATGCTCTGTCTGCGGTGCTCTGGCTGGCCGTCGTGCCAACCTGGCTGATGGTGGGGTGGAAAGTCGAGCGGCCTGTGCTGATGGCCTTGGTCGGATGGACCGTATTGATTCCGACCGGATTGGCAATGATGGATCTGCGCGGCGATCATCCGATGTGGCTGCTGGGCATGATGGGCCTGGTATGGATGGCCGATATCGCGGCTTATTTTGCCGGACGCAAGTTCGGCAAAAACAAACTCGCTCCCAGTATCAGTCCCGGCAAAACATGGGAAGGCGTGGCGGGCGCGATACTTGGCGTTGCCGCGTATGTGCTGGTGGCATGGAGTTTCAGCGAGTTCAGCTATAAGTTGTTGCCGGTATTGCTGGTGGCTTCCTGGTGCTGGGTTGGCTTGGCGGTGTTCGGCGATTTGTTCGAGTCTGCGATCAAACGCCAGGCCGGGGTGAAGGACAGCGGTGCGTTGCTGCCCGGCCATGGCGGCCTGCTGGACCGCATCGACGCGCTGACATCTACCTTGCCGCTCGCCGCACTGGCGCTGTTGTTGCCGCACCTGAGCTGAATATCATGCAACTCTGACCATGCAAAACATCACGATTTTGGGTTCCACCGGCAGTATCGGCACCAGCACGCTGGATGTAGTGGCGCGCCATCCCGAAAAATTCAAGATCGTTGCATTGACGGCAAACAGCCAGACCGACTTGTTGTTCCGGCAATGTCAGCAATTCAAACCGGATTATGCGGTGATGCTGGATGCAACTGCCGCAGCAGCGTTGCGCCAACGCGTGCGTGACGCAGGCTTGGCAACCGAGATATTGAGCGGTGCCGCAGCGCTGGAGCAGGTTGTTGTGTTCCCGCACGTGGATACAGTGATGGCGGCCATCGTTGGTGCGGCGGGTTTACGTCCTACATTGGCAGCCGCGCATGCAGGCAAGAAAATCCTGCTGGCTAATAAAGAGACGCTGGTGATGGCGGGTAATGTGTTCATGGATGCGTTACACGCCAGCGGTGCCGTGTTGTTGCCTATCGACAGCGAACATAACGCGATCTTCCAGGCCTTGCCGCGCGGTTATAACGGCGATCTGGCTGGCAATGGTGTGCGTCGTATTTTGCTGACTGCGTCAGGTGGTCCGTTCCGCAACACACCATTGAGCGAACTGCACAATGTCACGCCGGAACAGGCTTGCGCGCATCCCAACTGGGTGATGGGACGCAAGATCTCGGTGGACTCGGCGAGCATGATGAACAAAGGGCTGGAAGTCATCGAGGCGCACTGGCTGTTCAATGCGAGTGCAGATGACATCCAGGTGGTGATACATCCGCAGAGCGTGATCCATTCGCTGGTCGAGTATGTGGACGGCTCGGTGCTGGCGCAACTCGGCAATCCGGACATGCGCACGCCGATCGCCTATGGTTTGGCTTATCCCGAGCGCATCGACGCTGGTGTGGCACCGCTGGACTTGTTCAAGGTGGCGACGATGAATTTTGTAGCACCGGATTTCGAGCGCTTCCCATGCCTTTCCTTGGCATATCAGGCGTTGCGTGTGGCAGGTACGGCGCCTGCAGTGTTGAATGCCGCAAATGAAGTGGCCGTGGCAGCCTTCCTCGATAACCAGATCGCTTTCTTGCACATTCCGCGTGTCATCGCAGCGGTGCTGGATGCATTGCCAGTCAGCAAGATCACCTGCCTGGACGATGTGCTGGTTGCGGATGCCGAAGCGCGCCGTACCGCGCAACAACAAATCCAGAAATCAAGCAGATGATTACCACTTTGCTTGCATTCGTAGTCGCAATCGCGCTGTTGGTGGTGTTCCACGAGTTCGGGCACTATTGGGTGGCGCGCCGCTGCGGCGTGAAAGTGCTGCGCTTTTCGCTGGGCTTCGGCAAGGTGATCTACCGCAAACGCTTTCCAGGAAACGATACCGAATGGGTGATTTCTTCGGTGCCGCTGGGTGGCTACGTCAAGATGGTGGACGAACGCGAAGAAACAGTTGCGCCGGAGGATCTGCCCTACGCTTTCAATCGCAAGCCGGTGTTGCAGCGTATGGCCATCGTCGTGGCGGGGCCGCTGGCGAATTTTTTGCTGGCCATCGTCTTGTATTGGGGTTTATTCATCCATGGCGTGCCGGGACTGAAGCCGGTGCTCGGCGGTGTGCCACCGGGCACACCTGCGGCGATCGCGCAGATGCACGCAGGAGAAACGATACTCAGTATCAATGACGAGCCTATCCCGAGTTGGCAGGAATTGCATTGGCGCTTGCTGGATATGGTATTGAAACAAGGCGAAGTGAGAATCGATGCGCAGGACGCAAGCGGCACATCGTTGACGCACGTGCTGGACGTGAGCGGCCTGGCTGCGAAGGATATGGATGGAGAGTTTCTCGATAAGCTGGGCTTGCATCTTTTTCAGCCCGTTGTCTTGCCTGTTATCGGCAGCCTGACTGAAGGTGACATAGCACAGCGTGCCGGTCTACTGGTGGGTGATCGTATCCTGCGTGCCAACGGAATGGCGATGCAACATTGGATGGATGTTGTGGATATGTTACATGCGCATCCCGGGCAAACTGTGCAACTGGAGATTCTTCGCAAAGATGGCCAGCAGGGGGAATCTACGCTGACCATACCGGTGGTTCCGCGCTCTGACACCGAGTCCGGCAAAACGGTGGGCAAGATAGGTGTCGGCCCGAAGGTGGACGAGGCCGAATGGAAAAAGATGTTCACCGAGGTGAGCTACGGCCCGCTGGAGGCGCTGCAGCAGTCGCTGCGCAAAACCTGGGAAACATCCGCCATCAGCCTGAAGATGATGGGCAAGATGGTGATGGGTGAGGTGTCGATGAAAAATCTGAGCGGCCCGATCACGATCGCCGATTACGCCGGACAGTCCGCCAAGATGGGTATGGTGGCTTATCTGAGTTTCCTTGCATTGATCAGTATCAGTCTGGGTGTGTTGAATTTGATGCCCATTCCTTTATTGGATGGCGGGCACTTGCTGTATTATGTCGCCGAATTACTCAAGGGTAGTCCAGTTTCCGATCAAGTATGGGAGATTGGCCAGAGGATCGGCATCGCATTGCTCGGCACGCTGATGGTCTTTGCA
>CAIOKY010000009.1 GCA_903858965.1 uncultured Nitrosomonadales bacterium | reverse complement strand
CTGGATGACCGTAGCCGCCGCATCGTCGAGGCGCGTTGGTTGCGCGAGGATGATTCTGCCACGCTGCACGAACTGGCTGCCGAGTTCAACGTTTCTGCCGAGCGCATACGCCAGATCGAGCAAAAGGCCTTGAGCAAGATGCAAGCATCGCTATCGCACTAACCGTTGGTGCGCATGAAATGAAAAAGCCGCAGTAAGACTGCGGCTTTTTCATTCAACAATGTTGAACTGCTATTTGACGATCTTCAACATAGGCTTATGCGCTAACGGCTTACTTTCGGTATGGGGTTGATCTGGCGGCGCATCCTCGGGTTGGAACATCAAGCCTTGACCCGTTTCTTTGGCAAATATGCCCTTTACGGCACCTACCGGGACGATCAAGTTGAATGAAGCACCGCCAAAGCGCCCCGCACAAGTGATGTATTCGTTACCCAGTTCCAGATTGCGCACGGCAGTGATGCTCAGACTCAAAACGATCTCGCCGTCTTTCACGTATGCAACCGGTACTTCGGTCTGGTCATTCACCTTGACTGCCAGGTAAGGCGTATACGCGCTGTCCACACACCATTCGTAAATTGCCCGAATCAAATAAGGACGGGTGGACAGCTCGCTCACTTGCGCATCGCTCTTTCGGGAGAAGTCAGTGCGTCGATAAAACCCTGGCGTGAAAAAATACGTTCCGCATATTTCATCATCGGCGCCGCATCCTTGCTCATTTGTATGCCATAACGATCCAAGCGCCACAACAGTGGAGCGATGGCCACGTCCAACATCGAGAACTCGTCACCCAGCAGGAACTTTTGCTTGGTCAGTATCTGGGATAGCTGTGTGAGGTTATCCCGGATGATGACCCTGGATTTATCGGCCACCTTGGGCACATTCTGCTCGATCGCATCGACATGCGCGTACAACTCCTGCTCAAACCGGTGCAGGAACAAACGGGTTCGTCCGCGCAGCACCGGATCGGGCGGCATCAGCTGGGGGTGAGGAAAACGTTCATCAATATATTCGTTGATGATATTTGCTTCATACAAAATCAAATCACGCTCAACCAGCACCGGCACTTTGTTGTAAGGGTTGATCGTGGCGACATCCTCGGACTTGTTTTGCAGGTCCACGTCGATCACTTCGAAATCCATCCCTTTTTCAAACAACACAATACGACAGCGGTGGCTATAGGGACAAGTCGTCCCCGAATACAATCTCATCATTACCACTTACCTCTAATCAACTCGGTACGCTGCATCAGCGAACGCACCGAAAAATAGCCGATTATAGCAACAACCGCGCCTACCAGCACAGCAGCCAGCAACGGGTAGGTTCCGGTACCGTGGATACCGCCGATCCAGACGTAGCGCTCAAACAGGGTGCCCGTGATGATGCAAGTGGCGACCGCATTGATCGCGATCGGGTTATGGCGCGTGGCAGGGAAGCATAAGCTCGAGAACGGAATCACGAACTTCAGTGCGATCATCGACCACCAGATAAAAGTGTAGTCGCCGTTTTGCATGCCGAACACCCGGCCGGTCTCTTGCGGAAAATTGCCGTACCAGATGGTCAGATACTGCGCGAAAAAGGTGTATATCCACAACAGGGTGAACGCCAGCATCATTGGCGCG
>CAIOKY010000008.1 GCA_903858965.1 uncultured Nitrosomonadales bacterium | reverse complement strand
CGGAAATCGGCAAGACGCGCCTGGCGATGATCGAAGCACGCATCAAGGCGATGATGGAAAAGATGTAGGACCTGCAGCGGCGTGGGGCGGGGGATTAACCCAATACTGCGTGATTAAGCCGCGCGATTTTTTGCCTTCCACTGATCCCGTGGCATCGTGAGCACGGGAAAAGTGCCTGGAAGTTGGATCACCGCTCGCGGCTCTGGATCCCGTTCTTGCGGTAATTGTAAGGCCTTCGCAATCATGTCCAGCATCTCCTCGTAAAATTCTTTCAGGCGGCACGTTGCCATGAATGCCATGTATCCCGCGTAGCGCATCACGATGTTTCGCGCTCGAACCGGGCTGATCAGTTCGGGCGCTTCTCCACTTTCACTCATCAGCGCCGCCACGCAGTTGTATGCCAGCACCGTGGACACGATTTCCTTCTCCACCACATCAGGTGTCTTGCCGTTTAATCGCGCCATTTGGTAGTTCGTTTTCAGCGTGCGCAACACCGTTTCAATGTGCCAGCGCCGAAAGTACATTTCCGCCAGTTCGCTTGCTGGATACGCCTTCGGATCAAGCAACGTCGTCACGATCCGCAACGTCCATGTTTTATAGCCTCGCCGCACCACTTGCCGTTCAATCACGCGCACCCAGATCGTTTCCGGGCAAGTCATCAATATTGCCGGAAAGGCCGAATGCTCGCGCCTCGGGCGCTTCCACTCTTCCAAGTAGTCGCGGTAGCCCAGGCGTTTGCGTTGCATGTTCGAGCGGCTGGCGCGTAACCGCGCCAGCAGATGCGAACCCCGAAACGGAACCAGGCAGCAGAGGAGAAAGGTGCCGAACCCGCGATCGGCCACCACCAGTCCTCCCGCCGGCAGTTGAGCCAACATCCGAATGAACAGCGCCATTTCCGAGGTCACATACGATCCCGCTGCGGCGTTCAAGACAACACAGCTTCCAGAGCAAATCAACACCAGCAGCCGCGCGACCGGACTTCGGCTGGCGCACTTCCCATTGCTCGCGCGCCCAAAGTACGAATCCAGCGCCGGAGTATTGGACGTGCGCAAGGTAGTGCCATCGACCACCCAAACACGCAACTGATGAAACAGCATGCCTGCCGAATGTGAAGCCGCTTCGCCCACATGCTTCAGCGCCTTCTGAAACACGGCCAAAGGAAGGCGGCCGCGCGCCTGGCAAAAATCGCTGCCCGAACGCGCTTTGTCACGGCCCTCGCGGGACAGTTCTGCAAAACCATCTTCGACGTCACGGGCTGAAACGACTTCAGGCTGCAGATGTTTCCAGATGCAAGCCAGCACCGTGACCACAGGACCCAACAGACGCTCACGCCATTGATGATCTGCTTCCCGGCACCATTGTTCGATCAGCGCTGTAGGCAGAAGCAGCCGGATCGGATTCAGTGCGGCATCCAGAATTTTCTCTTTGGTTCGCTGCCGCTCTTGGACGATGATAGTCACTGTAAAACCTCCTCAATGGGTAACCGATTCTTGTTTTCGCAAACTTGGAATCGTCCAGTGAGGAGGTTTTCTATTTCCAATTTTTTCTTAATCACGCAGTATTGGGCTTTTAGCCCGTCCTACTTTCTATTTTCTCTGCTGTAGATGTTTGCGAAAATGCGCTAAAATGCGAAAGAAGCAGCAACATTAAGTCCACGAGAGGCAGCGACGAAATGGCCCGTAAGGGAGCGACTACGTTCGAGGAGTTGGCCGTTGAAAACGGTCTGGTCACCGAGATGCAGGTACAGGAGT
>CAIOKY010000007.1 GCA_903858965.1 uncultured Nitrosomonadales bacterium | reverse complement strand
GTTCCAGAAGATAGTTATAGTGCGCACTGAGTAAGCGTCCGCCGCCCTGAAAATTCGACAAGCCGCCCACCACAGAATTGACATTCGAATAACCGCCAAAGAATTCCACACTGCTGCCCGACTGGTAGAGCGGAATCTTGTAATCGCCGCCCAGCACTTTCACCCGGTCCGGATATTGCGGCGACGTCATGTATTGAATGCTGGCGACATGATCGGCATCAAACGCGTTGGCATTGCGATAGGAAAGGCCCAGCCGGGCACGGCCGGTTTCCGGCGACCCGGTGTTATCGACCGTCACTCCCCAGATGGATGGCTTGCTGTCGGTGACGACCACATTGGCGTCCACCGCGTCATCTTTTCCCCCGGCCTTCAGCACCACATTCATCTGGCGCGCGGGATTTTCATTGGCGAGTTTCAATTCGCGAGATATCTGTTTGGCACTCGGCACAATCGCAAAGCGCAGCAATGCCTGATCTGCGCCAGATGCCGTATCCGGCTTCGTCTCTGGCGCAGCCAACACGAATGACGGCACACCTAAAAACATCCCCAATAACGATGCGAAAAACAGTTTATGTTTCATGGAATATCCAGCCGTTAAAAGTGATTTCAATTGCACATCGGTAATGTTTGCCCATTGCCGCCGTCTGTTGATGTGCCGGCAACCACGATATCGTCCGGCTTCCGCTTCTGGTTGGTGATATCCACTATTTCGTCGATCACAGTCAAATTAGTAACAGGCGGCGGGGGAATGAACCACGGCATCGCCACACCCTCGGTGATCCGCATACACCGCGAACCTCTGTCCAGCGCACGCAGCCTGCTGCAACATCCCGAGCTTGCCGCCCAACTCAACGATGCTTCGTTGGAAGCGGCCTTGAAAGTTATCTTGCGCTATGATGAATTAGCCAATGAACAACAGCGACTTTTCCCCGGGCCAGTACTGTCGCTTAATTTTGCAGATGTCATCGGCGAAAATTTTTCCCTCGATATTATCGACCAGTTTATCGCTTCACTGATCGCATCGGCTTCAATCCCCGCTTTGACCAGCGCATAACATTAACAGATTGCCTTCATCACCAATCTTCCCCCATAAGCTTTTTCGCGCCTGACAGCATTTTTGTCGACATAAATATAAAATATATTGCATTTTTTAGATAATAAGTGCTAGCATTTAACCATATTGTCGACAATATGGTTAAATGCAATGTTAATCAAAACATCCGAACAAGGCACGCTTGCTGATGTCGCCACACATCGTCTGGCCCACAGCATCGTCACCGGCGAGCTGGAACAAGGACAGAAACTCAACGAGGCCGAACTGGCCGAACGCTTCGGCATGGGGCGCGGCCCCCTGCGTGAAGCATTGCGCCACCTGGAAGGAATGCGCCTGGTCACCCGTGTACCCAACGCCGGCGCGCGCGTGGTGGTGCTGGACCGCAAGACCCTCTCCGACCTCTATGCGGTGCGCGAAGCGCTGGAAGGCATGGCGTGCCGGATCGCCGCAACACAGATGAGCGACGATGAGATCACGCAATTGCGCAAACTGCTCGACCAGCACGAAGCACAGATCAAGAAGCAAGGCGGCAAAGTGTATGCGCAAAAAGAAGGCGACTTGGATTTTCATTTTCTGATCGCGCGCGGCAGCCGCAACCAGATGCTGATGCATATGCTCGGCAGCGAACAATACCAGTTGCTGCGCATGTGCCGTTACCGCACCAGCCGCAATGCCGAGCGCACAGGCCCCGCACTGCAGCAACACCGGCAGATCGTCGAGGCATTGGCGCAACGTGATGGCGAACTGGCCGAGATGCTGATGCGCCGCCACATCCAGGGCGCCTGGCGCAGCATCAGCGAAATGATAGACCGAGAGGAGCAAATTGAATGAACCCTCAATCAAATACCCCGGGCAACAAACTGCGCCGCGCCGCGGCCGAAAATCATCCGCTGCAGGTAGTTGGCGCTGTGACCGCCTATTGCGCCATCCTCGCGCAAAAAAGCGGACACAAGGCGCTGTATCTTTCCGGCGGCGGGGTAGCCGCTTCCTCGCTTGGCGTTCCCGATCTCGGTATCACGACACTACATGATGTATGCGAGGACACACGCCGCATCACTGCCGCAAGTGATTTGCCACTGCTGGTGGACATCGACACCGGCTGGGGCGGTGCCTTCAACATCGCGCGCGCCACGCGCGAGATCGCGCAAGCCGGTGCGGCCGGGTTCCACATCGAAGACCAGGTGATGCAGAAACGCTGCGGCCATCGCCCCAACAAGGCCATCGTCAGCCAGGGCGAGATGGCAGATCGTATCAAGGCGGCGGTGGATGCCCGCAGCGACGCGAGCTTCGTCATCATGGCACGCACCGATGCACTGGCAGTGGAAGGCATGCAGTCGGCCATCGAGCGAGCGCAGGCCTGCGTCGAGGCCGGCGCCGACATGATCTTCCCCGAGGCAATGACCACGCTGGAGCAATATGCAGAATTCACCCGCGCGGTGAAAGTGCCGGTGCTGGCAAACATCACCGAGTTCGGTGCGACTCCGCTATACACCACTGAGCAACTGGCAGGCGTAGGCATCAGGCTGGTGCTGTATCCGCTGTCTGCTTTCCGCGCGATGAGCAAGGCCGCACTGAACGTCTATCAGCACATCCTCGCCGACGGTACGCAACAGAAAGTCGTGCTCGAGATGCAGACACGCACGGAGCTTTATGACTATCTCGGCTATCACGCCTACGAGCAGCAGCTAGACCGGTTGTTCGCTGACAAAGGGACGGAATAAGAGAGCTGTATTTGAAACCTTGCATAACCGTCACGAGCAATCAGAGTGCAAGGCGCACGGGGCGGAACGACGAGACATATCCAGTAGATAGGCGAGGAAGTGAGCACCGCGCAACGCAGCAATCTGATTGCGCAGTAGGTTAACAAGGTTTCAGAGGGAGAAAGACATGGCAGAAGAAAGCGTATTACCCAAGCCCAAAAAATCCGTTGCGCTCTCCGGCACCGTTGCCGGCAACACCGCTGTCTGCACCGTCGGGCGCACCGGCAACGATCTGCACTATCGCGGCTACGATATCCTGGATTTTGCCGACCAGGCCGAGTTCGAGGAGATCGCGCATCTGCTGATCCACAGCACATTGCCGAACACCACCCAACTGAAAGCCTACAAGGCCAAGCTCAAATCGTTGCGCGGTTTGCCGCAACCGGTGAAGCAAGCGCTGGAGGCGATCCCCGCGAATGCGCACCCGATGGATGTGATGCGCACCGGCTGCTCGATGCTCGGCACCTGCGAGCAGGAACCGGAGCAACACGATCCCGAAAAAACAAAAGACCTGATCGACCGCATGCTGTCCTGCTTCGGCTCGATGCTGATGTACTGGCATCACTACAGCACCTCCGGCCGCCGCATCAGCGTGGAGACGGACGATGATTCCGTCGGCGGCCATCTGCTGCATCTGCTGCACGGCACGCCGCCCAAGGCATCCTGGGTGCGCGCGATGCACACCTCGCTGATCCTGTATGCCGAGCATGAATTCAACGCTTCCACGTTCGCCGCGCGCGTCATCGCCGGCACCAACTCCGACCTGTATTCCTGCATCACCGGCGCAATCGGCGCACTGCGCGGCCCCAAGCATGGCGGTGCCAACGAGGAAGCGTTCCGCATCCAGAGTCGCTACAAGAATGCGGATGAAGCGGAGGCCGACATCCGCGCGCGCGTCGCGCGCAAGGAGATCGTCATCGGCTTCGGCCATCCGGTCTATACCATCTCGGATCCGCGCAACGAAGTAATCAAGCGCCTGGCGAAAAAACTTGCCGAGGAAAAGGGTGAGATCGGTTTATTCGACATCGCCGCATGCCTGGAAAGCGTGATGTGGGACACCAAGAAGATGTTCCCCAACCTCGACTGGTTCTCCGCCGTGTCGTATCACATGATGGGTGTGCCGACCAACATGTTCACGCCGCTGTTCGTGATCTCGCGCGTCACCGGCTGGGGTGCACATGTGATGGAACAGCGCGCCGACGGCAAGATCATCCGCCCCAGTGCAAACTACGTCGGGCCGGAGAATCTGGCTTGGATTCCACTTGATAAGCGTTAGGAAAAATAATGAGCGCCAATGTAGAAATGAACACCCGCCCCGCACCCGACCAGGTGCTGGTGGACATCGCGCAATACGTCTGCCGTATGGAGATCAAATCGGCGGAAGCCTACGACACCGCGCGCAACTGCCTGATCGATACGCTGGGCTGCGGCCTGCTGGCATTGCGCTTTCCCGAGTGCACCAAGCATCTTGGCGCGCTGGTGCCCAGCACCACGGTGCGCAACGGTGCGCGCGTGCCCGGTACCTCGCACGAGCTCGATCCGGTGAAAGCCGCATGGGACATCGGCGCGATGATACGATGGCTGGATTACAACGACACCTGGCTGGCGGCAGAATGGGGCCATCCTTCCGACAATCTCGGCGGCATCCTCGCCGTGGCGGATTACCTCAGCCGCTGTCGCGTAGCCGAAGGCAAGGCACCATTGACGATACGTTATGTGCTGATCGCGATGATCAAGGCGCACGAGATCCAGGGCGTACTGGCGCTGGAGAACAGCTTCAACCGCGTCGGTCTCGATCACGTGCTGCTGGTAAAAGTTGCCACTGCTGCCGTCGTGACGCGCCTGCTCGGCGGCACTGAAGCACAGGTCATTGACGCGTTGTCGCAGGCGTTTGTCGACGGGCAAGCGTTGCGCACCTACCGCCATTCACCAAACGCAGGTTCGCGCAAATCCTGGGCGGCGGGCGATGCCACCTCGCGCGGGGTGCGCCTCGCGATGATCACGATGGCCGGTGAGATGGGCATCCCCGGCGTGCTGACCGCGCCGCAGTGGGGTTTCTACGACGTGCTGTTCTCCAAGACCAACAAGGACCAAAAACTCAAACCGGAAGACCAGCGCCGCTTCAGCCTGAAGCAGCCGTATGGCAGTTATGTGATGGAGAATATTCTCTTCAAGATTTCCTTCCCCGCCGAATTCCATTCTCAGACAGCCTGCGAAGCGGCGGTTGGCCTGCATCGGCAAGTGAAAGGCCGCTTGGGCGATATCAGCAAGATCGTGATACACACCCACGAATCCGCGATCCGCATCATCTCCAAGGTCGGCCCGCTGGCGAATCCCGCCGACCGCGACCACTGCATCCAGTATATGGTCGCTGTGCCGCTGGCGTTCGGCGACCTGGTAGCAGAACATTACGAGGACAGTTTTCACGCAAGTCATCCTATCATCGACCAGCTGCGCGCCAAGATGGAGATCGTCGAGGAGCCGCGTTATAGCCGCGAATATCTGGAAGCGGACAAGCGCTCCATCGCCAATGCAATCCAGGTGTTCTTCAAGGACGGCAGCAGCACCGAGAAGATCGAGGTGGAATATCCGATTGGCCATCGCCGCCGCCGTGCCGAGGGCATCCCGGTATTGCAGCAGAAGTTCCTCGATAACCTGCGCACGCGCTTTCCCGAACAACGCTGCCAGCAGATCATGGCACTGTGCCTGGATAAACAGAAACTGGAAGCGATGCCGGTCAACGAGTTCATGGAGATGTTGATCATCAACTGAACGAACAGAACAACAAGAGGAGGGAATCGAAATGAGCTACCTATCCGAGTATGACCGTTCGATGCAAGACCCCGAAGGTTTCTGGCGCAAGCAGGCCGAGGCGCTGGAATGGTTCAAATTCCCTCAACAAATTTTGTCGCTCGATGACGACGGCCTCGGCTACTGGTTTGCCGACGGCGAGATGAACACCGCCTACATGGCACTGGATCATCACGTCAAGAATGGCCGCGGCAACCAGCTCGCGCTGATTTATGATTCCCCAGTCACCGACACCAAGTCGCGCTACACCTATGCAGAGTTGACCAATGTCGTAGCACGCACTGCCGGGATGTTGTCCAATCTGGGCGTGGTGAAAGGCGACCGCGTCATCATCTACATGCCGATGATCCCGGAAGCAGTCATCGCGATGCTGGCCGTTGCGAGATTGGGCGCGATCCACTCGGTGGTATTCGGCGGCTTCGCACCACCTGAGCTGGCGATCCGCATCGACGACGCGAAACCCAAGGTCATCCTCACCGCCTCCTGCGGTATCGAGGTCAAGCGCGTGGTGGAGTACAAACCGATGATAGACCGCGCGATGGAACTCGCCAAACACAAACCGCAAAGTTGCATCGTCTACCAGCGTCCGCAAGCCACTGCATCACTGCTTGCGGGGCGCGATCACGACTGGTCTGCACTGCTGGCCAAGTCCAAGGCGGTGGGCTGCACGCCGGTCAAGGGCAGCGATCCGCTGTACATCCTCTATACCTCCGGTACCACCGGTAAACCCAAGGGTGTATTGCGCGAGAACGGCGGCCACGCAGTGGCGCTCAAATACAGCATGAAAGCCATCTACAACGTCGATCCTGGCGATGTGTTCTGGGCCTCGTCCGACGTGGGCTGGGTGGTCGGGCATTCCTACATCGTGTACGGCCCGCTGCTGCATGGCTGCACGACGATAGTCTATGAAGGAAAACCGATCATGACACCGGACGCCAGCGCACTATGGCGCGTCTGTGCCGAGTATGGCGTGAAGGCGCTGTTCACCGCACCCACCGCGTTCCGCGCCGTGAAGAAGGAAGACCCGCAAGCGGCGCTGATGAAACAATACGACCTGAGCAAATTGCAGGTCATCTACTCGGCAGGCGAAAGACTAGACCCGCCGACCGAGGCGTGGCTCACCGAACAGAGCGGCAAGCCGGTGGTGGATCACTGGTGGCAGACCGAGACCGGCTGGGCGATCACCGCCAACATGCAGGGCATCGAGCCTATGCCTATCAAACCCGGTTCGTCCACCGTGCCGGTGCCCGGCTTCAACGTACACATACTCGGCGAGAACGGGCAGCAAGTACCGCGCGGCACGCAGGGTTACATCGCGCTCAAGCTGCCGCTGCCGCCCGCATGCCTGAACCACGTATGGGGCGACGTGAATAAATTTCGTGAAAGTTATCTGGCTTTCCTGCCCGGTTACTACACCAGCGGCGATGGCGGCTATATCGACGAGGACGGTTATGTATTCGTCATGGGGCGCGTCGACGACGTGATCAATGTCGCCGGACACAGGCTGTCCACCGGCGAGATCGAAGAAGTGATCGCCACCCATCCTGCGGTGGCGGAATGTGCGGTCATCGCGCGCGACGACGATCTCAAGGGACAGGTGCCGATGGGGCTGGTGGTGCTCAAGACCGGCATGACCATCACCGAGGCCGAGCTGCAACAACAGTTGATCGCCCGCATACGCGACACCATCGGTGCGATCACTTGTTACAAGGACACGGTGATCCTGACCAGACTGGCCAAGACCCGTTCCGGCAAGACGTTGCGCAAGACGCTGGCCCATATCGTCAACGGCAAGGAATATACGGTACCTTCGACCATCGATGATCCGGGTGTGATTTCGGAAATCATCGAAGCGCTGCGCAGCAGGAAGATGGTCAAGTAGCTAAAGAATCTGCTTTACCTGTTGCGGCAAGGTCAGAAATCTGGTTTCCAATATTTCCCTAGGCACCGGTTTACTGAACAAGTAACCCTGCATTTCGTCGCAGCTTAGCGAGCGCAACAGGTTCGCCTGCTCCTCGCTTTCAACGCCTTCTGCCACCACCTTGAGTTTCATCGAATGCGCCAGCGTGATGATGGTAGACACCAGTGCAAGCCCTTCAGGGCCGGCAGTCATATCAGTCACAAATGAGCGGTCGATCTTCAGCGTGTCCACCGGCAGTTTGGCGAGATAACTGAGCGATGAGAAACCCGTACCGAAGTCATCGATGGTAATGGTTACACCCATGTCGCGGATCGTCTGCAGGTTGACGATGCTGCGCTGGACATCCGCCATGATCAGGCTTTCGGTGATCTCCAGTTCCAGCCCATGCGGTGCCAGGTCGTCAATGGCGATCGCCTGTTTGATCTCGGTGATGAACCCGTGATTGTGCAATTGCAGCGCTGAAACGTTCACGGCAATGCGTACGGCAGCCAGCCCCGCCTCGCGCCAGTGCAGATGGTCCTTGACTGCCTGACGTAGCGCCCAATGGCCGACGTTGTTGATCAATCCGGTTTCTTCCAGAATCGGGATAAAGCGGCCCGGCGGAACCAGGCCCGTGCGTGGATCATTCCAGCGGATCAGCGCCTCGACGCCGGTGAGCTTGCCGCTCAGGAGATTTATCTTGGGCTGGTAATGCAACACGAATTCTTCGTTGTCGAGGGCCTGACGCAGCTGGTTTTCCAGGTTCAGCTTGCCGGCCACCGTCTCGGTCATCTTGCGGGTATGGAACAGGTATCGTTCGCCACTCGCCTTGGCCATCTTGAGCGCAGCTTCGGCATTCTTGTACAAGGTATCGACATCGGTACCATCATCGGGAAAGATCGCGATGCCTGCCTTTGCGGCGATGCGGAACACGGCATCATTCAACCGGAACGGATGGCTTAGAAAAGCTTGTGCCGTTTTCTCGCAAAGCTTGGATAGATTGCCTTCCTGCTTGATCTCCGGCACCACCACGGCAAAATGATCGGCATCGATCCGCGCCAGCAGGTTTGCGTCTCCCAGATTGCGTGTCAGCCACTCGGTGACCTGTTTCAGGAGCGCGTCGCCTGTCTGTCGCCCGAGGCTGTCATTGATGTTCTTGAAGCGTTCCAGATCGATCAGACTCAAGGCCAGCTTGTGTCCATGACTGGACGCGCTGCGCATGTATTGCGCAGTCCGCTCCAGAAACAGGCTGCGGTTGGCGAGTCCGGTAAGTGTATCGTAATAAGAAAGATAATCTAGCCGCTCCTGTTTGTCGATGTGGTCGATCGCAAATGCGATGTCGCCGGACAGCTCCGTCACCATCTTCATTTCTTCTGCCTGGAAGAAATCGCTCTCGCTGGAGTAGAGCGCAAGAATACCCACTGTCTCGCCCGAAACGATCAGCGGCAGCATGGCCAGTGAATGCACACCGGACGCGGCGTATTGTTTGGCGAACAGGATTCGTGCGTCATTCATCACGTCCATGGAAACGACGGCTCTGCTTTCACTGATCACCTGCGCGATGATCGCACCTGTCGATCCTGAAGATAACTTGTCGTTCATCGCGGTGAGGAAACCTTCGTCGATGCCTGCCGATGCGGCCAGGACCAGCCTCCTTGAGTTCCGATCTATCATGAACAGCGTGGCCATGCGGAATTCGCCTTCCTTGACTGCGATCCGGCACGCCTCCTTGAAAAGCTCATCGCAGTTATGTACGCGCACGATCAATGTATTGATGCCGCTCAGCATGCGCAGGGTTCGATTGAGCTTCTGCAGGTCGTGACTCCTCGCCTTTATTTCTGACTGCTGCGCCTGCACTGCTTCGGCGGTACGATCGACGACCGCCATCAATTCGCCGAGTTCGCCGCGCGGATAAGGCGGCCCGCCGATCTTGCCGGCATCATCTGTACCTATGCGCCTGGCGGCGATCGCGATGCGCTGCACGTGACGACGGATGCCCATCTCCGCAACGAACCACGCACCCGTGAATGCCAGCAGCGAAACGACGATCAGAAATAGCAGCGCATCGAACAATATATTATTGGCCTCGGCTAACAGCGCATCGTGGGAGACGCCCAGCGTGATGCGTGCGCCGCCGTGTTCGGGCATGACACCGAGTGCCCACACCCTGCGCACGCCATCAAGGTCGGGCAGATCGGTGGTCGTGCCGGTTTCACCGGATACCGCGAAGCGGAACAATTCCGACGATGCAAACTCCTTGCCGATGAAATCCGTGTGTCCGCCGTCCGGCTTGCGCACCATCAGGACTCCGTTGCGGTTCCAGAGCAGCACGTTCAAGTTCGGATACTGGCTGGCCGCAACCAGGCTCTGGGCAAACTGGGAAAGATTCAGCGAACCGAGCAGCACGAATTTCAATGTGCCGTGACTGTCGAGCACAGGATGCGCGACCTGCAGCACCGCAATCCCGGTCAGCCCGCCGACCACCACATCGTAGGCGGGCTCATGGGTCAAAACAACCTGTTTGAAGTAATCGCGCCCGCCCACATTCAGCTTGCGGCCCGTGCGCAGCGAATCGCAAAAAATATCGCCATCGGGAGTGATCGTGAGCAGCCCGGTGTATTGTGGATAACGCGCGAGCACGTTGGCGAGGAAATCCGAGCAGGCCGCCCTGTCCGTGGTGTTGAGTTCATGCGCATGCGACAGGCCATGCAGCAGTTGCAACGTGCCCTTGACCTTGTCGTCCAGATTATCGGTGGCATACTTCGCCAGCGCACCGATGTTGTCTTTGGCCTCGTCGATATCGAGGTCACGTTCCCTGAAGAGATAAAGCCCGATCGCCGCGGCTGGCACCAGGGTAGTCAGCATGACCAGCAGAAAGATGCGGGTGCGCAGACTCATGCGATAAACATCGGGTGGGCTTTACAGGGGTTCACGGCGGGATGGGCGCACTCATGCGGATTTTTGCCAGTGGCGGATTCAGGATACCCGCAGCGTCTCGCAATCACAGAGTGTAGTTTCATGACCAGCTCCCCCACAGGACGGACACGGGCCAGGATCATTCCTAGCCTCACGAATATTTGGAATTACGTTTTCATTACCGCATCGTGCCGCAACTTAAATCGAATAGCAACCCCGGACACCCGGTGCGGGCACTCTGTATACGTGAGCAGGCCATTCCTTCAGGAGCTGTGTTTGTTTCCCCGCCGGCGTCGACCGCATTTTTATCGGGCTGGACTTTTGTTGAAAAGCGCATGAATCTGGCCCGTGAGCTTTGTGCAGCGCCGATGCGCATAAAGTGAGAGAATGGCGAACGCGAAAATAGCACATCACCCGCCGCACCACTGCGCGTTTGACACCCCCGGCCTGTTGGCTGTTGTTCGATTCTGCAAAGGTTATCCGATGTACCCGGTCCACGATGTTGATGCAATCCTTATGCTGGCCATGTCGCTTGCGTCCAAGCGTCGCCCGGCAGAGCTGGTCGAGATCATCGCTGCAGCCGAGCTATCGCAGGGCGCTATCCCCGCCGAAACGAAATTGTCCGATTCTTTTTATCGGCTCTCCGAATACGGCCTGATCTGCGCGCAGGGTGGTGGCTACGCGCTGACACCGGATGCGCAGCAGATACTATCCGGCCACGCGAAGAAAGCCAAAAGTCAGGAGCGTATCTGCGACATCAAGGAAAGTCTTGCCGACTTTCACCTTGCCGGTGCACACGCGATCGTCCTGTTGACAGTGGAACAAATTGCCGCAGCCATTGCGGAACATCAGGCTGCCAAAAAAATCCCAGGCAAGAACCTGCTGGTGCCAAAACCAAAACCTGCAGAAGACCCCAACAAACGTCCGTGGGAGCGCAGTCCTTACCAGTCTTTTGCTACACGCCGGCGCAAGGAAAGATGATTTAGAAACGCCGGCCCTCAATGATCCTTATGAGCAATACAATCCCGCCCTCCTCTCCTGTCAGTTCGACCGGCAACTCGTTCAATGCGCTGCCGCTGTCGCCCGGCATGAAGGAAACTTTGCAGCAGCTCGGCTATGTGACGATGACACCGATACAAGCCGGCAGCCTGCCAATTGCACTGGCGGGCCGCGACTTGATCGCCCAGGCCAAGACCGGCAGCGGCAAGACCGCGGCGTTCGCGCTGCCGCTGCTGACCAATCTCAACCCGCGCCGCTTTGCGGTGCAGGCGATGGTGCTGTGCCCGACGCGCGAGCTCGCCGACCAGGTGACGCAGGAGATACGTCGTCTGGCGCGCTCTGCGGATAACATCAAGATACTGACGCTGTGCGGCGGCAGCATCATGCGCGCACAGACCACCAGCCTGGAGCATGGCGCACACATTGTCGTCGGCACGCCGGGGCGCATCATGGATCACCTGGAACGCGGCACGCTGAATCTGGAAGCGCTCAACACGCTGGTGCTGGACGAGGCGGATCGCATGCTGGACATGGGCTTTGTCGATGACATCGCGTTTATCGCGAAACGCTGCCCGGCAAACCGCCAGACGCTGCTGTTCTCGGCGACCTATCCCGACGGTATCGCGCGGCTGGCGCGCCAGTTCATGCGCGATCCGCAGGAGGTGAAACTGACCGAACAGCATCAGGAAAGCAAGATACGCCAGCGCTTCTATGAAGTGAGCAACGAGGACCGGTTGCAGGCCGTGGGTACGCTACTCAAACATTACCGCCCGGTGAGCACGCTGGCCTTTTGCAACACCAAGCAGCAATGCCGCTCCCTGCTGGAAGCGCTGCATGCGCAGGGCATCAAGGCATTGACGCTGAACGGTGACCTGGAACAGCGCGAGCGCGACCAGGTGCTGATCCAGTTCGCCAACCGCAGCATCTCGGTGCTGGTGGCGACCGATGTCGCGGCGCGTGGCTTGGTCATCGCGCAACTTGAAGCGGTGATCAATGTCGACATCACGCCCGACCCCGAGGTACAC
>CAIOKY010000006.1 GCA_903858965.1 uncultured Nitrosomonadales bacterium | reverse complement strand
TTCGGCGATTACTTCAAGCGCGATGCGATCCACTACGCGTGGGAGTTGCTGACGGTAGTGTTCAAGCTGCCCAAGGACAAACTTATGATCACCGTGTACGCCGAGGATAACGAGGCGTATGACATCTGGACCAAGCAGATCGGCGTGCCTGCCGAACGCGTGATCCGTATCGGCGACAACAAAGGCGCGCGCTACGCGTCCGATAATTTCTGGATGATGGGCGACACCGGTCCGTGCGGTCCGTGCACTGAGATATTCTACGATCACGGCGAACACATTCCCGGCGGCCCGCCCGGCAGTCCCGGCGAGGATGGCGACCGCTTCATCGAAATCTGGAACAACGTGTTCATGCAGTTCAACCGCGACGAACACGGCGTTATGCACCCGTTGCCCAAGCCATCGGTGGATACCGGTATGGGGCTGGAGCGCATCTCGGCGGTGTTGCAGCATGTGCACTCCAACTACGAGATCGATCTGTTCCAGACATTGATCAAGGCGGCCGCGCGCGAGACGCCTTGCGCCGATCTGGATTCGCCATCGCTCAAAGTGCTGGCCGATCATATCCGTGCCTGTTCGTTTCTGATCGCTGATGGCGTGATCCCAGGCAACGAAGGCCGCGGCTATGTGTTGCGCCGTATCATCCGCCGCGCGATACGACATGGTTATAAACTTGGCGCGCGTGCGGCGTTCTTCCACAAGATGGTGCCTGACCTGGTCGCCGAGATGGGCGTTGCATTTCCAGAGTTGGAGAAAGCACAAGTGCGCGTGATGGAGATACTCCGGCAGGAAGAAGAGCGTTTCTTTGCAACGATTGAAAATGGTATGTCTTTGTTGGAGAGCGCACTCAATGGTGCTGGCTTTGCCGATGGAACTGGCTTTGGTGGAGGTTCCGCATCAGGTGCGGGAAATTCTGATGGTACAGGGTATGGTGATGGAAGGCGTGTACTTGATGGAGAATTGGCTTTCAAGCTTCATGACACGTTCGGCTTTCCGCTCGACCTGACACAAGATGTTTGTCGCGAGCATGGTGTGACAGTTGATACTGCGGCATTCGACAAGGCAATGGCGCATCAGAAGGATCAGGCGCGCGCGGCGGGCAAGTTCAAGATGGCGGCGAATCTGGAATATGCCGGACCTGCTACAACATTCCATGGTTATGAAACGTTGGAACAGAAGGGCAATATCCTCGCGTTGTACAAGGACGGCACTGAAGTGAACGAACTGAATGAAGGCGACATCGGTGTGGTGGTGTTGGATGACACGCCGTTCTATGCTGAGTCGGGCGGACAGGTTGGCGACCGCGGTGAGTTGCGCAGCGTGCATGGCATCTTCGCAGTCGAGGACACGCAGAAGATACAGGCCAGTGTGTTCGGCCATCACGGCGTGGTGAAGACCGGTAAGCTGACGGTCGGTAACGGAGTGCAAGCCCGTGTGGATATCGCGTCGCGCAACCGCACGATGCGTAACCACAGCGCTACACATCTGATGCACAAGGCTTTGCGCGAGGTGCTGGGTAATCATGTGCAGCAAAAAGGTTCGCAGGTTGATCCTGAGAAGACGCGTTTCGACTTTGTGCATACCCAGCCGATGACCGATGCCGAGATTATGAAAGTGGAAGCGATCGTGAACGCAGAAATACTTGCGAATGCCGAGACCCAGGCGCGCGTGATGGCGATCGAAGACGCCCAGAAGACTGGTGCGATGATGTTGTTCGGCGAAAAGTATGGCGACGAAGTACGCGTGCTGGATATCGGAACTTCGCGCGAGTTGTGTGGCGGAACCCATGTGAAAAGGACTGGTGATATCGGACTGTTCAAGATCGTCGCGGAGAGCGGCGTAGCGGCGGGTGTGCGGCGCGTGGAAGCGGTGACCGGCGAGGGCGCGCTGGCGCTGGTGCAGCAGCAGGAAATGCAATTGCGGCAGGTGGCGGATGCAGTGAAGGCCCAACCTCAGGAAGCCGCTGCCCGCATCATGCAGATACTCGACAATGTGAAGGCGATGGAAAAAGAACTGGCGCGACTGAAATCGAAACTGGCCGGTGCACAGGGCGATGATCTGATCAGTCAGGCGCAGGATATCAACGGTGTGAAAGTACTGGCTGCAATGCTGGAAGGCGCGGACGCAGCGGTGTTGCGCGAGACGCTGGATAAATTGAAAGACAAACTCAAATCCGCCGCGATCGTGCTGGCTACGGTGAACGACGGCAAGGTCAGCCTGATCGCGGGCGTGACAGCGGACACCATCGCAAAAGTGAAGGCGGGCGATCTGGTGAACTTCGTCGCGCAGCAAGTCGGTGGCAAAGGCGGGGGAAGGCCGGATATGGCGATGGCCGGCGGTACGCAACCTGACAAGTTGTCAACGGCGTTGGCCTCCGTTACAGCCTGGGTGAAGGCGAAGTTATAATTTGGCGTGTCTAGTGTTGTTAGTGTTTTATGTAGATAGGGTCAAGGCTCGCACATAAGGAGCGATCAGGTGAACGAAATTCGTTGTAACGTGCTGCTGGTTAATGACGATTTGTTCGAAGTGGATATGGCGCGCCGCGCTGTGATTGAATCCGGTTCCGGGATATGCCTGAGCGTGGCGAAGGGCGGCGATGCGGTGCTGAACTGGTTCGATGCCGGCGTCGCGAAAAAAGAACAACTCCCCGACTTGATCCTGATGGACTTGCAGTTACCGAAGCTGGACGGTCTGGCGGCATTGCGCACACTGCGCGGACATGATGCCACCCGCGATATTCCCATCGTGGTATTTTCAGCACAATACACACAGGATGAGGTGGTGATGAGCTATCGGGCCGGGGCGAACAGCTTCGTGGCCAAGCCGGCCGATTTCACCGGGTTCACCGAGTTGTTCCGGAATCACTTGGCATACTGGATGCCGCAGCAATAACGCGTTTTTCCTTCGCCGTTCAGAACGGTAGTTGCCCGTTGTTAGAAAGGTAATTCCAGGTGCGGTGCAGCTTCCTGGAATATCCTGCGGAAATCGTTCTGGATGCGTTTCAGTGCGGCTTCATCATCCGCTTCAAAGCGCAATACGATCACCGGCGTGGTGTTGCTGGGACGCGCCAGACCAAAGCCGTCGGCGTATTCGACACGCAGACCATCCAGCGTGATGATCTCTTTTGGTTCGGTGAATTTTGCGTTTTGCCTTAGTTGGGCGAGCAGCGAATGATTCTCGCCTTCGGCGGTGTGGATGTGCAACTCGGGCGTACAGACCGCGTCCGGCAAGGCGTTCAGCGTGGCGCTAGGGTCTTTTACCTTGCTCAGGATTTCCAGCAACCGTGCGCCGGTATACAAGCCGTCATCGAAACCATACCAGCGCTCCTTGAAGAACACATGGCCGCTCATTTCGCCGGCGAGTAGCGCACCGGTCTCTTTCATCTTGGCCTTGACCAGCGAATGTCCGGTCTTCCACAGTGTCGGTTCGCCACCGTGCTTGCGTATCCAGTCGAACAGGTTGCGCGTGGATTTTACATCGAAGATGATTTCAGCGCCGGGATTGCGGCTCAACACATCGGCGGCGTACAGCATCAACTGACGATCGGGATAAATTATTTTCCCATCCTTGGTGACCACGCCGAGACGATCGCCATCGCCGTCGAAAGCCAAGCCCAGTTCGCTGTCATTGCTGCGCAACGCGGCAATCAGGTCCTCGAGGTTATGCGGGTCGGATGGATCGGGATGATGATTGGGGAAATGCCCATCAACTTCGCAAAACATTTCCTGCACCTCACAGCCGAGTTGGCGATACAGGTCGGCGACATAAGCACCCGCCACGCCGTTGCCGCAATCCACGGTGACTTTCATAGCGCGTGCCAGCTTGATGTGGGAGACGATGCGTGCGATATATTCCGCGCTGATGTCGCGCTGCGTATAGCTGCCGTTGCCGTGCGTCAGGTTATTCTGTTCGATGCGTGTACGCAATTGCTGGATGGTTTCACCGGAAAGCGTTTCGCCCGCCAGCACCATTTTCAGTCCGTTGTAATCCGGCGGATTGTGGCTGCCGGTGAGCATCACCGCACAGTTGGTGTTCAATTGGTATGCGGCGAAATACACCATGGGTGTGGGCACACAGCCGACGTCGATCACGGCTATGCCGCTTTTGCGGATGCCGCGCGCCAATGCGGCGATCAGCTCCGGCCCCGACAGTCTGCCGTCGCGCCCGATCGCGATGGTGTGCTGCGCGCGTGCGGTAGCTTCAGAACCGATCGCGTGGCCGATGGCTTCGACTATCTCGGGTGTCAGTGTCTTGCCGACGATGCCGCGTATGTCGTAGGCCTTGAAGATTTCCCTGGGCAGATTTGGGGGTAGGTAGTTAAGCATGGGTGAATTGTGGATGGTAAAGATTACATTTGTTCGATCTTTTGCCAGACCAGTTCCGGCGTGAGTTTTGTCATGCAATTGAAATGTCCCAGCGGGCATTCACGCTTGAAGCAGGGACTGCACGGCAGGTCGAGTTTAACGATCTCCGCTTTGGGAGAGAGCGGCGGCGTGAACTGCGGACTGCTGGAGCCGAACAGCGCCAGCATCGGGCGATCCAGCGCGGCAGCCAGGTGCATCAAGCCGGAATCGTTGCTGACCACCAGATCTGCACAAGACAGCAATGCGATGGCATCGCCCAGATCGGTCGAGCCGCACAGGTTGTGGCAGGCATCGTTACCCAGCGCGACGATCATGTCGGCGATGGATTTATCCTTGGCCGAACCGATCAGCAACACGGTAAAGCCTGCTTTGCGCAGCCGTTGTGCCAGTTCGGCGAAGTAGGGAATGGGCCAACGCTTGGCCGGACCGTATTCTGCGCCGGGGCAGAATACGGCGACGGAACCTTGCAGCGTCAATCCCAGTTTGCGCAGTGTGGTACTGCGCTGCACATCAGTGATAGTCAGTTCGGGATCGGGCAGGGGGCGCGTTATGTCCTGATCTGCGTATTCGGCGAGCTGGGCAAAGCGTTCCACCATCAACGGCAATTTTTTCTTGTCCAGTTTGCGCGCATCATTGATCAGGCCATAGCGCATTTCGCCAACAAAGCCGGTGCGCACCGTGATGTGCGCAAGGAACGGCACGAGCGCGGATTTCCATGAGTTGGGCAGCACGATGGCCTGGTCATAATGGCGTTCGCGCAGGCGCTTGCCCAAGGCATAACGTGATCCAAGCTGCAGGGCACCGTGTGGAAATGGATTGATGACGACATCGTCGACTTCGGGCATGGAACGCAGCAGGGCTTCGGTCCAGGGCGGCGCCAGCACATCGATGCGGCAGACATGGTGGCGTTGCCTTAGCCGTGCCAGCATCGGCTGCATCAGCATGGTATCGCCTACCCAGCTGGGGCCGATGATGAGTATCTTGTGCATTGCGCCTGAGCTTGGCGTGATCAGTGTTGGGCGTGCGGCAGTTCGCCCTTGAACCGGTACATCGTGCTGCAATACGGGCAACGCGCTTCACCGCCATCATCGAACGCAATCACCACTTTCGGGTGTGCATTCCACGTATTCATGTCCGGCATCGGGCAGGTTAACGGCAGATCCTTGGCCGTGACTTCGATAAAACGCTGGGTGATGTCGTGTTTACTCACTGGGTTCCTCCTAGACGTAGCTCAGCCAGCCGGTGTGCTGCGGGTGTTTGCCGGCCACACAGTCAAAGAATGCCTGCTGCAATCTGGCTGTGATCGGCCCGCGTGATCCTGCACCGATGGTGCGCAGATCCAGCTCACGGATAGGTGTGACTTCCGCTGCGGTGCCGGTGAAGAAGGCCTCGTCGGCGCAATAGATCTCGTCGCGGGTGATGCGCTTCTCGATCACTTCGATACCCGTTTCCTTGGCCAGCGTGATGACCGAATCGCGCGTGATACCTTCCAGGCAGGAAGTCAGGTCTGGCGTGTACAGCTTGCCCTTCTTGACGACGAAGATGTTTTCCCCGGCACCTTCCGCAACGTAGCCGTCCACATCCAGCAACAGCGCTTCGTCGTAATCGTCGTTGGCGACTTCCTGGTGTGCCAGGATGGAATTGGAATAAGAACTCACCGATTTGGCTCGGCACATGTTGATGTTCACGTGGTGGCGGGTGAAGCTGGAGGTCTTGACGCGTATGCCTTTCTGCATGCCCTCGTCGCCCAGATAAGCGCCCCACGGCCATGCGGCGATCGCGACATGGGTGGACAGCGTCTTGGCGGCGATGCCCATCGCTTCCGAGCCGTAGAAACAGATCGGGCGGATATAGCAGGATTCCAGTTTGTTGGCGCGCACCACTTCAAGCTGGGCGGCCATCAGGGTCGCCTTGTCGTAGGGCATCTTCATCTGGAAGATGTGTGCGGAATTGAACAGCCGGTCGGTGTGTTCCTGCAGACGGAAGATCGCCGTGCCCTTGGCGGCCTTGTATGCGCGCACGCCTTCAAACACACCCATGCCGTAATGCAGAGTGTGCGTCAGCACATGGGTGGTGGCATCGCGCCAGGGAACGAGCTTGCCGTCATACCAGATAAAACCGTCGCGGTCGGACATCGACATAATTGAAATTCCTTTGATTAGGTCAGTTGCAAAGCAGCGATTCTAGCGCTTTCCGGTCGACTTATGAAGAAGCAGCATGAAATTATTCGAGACAATTTGAAGTATTTATTTATTAATCAATTCAGGTATGATGAGGTTGGTTGCTTATTCTGTACCTAATGACTGCATTCATAACGGCACTTGTTGAAAATTCCGAAAATGGCAAAGTTTCCCGAAATCAACACACTGACGACATTCACGCAAGAAGATAAATTGCGCAAGGATCTGCTGATCTTTGCATGTGCCTTCATGAATCTGGCGGTGGTGCTGTGGCTGGGGATTTACTGGATAATGGGGCTGCATTTTTCGGCCAACATCCCGCTGTTCTACCAGCTGATTTCGGTTACTTCGCTGGTGCATTACCTGAAAACCAAGAAATTTGGAATATTTCGTTTCGTGCAGTTAAGCCTGTTCCTGTTCGTGCCGTTCGTCATGCAATGGAGCATCGGGAACTCCATCACCGCCAGTGGTGTGATGCTCTGGGCGTTGCTTGCACCGATAGGAGCACTGGTGGTTTCAGGCTGGCGCGAGTCCGTCCCATGGTTTATCGCTTATGTCGTGATGACGGTTGTATCCGGATTCTTTGATTTCTATCTGGGCACGGGGGGGTAATGGCGTATCGATGAAAACCATCGGTTTCTTCTTTGCGCTGAACTTCGCCGCGATGTCCTCCATCATTTATTTTCTAGTGCGTTATTTTGTCGTGGAGATGGACAGGATCAAAACCCAGCTTGATCAGCAACATCAATTGCTGGCCGAAGAGCAAAAAAAATCAGAGCGAGTACTGCTCAATGTACTGCCCAGCAGTATCGCGCAACGCCTGAAAAACCATCAGGGACTGATCGCGGATGGGCATGCGGATGTGACGGTGATGTTTGCCGACCTGGTGAATTTTACACAACTGACCGAGGCGCTTTCGCCTGAGCAAATGGTTGGTTTGCTGAATACGATTTTTTCCGGTTTTGATGAGCTGTGTGAAAAATACGGTGTGGAAAAGATCAAGACGATAGGGGATGCCTACATGGTGGTGGGTGGGCTGACTCGCGATAAGGTCGATTACACCCGGGATATTGCAGATCTATCTCTGGAAATGCGCGATTTTGTGATCAATAACCCGGCCTTGTCCAAATACAATCTGGGTATACACACCGGGATTGCCACCGGGCCGGTGGTTGCCGGGGTGATCGGCACCAAACGTTTCATCTATGATCTGTGGGGCGACACGGTGAATATTGCCAGCCGCTTGACCGATGAGGCCGTGCAGGACGTGATCCAGGTGGACAAGACCACCTATAACCGGGTCAGGCACGATTATGCATTCGAGCCTCCCGCCACCATTCATGTCAAAGGTAAAGGCGAGATGGTTATGTATCGCCTTACTGGACGTCTCCATGATGTCCCGTATATTGCAAAGCGCAGTCTTAGCAATTCATGGTTTTTGCCATTGCCGGCAGACTCGATTTCAAGCTGCATCCAGGGCGGACGGCCGCTGTCAGTTGAAGCAGGTATGAAACTGCCGGAATGACCGGATTAAATGTTATTCCCTGACCTTATCCGTCTTACCACTTCCAGCATCGTTGCTTACCGGCTGCGCAGTTTTCTGACCGGTCTGGGCATCGCCATCGGCATCACATCGGTGATCCTGCTGACTTCTATCGGCGAAGGCCTGCATCAATTCGTGCTGGCCGAATTCAACCAGTTCGGTACCAACCTGATCGCCATTCAGCCCGGCAAGACGCAGACGCAGGGAGGCAACGTGGGCATCTTCGGCTCAGTCAGACAGCTTTCCATCGAGGACGCACAGGCCCTGCGCCACCTGGCGAATGTCGAATACGTCAATCCCAGCGTGACCGGCAACGCCGAGGTACGCGCCAATGGCAAGACGCGCCGTACCACGGTGTTCGGCGCGGGACACGACCTAACCAAGGTCATGGCAAGCAATGTTCAGACCGGCAGTTTTTTACCGGATGATGATCCGACCCAGGCGCGTGCGATGGTCGTGCTCGGTTCAAAAGTCCGCCAGGAATTGTTCGCCGGACAGAATCCGCTCGGCAGTTATTTGCGCGTCGGCGGGCAACGCTACCGGGTAGTCGGCGTGATGGAACCAAAGGGGCAGATGCTCGGTTTCGATCTCGACGATACGGTGTTCATTCCCGCAGCGCGCGCACTGGAACTATTCAATCGTCCGGGACTGATGGAGATACAGCTGAGTTACAAGTCCAACGCCGATCTGGATGGCGTGGTGCGTGCCATCACAGAACTGCTCAAGGAGCGTCACGGGCGCGAAGATTTCACGGTCACGCCGCAAGAAAAAGCACTCGAGGTGCTGGGCTCGGTATTGGATGTGATCACCTTCGCGGTGGGTGCGCTGGGCGGCATCTCCTTGCTGGTGGGCGGCGTCGGTATCCTGACCATCATGACCATGGCCGTCACCGAACGTACCGCCGAGATCGGTTTACTGCGCGCCTTGGGAGCGCAAGAGCGGCAAGTGCTGACGCTATTTCTGGGCGAGGCGATGCTGCTGTCCGCACTGGGTGGTTTGGCCGGGCTGGGTCTCGGTGTCGGTATTGCTCAGGGCTTGCATCTGTTGTTCCCGGCGTTGCCGGTGCACACGCCGTGGCTATTTGCGGTGCTTGCCGAATTGAGCGCGATGAGTATCGGACTTGTGGCCGGTGTGATGCCGGCGCGCCGCGCCGCGCGGCTCGATCCGGTGGAAGCATTGCATGCGGAATGATGCACCAGTGGATCACCCGAACTGAAATGAACAAAACTATCAATCGTTGCGACATCTTCTGTAATGTCATCGACAACTACGGTGACATCGGTGTCAGCTGGCGGCTGGCACGTCAGCTGGCGACCGAGCATGGTCTCGCAGTCAGGCTGTGGGTGGATGATCTGGGCAGCTTGGCCAAGTTGTGCCCGGAAGCGGACACTATGTTATCAAGCCAGTTCTGCCGGGGAGTCGAAGTGTGTCTGTGGGGCAAAGAATTTCCTGATGTTCTGCCAGCTGATGTGGTGATCGAAGCCTTTAGTTGCAGGCTGCCGGAGCCGTACATCACTGCGATGGCAGCGCAAGCGCCGCAGCCGGCCTGGATCAATCTCGAATATCTGAGCGCCGAAGATTGGGTACATAGCTGCCATAAACTGCCTTCGCCACATCCGAGCCTGCCGCTGACAAAATATTTTTTCTTTCCCGGTTTTACCAAGCAAACCGGCGGATTGTTGCTGGAGCACGATCTGTTGACGCGGCGCGATGCTTTCCAGAGCGATGTTCTGCAGCAACAGGCGTTCTGGCGATCCATGGGCATGGAAATGCCATTGGCCGAGACGCTGAAAATCTCGCTGTTCGCTTATGAAAATGCCGCGTTGCCAAGTTTGTTGGATGTGTGGTCTGCCAGTGCGCAACCCGTTTTGTGCCTGATTCCGGTAGGCCGCATCTTGCCTCAAGTCGGGCAATTCTTCGGTGACGAGATACCGCATGCCGGCAGCGAATATGCACGCGGCAATCTGCAGGTACGTGTGCTGCCGTTCCTTGAGCAGGAGCGCTATGACCAGCTATTGTGGGCGTGCGATATGAATTTCGTGCGCGGTGAGGATTCCTGCGTGCGGGCACAATGGGCGCGGCGCCCGTTCGTTTGGCAAATCTATCCGCAGCACGATGCCGTGCACTTGAAAAAGCTGCAAGCTTTCCTCACCTTGTATAAAGAACAACTCGGCCAGCCTGCGGGCCAGGCAGTAGAAGGCTTGTGGCAGGCATGGAATGGTGACGAAGCATGGCAAGCCATCGCTGAAATTACTAGCCATTCGACTAAGCCTTCAAACGACAAAGGCCAAGTCGCTGGTTATGCGACAGACATCGGGCAGGCGTGGACATCTTTCGTTGCGGCGCGCGGCGAACTGGATAGTCACGCGCAGCATTGGGCATGGCAATTGGCCGAAAACAATCTGGCTTTGAATCTGCTGGATTTTTGCCGGGAAATCGGTAGAATGCGCGCCTTGGAAATTGAGGGCAGTAAACATGAAGACAGCACAAGAAGTTCGCGCAGGTAACGTGATTATGGTGGGTTCCGACCCGATGGTCGTGCTCAAGGCGGAGTACAGCCGTTCCGGCCGCAATGGATCGGTGGTCAAGATGAAGATGAAGAATCTGCTGACTGAATCCGCAAAGGAAACCGTGTATAGCGCGGATGACAAATTCGAGCAAATCCTGCTGGATCGCAAGGAAGTGACCTACTCTTACTTCGCCGACCCGATGTATGTGTTCATGGACGGCGAATACAACCAATACGAGATCGAAGCCGAAAGCATGGGCGATGCGATCAACTACATAGAAGACGGTATGCCTTGCGAAGTGGTGTTCTACAACGACAAAGCGATTTCCGTTGAGTTGCCCAACACTATCGTGCGCGAAGTCGTTTACACCGAACCGGCCGTGCGCGGAGACACATCCGGCAAGGTGATGAAGCCGGCCAAGATCAATACCGGCTTTGAGCTGCCCGTTGCCGCTTTCATCGAAATCGGCGACAAGATAGAAATCGATACCCGTACCAATGAGTTTAAAAAGCGCGCCTGATTGCATTTAATGGATTCAACTGTATGCGCCGATTAAATACTGACCCAACGTGCCGACTTTGCGTTGACCCAAGTACGTGAGCTGTTTTTAGAACAAACAGCTGTGGATAAGTGTACCAAATAGCC
>CAIOKY010000005.1 GCA_903858965.1 uncultured Nitrosomonadales bacterium | reverse complement strand
TAACCATTCCGCAACTTGCTCTGCACCTTGCGGGATGACTGGTTCTGGTCGTGGTGCATCCCATAATTCCTTTAGCGCACCTGCAACATCTCCTCGTTCCAATGCATCCCTCGAGACTTCGCGGCAACTGCAATGTTGTTGCAGCCATTCGATCAAGGCGGGCGATTCCGGCCAGTCGGCACGGCTGACATAGAGCACCGGCACGCCGCTGCATGCGGCCTCGACGAAGCTGCCGTAACCGGGTTTGCAGATCAGCACATCGCTGCTGGCGAGCAGGTCGTTGAAATTCATCTGCAGGGTTTCCAGAATGACGGCATCGGGATGTTCGACCTGCCAGCTTTGCTGCACCAGCCAGCGCACGCCGGTGATACGCGGCCAGCGTTCGATGGGTATCCTGCTGGCGATACCGCCCAGGCTGACCAGCACCAGCTTTTCGTCGACGGATAATTTGAGGCGCCGGTTGAGTTCGGCGCGCCGGTTGGTGCCGGTCGCCGCGATGGGCGCGACGGGAACCAGATTGGGCAGATCGTCCATCGCCATGCCCGGCGTGGCACGCAGGAACGCATCGGCACCGGCGTAGCAATCATGTATCTGCGCAGCGATGGCGTTATCACCGCAGTAGCACCGGTAGATATCCGCCCAGTTCAGCGAACACAGCGCGGCATTGGGAATGGCGGCCTGCTGCGCGCCCGCCAGAGGCAGGTAGCCGACATTGGAAAATACAAAGTCCGTCTTGAGTTCGCGCAGCAGCGCAGCTTCGGCCGCGACCCGTGCGTGCCAATTCGCATGAAACTCACGATAGGCTGCGCAACTTTCCGCCGCGCACACATCCAGCGCGGATGACATCACCATGCCGATATCGCCTTCGCTTTCCAGATGGATGAATGGCGCATGGATGCGCGAGCGCAGATGCCCGGCGGGGACAGCAGAGCGCACGGTGACATGCAGTCCGGGCATGCGCTCATGCAGCAGATTCAGGACAGGCGCTGTCTGCGCGACATGGCCGAAACCGTGGCCGGAGATCGAAACGACTAGGCGGGGCATGTTACCAACTGCACCAGATCACTGAGCCATCTTATGGTGTTTGCAGCAGGGGTTTTGCATCCTGCAAGAACCTGAGCACCAGGCGGCGCTTCTCTTCGGCTTTCCAGCGCGCATCCACATCTTCCGTATCGTCAATGGAATCCAGATATTCTTCCATGGGGATCAGCAGCGGCAGCCAGTAATATTCTTCCCGCTGATACGAGTAATCCCAATGCGAGGGCGCGATATGTTTGTCTGCCGGCATGGTGAGGGTGAACGACGCGATGTAAGGTATCGGCAGATAAGCGGGCGTGATACCGAAGGTCAGGAAACTGGCCCAGAAGGGCGTACCGTAAACCACATCGTCCATGGTCAGGCCTTCTTCTTCGGGGGCCGGTTTTACATAGACGTCCACGATGGCATGGTTCCTGGCGAAGTCGGGGTAAGAATTGTTCTCGCTGACCGGTTTTCCGTCCGACATCGTAAAAATATTTTCCCTATCGGTAAAGCCGGACAAGGCGTCGATCCACGATTGTTTCTCGCTTGCTATGTATTTCTTTATGCTCTCCTGGTGCTTCTTGTTCGGGTTTGCATACACTTCATCGTGGAACACGTAGCCTACCGGCTTGAGCAATTCAGCCTCTTCCGGGTTGGACGGCATCATCTTCGGGTTCGTGGTTTTTGTGCCGACCGAACAAGCGGACAGGCCGAAAAAAATGAGCGCCACCAGTGCGACACGCATGATCGGGTTATTCATGGTTCTAGCAAACTGTTTGATAAATAAGTATTCGAAGCACATGGCCGTCTGTCCGTTGCCATAACTTTAGCTGGCTAAAGCGGTTTGCACAATTGATAATATCTTTCAAGCGCGGCCGGCAGGCCGGACCAGTCCCGGATGTACAGCCGCCAACCGTGCAGAAAACCCAGCTGTTGCAAGGGATGCGGCGGATCGATCAGCCGCTGCCATGTTCCCGGTTGAAACCCGGCCATTACTTGTTATCATGCGGCTGTCGAGCTGCAATCTTCGGGGATCGGTAAATCATGGTGCATGAAATCAGCCAATTCGAAATTCCGGATCGTCAGCTGCTGGCAAGCAAAACGCAGCCGGTGGCGGGCATGTGGTCGGACATCGGCGAGGCGAAAGTTACCCGTACGCTTTTTGGCGGGGCGAAGGTCAGGGTGATCCGTGCACAGGACAAGAAACGCCGCGCATGGTTGCTGACCGTGTTGGCGCTCATGCTGCTGGCGGTTGCGGCATGGCAGGTGTGGGGCGCATTGCAGCAATCCGAATTGCTTGCAGCCTTGCCTCCCCTCGATGAAAGGATACGGGTCAGCGCGCCTGTGTTCCAGCCTGAAGATATTCCTGCCGCAGCGACCTCGGCGAAGAACAGGCAAAAAACCCTGACCGAGATCGTACTCGACGGCATGGCCACCCGCCGGCCGCCGCCGCCGCAACAGCCACTCAAACCGCAAACCGTGGCGAAGCCGTTTGAGGCGCAACCGCTGGCGGCAAGCAAGCCCCAGACGGCCAAACAGCAGACTGAGCCGCTTGATTCGGTGAAGAACCCGGACATGCCGCCGCTACCCAGGCTGTCAGATCCGATGCAGCCCGTTGCCGCAACTGTTCCGCCTGTCGCGCCATCGATCAATGCCGTCGCGCCGTCAAATAACAAAGACGCCGCGTCATCTTCCGCAGGCACCAATCAATCGCCGGCACCAATCAATCCTCTGCAACCCAAGGTCAGTCCGCAACCTTGATCTGTGCCGCCGTATCCGCACAGATAGCCACTTAAGCAGTTGCCGGACAACATGCTATACTTTTTCCGCAGCATGAATGCGGCTTGCAGTGCAGCGCGCGAGCGCTCCCGAATCTTTACATGACCATCGAGGTCCACAATGTCAGACGTAGACAAGACGACGATCAAAACCCGTGCATATACAGACGGTACCAAAAGTGCCGCCCCGCAAAGCAACCTGACGGCAGATCAGGAAAAATCGCTGGAGTTCGTCAAGAAGAATGCGCGGCTCGAGGAAGAGAATAAAAAATTGCTCGAACAGTTGGCAACAGTCGATCAGCTGCAGGCAAGCCTCAGGCAGGAACAGGCAAGAACGGCCGAGATGGCAAAGAAGATGGCCGGCCTGGAAGCCAGGATAAAAGAACTGGCCGAGCTGGAAAGCAAAGCACAAAACACGGCAGAGCTGGAAGCCAAAGTAAAGGAATTGACCGAGGCGCTCGGCAAGATCTCAGGTATTGCTGCGGGGAAGGCGGGTTAGTCATTGATCTGCGTGGGTACGCTGTACCCATCCTGTCCGGTTTAATTCCTAAAAAACAATTCGAGCATGGCCGCTATTCCCCTTGTGGGCGAGGGTGGAGATTGCTTGTCGGCTCATTCGGGTGATGCCGTTTTATTGTCATAACTATTGCAAGGAAATGTAATGTCAGTTCTTACCGATCAGCAGGCAAACGAATAAGAGCCAGAGAAAGTGTGACCGTTAGGATTGTCTGAGTAATGAAGCGAATCGACAAATTACACTCCCTGCAATGGACATGTGAGGACAGGGCTGGGTAGCTCGCTGGTAGCTCTATGCTTAAATATCAAGTGTAACGCCTGTTAAATAAGGATAACGCATATATTGCTGCATCATTGGAGTATGTTGTGCGGCGGCAGCCATGGTTTTACCCGTGTACTACATAGCGGCCGGAGAATTCCACTGCCGGACGGCCATGATGTTTGATGACGACATCAAGCGCCAAGCGCGCGCGGTCATGCTTGCGTAGCGTGCGCATGAATCGTTGGAACGCAGCTTCATCCAGATGGCACTCGGCCTGCATGTCATGATCGACCGGCAGCAGATAGCGGATGTTGCTTTGCTGTATCACGATGTGTTTGTGCAGCGCCGCTTCGGCGAGCTTGAGATACAGCATGCCCCAGCCGCACAGCACCGCGAGCGAATACAGGCTGCCGCCGAATGCCGTGCTCTTGTGGTTGATGTTGGGCGCGAGCGGCGCGGTGAGTTTCAGGCTGGTGCCGTCATAGGCCGCGACGCGGATGCCCATCGCTTGCGAGAGCGGGATCTCGTCGTGCAAGGTGCGTTGCAGAACCGCAGCCGGAGTCATGTCGCTGCCTTTACCTAAGAGGCCTTGGCGGCTTTCAGCCCGGCAGTCAAGTGCGGCTTGATGACTTCCAGCAGCAGCGGATGGATGTTGGGATTGCCCGCGCACAAATGTCCGCTCGTGAGGTAGCTGTCGTTGCCGCACAGGTCGCTGACCAGGCCGCCCGCTTCGGTGATCAGCAGTGTGCCTGCCGCGATGTCCCAGGGTTTGAGGCCGGTCTCGAAGAAACCGTCGTAGCGTCCGGCCGCCATCCACGCGAGGTCCAGCGCGGCGGAGCCGGGGCGGCGCAGGCCGGCGGTCTTCTGCATCAGGTCTTTGAAGATCGCGAGGTAGGCATCGATGTGCTCGAACTTGGTATAAGGGAATCCGGTGCCGATCAGGCTGTCGGCAAGGTGCAGGCGCTTGGTGACGCGCAGGCGCTTGTCGTTGAGGAACGCGCCGCGTCCGCGTGTCGCGGTGAACAGCTCGTTCTTGGTCGGGTCGTACACCACGGCCTGGGTGATGACGCCCTTGTGCTGCAAGCCGATCGACACGGCGAATTGCGGCAGGCCGTGCAGGAAATTGGTCGTGCCATCCAGCGGATCGATGATCCAGAGGAACTCCGACTCGCCTTGGGCGCCGCTCTCTTCTGCTAGAATCGCATGGTCAGGATAGGCATCCAGCAGGGTTTCGATGATGGTTTGCTCGGCGGCGCGATCCACTTCACTGACATAATCCGCGTGGGATTTCTTGGAGATGGTGAGGTGATCGATCTTGTCTGCCGAGCGTTGGATCATATTGCCGGCGCGACGCGCGGCTTTCACCGCGATGTTGAGCATGGGATGCATGTAGGTACGACCTTTTTAATGAGCTGGGGAAATCCAGCGCGCATTCTAATTGGAATCGTGCTTTGTATAAACCCAAATAGTAGGGGCGTATGGCAATACGCCCTTTTCCGATTGTCTCCAAGAGCGTATTACCATACGCCCCTACGCATGAATACACGTTTTGGAATATGCAGGAATATGTTAAATAACATAAGAGTCGTCCTCAGCCATACCAGCCATCCGGGCAATATCGGCGCCGCGGCGCGCGCGATGAAGACGATGGGGCTGCATCATTTGTACCTGATCAATCCGCGCCATTTTCCCGATCCGCAGGCCGATACGATGTCGGTGGGAGCCGACGATGTGCTGCGCGATGCGGTGGTATGTGGCTCCATCGATGAAGCCCTGCAGGGCGTGGTGTACACGATGGCGATGACGGCGCGGCTGCGCGATATCTCGATCGAGGTGAAAACGCCGCGCGAGGCGATGCCGCTGCTGTTGCAGCATGCCGCCACGCAGCCGGTGGCGCTGCTGTTCGGTACCGAGATGTCCGGCCTGACCAACGAGGAAATGGGCAAGGCGCAGGTACTGGTGAACATTCCTGCCGATCCGGAATTCTCCTCGCTTAATCTGGCGGCGGCGGTGCAGGTGATCGCTTATGAATTGACCGTGGCGTCGCAGAGTTTCCTGCCGGGCACGCAGGAAGTGCATCCCGCGCCGCACGAGCAGGTGGAAGGATTTTTCGCGCACATGGAAAAGACCTTGTTCGAGATCGGCTTCCTCACCACGCAGAACCCGGCGCGCCTGATGCAACGGCTGCGCCGCTTGTATGCGCGCACCCGGCTGGAGCAGGAGGAGGTCAACATCCTGCGCGGCATATTGAGCGTCGCCACCGAGTATAATGAGCGCCTCAGGGCGCGCTACAAACAAGAGCATCCCGATATTTCCAAACGACCATGATGTCCAGAAAACCAAGGAAGGCGAGTAAATGGTGCCTGCATTTTCGATAGCTTTGATGCTGATTATTTTGGGTGGTTTAGTCAGTGTGATATTGAGTGTCTCACTCGTCATGGTGGCAATAGCTTTTATTGCATCGCGGGAAGACATACGCAGCGTGTTCGACCGCGATCCGGCGGCGCGCAGCACTTTCGAGGTGTTGACCTGCTATCCGGGTTTGCATGCGCGTATCTTTCACCGCATGGCGCATACCTTGTGGCACGCCAACCTGAAATGGCTGGCGCGCTTTCTGTCGCATATCGCGCGCGGGCTGACCGGCATCGAGATCCATCCCGGCGCGACCATAGGGCGGCGCTTCTTCATCGATCACGGCATGGGCGTGGTGATCGGCGAGACCGCCGAGATCGGCGATGACGTCACGCTCTATCACGGCGTCACCCTGGGCGGTACCTCGTGGAAGGAAGGCAAGCGCCATCCCACGCTGGGCAACGGCGTGGTGGTGGGGGCGGGCGCCAAGATACTCGGTCCGATTCATATCGGCGACAACGCCAAGATCGGTTCGAACGCCGTGGTGGTGAAAGATGTGCCGCCAGGCGCGACGGCGGCGGGGATTCCGGCGCGCATCCTGGATGAGGAAAAGAAATCCGGCGGCGGTTTCAATGCCTACGGCATCGGCAACGACCACAACGACCCGGTCAACAAGGCCCTGCACGGGCTGATCGGACATAGCGTGACAGTGGACCAGCGCATCGAATTCATCCTGCGGCAACTCGAGAAGATGGGTGTGCCCGTGGAGGAGGAGCGCGCCACTGCCGATAAATTCGACCCGAATCACTTGAATAAAATAGTTGACTAATATATTCAACATCAATAGTATCCCTACTACTAATGGGCCTAATGCGCTATTGGCGAATTCGAATTGATAAACTTTATCGAATGACTGGAAAACTAACATGCGATTAACTACAAAAGGGCGTTTTGCCGTGACCGCGATGGTCGACTTGGCAATGCGCGGCGGCAAGGCACCGGTGACTTTGGCGGCGATCAGCGAACGGCAGAAGATTTCGCTTTCTTACCTGGAACAACTGTTCGGCAAGCTGCGCCGCAACAACATCGTCGAAAGCGTGCGCGGGCCCGGCGGCGGCTATTATCTGGCGCGTCCCGGCAACAAGATATCCATCGCGGAGATCGTGGTTGCGGTGGATGAGCCGCTGGATGCAACCAAGTGCGGCGGCAAGGGTGACTGCCAGGGCGATCAACATCCCTGCATGACCCATGAGTTGTGGATGGGGCTGAATGCAAAGATACACAGCTATCTGGAAGACATCTCGCTGCAACAGTTGGTGGACAGTAATAACAACCGCAATTCGGACGTATCGCCGATTACCCTGAAAAAAACGCTCAAGCCGCTGGTTCCGGCCTGAACGGGTAATGATGCAGGAGGCGGTGTCTGACACTGCCTCCGCATGAATTGCGCCGGGCCCGGCCGACAAGGCTGTGCGCGGCAAGCAAACAAGATTTCCTGTGGTACTAAAATCCGGTAATTCCTCGCGTCGTTTCCATGTGTCTGAATGGAGATTGGTGATGCTGTCGCATCGATGTTAAAACACTTTGCGCGGATGGGATGTTATCCTGCGGAATTCGTTTAAATGAAGGTCAGATGAGTATGTGCAAGTTTTGGCAAAGCATCTCCAATCGCTGGCTCTATCTGGCAGGCGCACTGTTCGCCGGTGGCCTGATGGGCTTCGCGCTGTTCCTGCAATACGTCAAGCATCAGGATCCCTGCCCGCTGTGCATGGTACAGCGCGTGATCTTCATCGCCCTGCTGGTGGTGTTCGCGCTGGCTGCGTTGCATGGTCCGCGGCGTATCGGCGAGCGCGTCTATGCGGGGCTGGTTTTATTGCTGTCGCTAACGGGCGTGGGTGTCGCGTCGCGCCACATCTGGATACAGAACCTGCCCAAGGACCAGGTGCCTGCCTGCGGTCCGGGACTGGATTACATGCTGGATACCATGCCGCTGTCCAACGTGTTGAAGCAGCTGATGCACGGTTCCGGCGAGTGCGCGGAAAAAGGCTGGACCTTCCTTACCCTGGGCATCCCGCAGTGGTCGCTGGTCTGTTACATCGCGCTGGGTGTATGGGCAGTGCTGATCGCGATACGAAAAAAGAATTGATTCGACATGCCATGAAAATGGGGGCAGCCGGCCGGTTGCCCCCTCTCCAACATCAGATGACCTACAATGCCAAGTCCCGCATAACTTCATGCCCGGCACACATGCGGGGCGTTGGCTGCGATGATGTCAATCCAGGAATCACAATTGCACGTTAGGAGAGGTTCGTGAGTCGCTCGAAAATATTTTTAATCGGCCTGGTGATCGTTGCTGTGATCGTGGCCGGTGTCATTTTGCGGCGCGGCAAACCCGAAGCTGTTGCGAGTGAGGCGGTCAAATCGTCGCTGACGGTGACGACGGTACAGCCCGAGGTCAGGGCATGGTCGGAGCGGGTGACGGCGAGCGGGTCGGTGACGGCCTGGCAGGAAGCGATCATCGGTGCTGAGATCGGCGGGCTGCGCCTGGCGGATGTGCTGGTCAATGTCGGCGACAAGGTGAAGAAGGGCGACGTGCTGGCGCGCTATGCCGACGAGATGGTGTTGAACGGCGTGCACCAGCAGGAGGCCGCGCTCGACGAGGCCAGGGCGAAATACTCCGATGCCGACCTGAAGGCGCAGCGTGCGATCAAGCTCAACGGATCCGGGATGATGAGCCTGCAGGATATGCAGCAGATCGTTACGGCCGGAAAATCTGCCGAAGCGCAAATGAAGACAGCCGAGGCGAAGCTCGAAGCCGAGAAGATCAAGATGGGTTATACGCGCGTGCGTGCGATCGATGACGGCGTGATCTCGTCGCGCACTGCCACGGTGGGTGCGGTGTCGCAGACCGGCGCAGAATTGTTCCGCATGATCCTCCGCAACAAGCTGGAGTGGCGCGCCGAATTGCCGGAGCAGCAGTTGCAGCGAGTCAGGATCGGCCAGACCGTGATCTTTCAGGCAGGCAGCGGGCAGAGTGTGAACGGGGTGGTGGCGAGGATCGCGCCGATGCTGGACGCACAGTCGCGCAACGGCACAGCCTATGTCGAGTTGCCTGCGGATAAATCCATGCGGGCGGGCATGTTCGTGCAGGGCGAGTTCGTGCTGGGGAAATCCGATGCACTGACGTTGCCGCAAAGTTCGGTGATCATGCGCGACGGCTTTGCCTATGTGTTCAAACTGGGCAAGGATAACCGCGTCGAGCAAGCCAAGGTCACGACCGGACGCATGCGCGGCGATCGCGTTGAGATCACCGGAGGTATCGCTGCCGATGCGCTGATCGTCGGGCTGGGGGCGGGGTTCCTGATGGATGGCGATGCGGTGCGTGTCGAGAATGCCAAGGGCGGGGTCGCGGCGAAGAACAACGCCTCTACCGCTGTACCGCGTCAGGAATAACGATGAATTTTTCCGCATGGGCGATCAGGACGCCGATCCCGTCGATACTGTTATTCGTGATGCTCACGCTGTTCGGCGTGATGAGTTTCCGCAGCATGATGATCCAGGATTTTCCCGACATCGAGTTGCCGGTCGTGGTGGTCACCGCGAATCTGGAAGGCGCTGCGCCGGTGCAGATGGAAACGGAAGTCTCGCGCAAGATCGAGAATGCGGTCGCCAGCCTGGGCGATGTCAAACACGTTTATGCGGCGATCACCGACGGCTCGGCAAAAGTCTCGGTCGAATTCAACCTCGAAAAAAATACCGACGAGGCGGTCAACGATGTGCGCGACGCGATCAGCCGGATACGCTCCGATCTGCCGGGCGACCTGAAAGAGCCGATCATCAGCAAGGTCAACACCTCGGGCCGGCCTATTCTGACTTACAGCGTGTCATCCGGCGCGCTGGACGAGCAGGACATCTCCTGGTTCATCGACAATGATGTGTCCAAGGTGTTGCTCTCGATTCCCGGTGTGGGCAAGGTGGCCCGTGTCGGCGGCGTGGATCGCGAGATACGCGTCGAGATCGATCCCGTCAAGTTACAGGCATTGAACGTATCGGCAGCAGACATCTCGCGCCAGATCAAGAAGATCGAGCACGATTCGTCCGGAGGCCGCGGGGATATCGGTGACAGCCAGCAATCGGTGCGTACGCTGGGGGCGGCGGCATCCGCCGGCGATCTGGCCGCGATGGATATTTCATTGCCGGATGGGCGCCATTACCGGCTTGACCAACTGGCCAGCGTGACCGACGGAAAAGGCGAACTGCAATCGATCGCGCTGCTGGATGGCAAGCCCGTGATCGCGTTCGAGATCACGCGCAGCAAGGGCAGCAGCGAAGTCACGATAGAACAGGATGTCGGCGCGGCATTGGAGCAACTGAACGCGCAGCACGGCGACTTGAAGATATCCGAGGCGTTCAATTCGGTGACCCGTATCAAGGAAAATTTCGACGGCTCGATGCATCTGCTGTATGAAGGCGCGTTGCTCGCGGTGCTGGTGGTGTGGTGGTTCCTGCGCGATTTCCGCTCGACCATCGTGTCGGCCACCGCGTTGCCGCTTTCCATCATCCCGGCTTTCATCGGCATGAAGTATTTCGGGTTCTCGCTGAATACCGTGACGCTGCTGTCGATGGCGTTGGTGGTCGGTATTCTCGTCGACGATGCAATCGTCGAGGTCGAGAACATCGTGCGCCATCTGCACATGGGCAAGAGCCCATATCAGGCGGCACTGGAAGCAACCAACGAGATCGGGTTGGCAGTCGTCGCGACCACATTCGCACTGGTCTCGGTATTCCTGCCCACCGCATTCATGGGCGGCATCCCCGGCAAGTTCTTCAAGCAATTCGGCTGGGTCGCGGTGCTGGCGATCGTCGCCTCGCTGGTCGTGGCACGCTTGCTGACACCGATGATGGCCGCCTATTTTCTCAAGCCGGCACCGCTCAAGGAGAAGACCAGCGCACTGATGACCCGCTATCTGGGTTGGGCAAGATGGTGTTTGACCAACAGGTTCAAGACCACGTTACTGGCGCTCGCATTTTTTATCGGTTCGCTGATGCTGATCCCGATGTTGCCCAAGGGTTTCATTCCGCCATCCGACCGCGGCCAGACACAGTTGACGCTGGAACTGCCGCCGGGCAGCACGCTAGAACAGACCGCCGCAGCGGCGGAGCAGGCGAGGGTGCTCATCATGCAGCTGCCCGATGTGAAGCAGGTGTTCACCGCGGTCGGGCGGGGCGCGAGCGGCGATGCGTTCTCTCAGGGCGCAAGCGCGGACATTCGTAAAGCCAATTTGACGATCACGCTGACACATCGCAGCCAGCGCAAGATCAAGCAACTAGATATCGAAGAACAGATACGCGAAAAGATAGACGCGTTGCCCGGCGTCAGGGCGACGGTCGGCACCGGGGATGCGGGAGAGAAACTGCAACTGATCCTGACCGGCGACGACATGGATGCATTGACCGCGGCGACGGTGAATGTGATGCGCGACATACGCACGATACATGGTCTGGGCAACATCACGTCTACTGCCAGCCTGGTGCGCCCGGAGATCACGATACGTCCTGATTATGCGCGTATGGCCGATCTGGGTGTGACGGCGGACAGCGTCGGCGAAGTGGTGCGCATCGCCACTGCGGGAGATTACAGCGCCGCGCTGGCCAAGCTCAACTTGCCGCAGCGCCAGGTGCCGATCCGCGTGCAATTGCCGGTATCGGCGCGCCAGGAACTCGACGTGATCAGGCACATGCCGGTGCCGGGCAAGAAAGGTTATGTGATGCTGGAGAACGTTGCGGATGTGTCGCTGGGCAGCGGTTCGGTCGAGATCGACCACCGCGACCGCAGCCGCAGCGTGACCATCAACGTCGAATTGAACGGCCGCCAGTTGGGCGATGTGTTCGCCGAGGCCGACAAGCTGCCCAGCCTCGCCCACTTGCCGCCGGGCATCAACCGCGCGGATTCCGGCGATGCCGAACGCATGAAGGAACTGTTCGGCAGCTTCGGACTCGCGATGCTGACCGGCGTGTTGTGCGTGTATGTCGTGCTGGTGTTGCTGTTCAAGGATTTCCTGCAACCCTTCACGATACTCGCCGCGCTGCCGCTGTCGATCGGCGGCGCGTTCGTCGCGTTGATGGTCACGCATAGCAGCTTCTCGATGCCGTCGCTGATCGGCCTGCTGATGCTGATGGGTGTCGTCACGAAGAATTCCATCCTGCTGGTCGAGTACGCGATCACCGCGCGGCGCGACCACGGCATGAGCCGCTTCGACGCGCTGCTCGACGCCTGCAACAAACGGGCGCGCCCCATCGTCATGACCACCATCGCGATGAGCGCGGGCATGTTGCCGATCGCGCTGGGGCTCGGCGCCGATCCGAGTTTCCGCGCCCCGATGGCGATCGCTGTGATCGGCGGGCTGATCACCTCGACCATGCTCAGCCTGTTCGTCGTCCCGGTGGTGTTCACTTATGTGGACGATGTTTTCAATCGGGTGAAAAAGATCGTGGGATACAAGACGGCCTGATCGAGTGCCGCTCGTGTATGTGCTGCGCGGATAACCAGGTGATCTGCGCGATCAGCAAAATTTTGTTGCAGGTTTCCGGTTCGGCCCCTTGTTATCGACAAATGCGCGACATTGCTATAATATACTTAGCAAGCTAACTATTAGTAAGCTAGTCAATAATGAAATCATTGAACGAACAATTCGCGGAGTCGATGTTTCTGATCACCCATGCATGGCGCACCGTGCTGGACCGGCGACTCCGTCCCCTGGGATTTTCGCATTCCCGCTGGCTGTTGCTATTGCACTTGTCACGCAACGATGGCTGCACCCATCGCGAGCTGGCACTCAGCATGGGCATAGAGGCGGCGACGCTGGTACGCCTGGTCGATCACATGGAAAAGGAAGGGCTGCTCAAACGCTGCGGCAGCGAGACCGACCGCCGGGTCAAACACCTGCACTTGTCGGCCGCCGGAAAATCGGTGGTGGAGGAGATCCGTTCCTATGCCACCGAATTGCGCAAGGAAGTGTTGGCCGGGCTGAGCCAGTCCGAGATCAAAACCACGCTTGATGTCATGAACAACATACGCGGCAAACTGGGAACGCTCACATGAAACGTCTCGTCACGAATAAAAACAAGATGCTCATCGCAGCCGGATTGCTGCTACTCGCATTCATCGGCAGTTTCACTTTCATGTATTTTTCGGGACTGTCGCGCAGCACCGAGAACGCCTATATCAGCGCGGACGTCGTGAATGTCGCGGCACTGGTTGCAGGGCGTGTCATCGCCGTGCATGTCAAGGACAACCAGCATGTACACAAAGGGGATGCGCTGTTCGACATCGACCCCGAGCCATACAACATCGCATTGTCGCGCGCGCAGGCCGATCTGGCGCTCGCGATGCAGTCCGCGCGCCAGGACAACGCCGAGGTCTCGGTCGCGCGCGCGCAAGTCGCGCAGACCGAAAGCGACCTGACCAACGCGCGCAGCAATTACGCACGCGACCAGGAGCTGGTGGCAAAGCATTTCCTGTCACAGCAATCCCTTGATGATGCGCAGACGCACATGCAAAGTTTGCAGGCAGCGCTGGAAGAAGCGCGCGCCAAATTGGCCAAGGCACTCTCTGCGCCCGAGAAGACCACTGAGCGCGGCGATGTACTGAAAGCGGAAGCTGCGATTGCGCAGGCAAAACTTGACTTGGAGCATACCCACGTCACGGCGGAGCAGGATGGGCAACTCAGCAATCTCACGCTTGCGGCAGGCTCACTGGTCGGCGTCGGCACTCCACTATTCGCGTTGATCGATGATAACAGTTTTCATATAGACGCCAATTTCAAGGAGACCGAGCTGTCCGGCATTCATCCCGGTCAGGATGTGGACATCCAGATCGACATGTATCCCGGGCAGCATTTCAAGGGCGTAGTCGAAAGCCTGAGCGGTGGAACCGGCACGGCGTTCTCGTTGCTGCCCGCGCAGAATGCCACCGGCAATTGGGTGAAGATCGCGCAGCGCGTGCCGGTGCGCATCAAGTTCGCCCAGACCGATGCCGATCATCCGTTGCGCATCGGTGCGACGGCGACCGTGAGCGTGCAACTCAAGTAGCATAGTCATGAGCGGCAGCCGGCTATTCATCAGCATCGCCGTGATGGCCGCGACCATCATGCAGGTGCTGGATACCACCATCGTCAACGTCGCGTTGCCCAACATGGCGGGCGAACTGAATGCCACGCCGGACAACATCGGCTGGGTGCTCACCTCTTACCTGATTGCGTCCGCGATGATCATGCCGCTCACCGGCTACATCACCGACCGCATCGGACAAAAGCGCTTCCTGCTGATCGGCATCGCCGGGTTCGTCGTTACTTCGGCGTTATGCGGCATGGCGACCTCGCTGTTCCAGATCGTGCTATTCCGCTTTCTGCAGGGTGTGTTCGGCGCAGCGCTGGTGCCATTGTCGCAGTCCATCATGTTGCAGATATTTCCCGGCGAGCAACGCGGCAAGGCGATGGCGATCTGGAGCATGGGCGTGATGGTTGCGCCTATCATGGGGCCGACATTGGGCGGCTGGCTTACCGAGGAGATCAGCTGGCGCTGGACGTTCTATATCAACTTGCCGGTCGGCATCTTCTCGTTCCTGCTGGCGTTGCGCCATGTCCCCGATACCGTTGTGCGCGAACGGCGCATGGACTGGATGGGATTCGTTACCCTGGCCTTGGGCATCGGTGCGCTGCAGCTGGTGCTGGATCGCGGCAACCAGGACGACTGGTTCAGCTCGCAGGCGTTGATCCTCGCCACGATCATCTCCGTTGCATCCCTGATATTTTTTGTTGTGTACACACTCACCGGCAAGCACCATCCGCTGTTCGACCTGCGCATCTTCAAGGACCGCAACTATCTGGTCGCCAGCCTGATCATGACCACCATCGGTATCGGTTTTTTCGGCGGCATGCTGCTGCAATCGCTGTTCCTGCAGAATTTCCTCGGTTATCCGACCTTCGAGGCCGGGCTATACATGGCGCCGCGCGGGCTCGCCTCGCTGCTGGTGATGATCTTCGTCGGCAAATTCGTCAACAGGATCCCGCCGCGCAACTTCATCCTGTGCGGCATCCTTGCCAGCATCGCGGGCAATTATCTGATGACACGCTTCACTTCCGACATCACCGCGAACGATCTGATCGTGCCGATGATGTTGCAGGGTATGGGCATGGGATTGATCTTCGTACCCATCTCCACGCTGGCATTCACCACGCTGCCCAAAGAGACGGCAGCCGAGGCCGCGGGTATCTACAGCCTGATCCGTTCGCTGGGTTCGGCGATCGGCATCTCGATACTCGCCACCTATTTTTCGCGCGACACCCAGCAGAACTGGAGTTTGTTGCGCGGCGAGATCACGCCGTATAACGAAGCGCTGCACGCCTACCTTGCGCCATTGCATCTCGGCACGCAAGATCCGCAAGGCGTCGCATACGCCGCCAGGGCGGTGTTGCACCAGGCGCAGAATATCGGCTACATCGACAGCTTCTGGTTTGCCACGCTCAATTTCGTCGTGATGCTGCCGTTGCTGTTGCTGGTGCGCACCCCGGCCAAAGCGGCACCGGCACAGACTCAGGTCGGTCTGGAATGAATCGTTACACTGTCAATTTAGCGGCGGCTCATTCAGCAACGCCCAAAATAATCCGATTTGCTGGACAGCGTCGGTAAATTTCTGGAAATCAACGGGCTTGACGATATAGGCATTGACGCCGATACCGTAGGTCTCGACGATATCCTGTTCCTCGCGTGATGAGGTGAAAACAACCACGGGGATATGCATGAGCCCCGAGTCACTTCTGATATGCCGTAACACTTCGATACCATCCACCTTGGGCATCTTCAGGTCGAGCAGGATGAGGATAGGATTTTCTTTTTGCCGGTTGGCAAAAATGCCACGGCAGTGCAGATAATCAATCGCCTCACTTCCATCTCTGGCTACATCGATTTTGTTTGTGATCTGGGATTTTTTCAAGGCTCGAATAGTGAGCTCTATGTCGTTGGGGCTGTCGTCTACAAGAAGGATGATCCTCGTATTCATAGTGCTGTCTCCGTCAGGCGCGCCGTAAGGCGACAAAAAAAGATGCACCTTCATTGAGCCGGGACTCGGCCCAGACTCGACCACCAAGACGCTCTACAATGCGGCGCACCATTGCGAGGCCGATTCCCGTGCCTTCGAATTCGTCTTCCCGGTGCAGGCGCTGAAAAACCCCGAACAGCTTGTTCTGGAAGCTGGGGTCAAATCCTACCCCGTTGTCTTTCACGGTCACGATCACCTCGCCGTCACCACTTTGTCGAAAGTCGATCTGGATGAGTGGCCGGTCTCGCCCGCGGGTAAATTTTGCGGCATTGGAGAGCAGGTTTGTGAAAACAACACGCAACAGGGCTGCGTCTCCCAGTACCACAGGCAGGCTACTTAATCGCCATTCTATGGAATCCCCTCCGCCGACAGGCAGGCACTCGCGGCGTGCCGCTTCGACAACGATATTCAGATCGACGGCCTGCTGATGAATATCGACGCGGCCAGTGCGCGAAAAAGAGAGCAGGTCATCAACCAGCAAGCCCATCTTGGTGGTTGATTGGATGATCTCATCTAGATAGTGAGCATCGGTATCAGTCAAACCCTGAGACTCGGTCAAGAGCAGTTGTGAATAGCCTGCAATGTGGCGTATAGGGGCTCGGAGGTCGTGGGATACCGAATAACTGAAAGATTCAAGTTCCCGATTGGCAGCTTCGAGCTCTGCGGTGCGTTCTGCCAGAGCGTCGTTTATTTTCCGCAGATCCTTTTCTGCCTGATCGCGGCGTGCTATTTCATTTTGCAGCTCCTGATTCATGCGCGTGAGCATCGCCTGGCTCGGAATCGCGAGTGCCTTGGGTATCAGTGGCCAAAGCAGGATGGCAGTCACCAGCGATGCAGCAGCAGTCAGCATCTTGATACCAGCGTCCGCCCAGTAATGAGATTCCCATATGTTCCAGATCGCGAAAACGTGGGTGGTGCCGCAGGCCATTACAAAGACACCAAACAGTACGAAGATCCAGCTGAATGGGAGATCCTGTCGTTTCTTGACGAAGTACCATAGTGCGACCGGGATCGTGAAATAGGACGCCGCTATGATGGAGTCGGCTATCACATAACTCCACAGCAGTGATGGGGTCCAGAGAAAACAATGGCCGTGCGGCATGAAGCCGTTCGAGCTGAAGTAATCAGTCAATGAGTTTTCCATGACTATCTCCTGCATGTTGATTAAGCGTCCGGTACGGGTACCGGGCTATGGATGCATTCCCAACCAAAACTGGCCGAGCATACTCCCGGTGTATTCCGATGACAAGACATGCGATTTCCACACCGGGATCGTGTCCACATTTCTCCCGCACTGTCGTTGGCAGCAAGGACTGCAAGCAATCCAATCAATAAAATTTCACATCCACAAAATTCAATGTCATGATGTGTGTCACCACGATTAGAAGATTTCCATAATCAACTCATCACATCAGAACATCAGCATGGACTACGACGTTCTCATCATTGGTTCCGGGCCCGCAGGTCAGCATGCGGCCTGGCAGGCTGCGCGCATGGGCAAGCGCGCAGCGATCATCGAACGCAAACCGAAGATCGGCGGAGCGGGGTTGCAAACGGGAACCATCCCCAGCAAGGCGATGCGCGAGGTGGCTTACCTGATGTCGCGCTCCGGCTTCGGCGGCATGCGTCAGGCGCTCGCTCCGGATGGCGTGAATCGTCATGGCTTGCTCGCCGATGCGGTGCGGCGCAAGGAAGTGGTGATCGCACAACAGGAGTCGGTGATCCTGCAGCGCCTGTTGCGCTCCGGCGTGGCGCTGATTCCGGGCGAGGCGGTGTTTGCCGATGCGCACACCATGCAGGTCACCGATGCATCTGGCAAATCGCGCCGCATCTCTGCCGAAGCGATCGTATTGGCCACCGGCTCACGCCCGCGCCGTCCGGCCGATGTTCCGTTCGACAAGAAGACCGTGCTGGATTCCACCTCCATCCTCAACCTGCGCCATTTGCCGGATACGCTAACAGTCGTGGGCGGCGGGGTGATCGCGTGCGAATTCGTCTCGATATTCGCGGCGCTGGGCGTCAGGATCAGTCTGGTGGACAGCCACGCGCAATTGCTGGAATACCTGAGCGGTGACGTGGTCGGTGTGCTGGCCGACAGCTTCCTCGGCATGGGCGTCACGTTGCACATGCAGGAGCGCGTCAAGGAAATTCGCCGCGAACAAAACGCCACGCTTACCATACTTGAAAGCGGCAAGCAGATACGCAGCGATGCGATACTCTATGCGCAGGGCAGGCAACCCAACAGCGAAAAGCTGCATGTCGAACATGCGGGTATCGTTGCTGAAGACGGCTGGATAGCAGTGAACCAGCATTTCCAGACCAGCGTGCCGCACATCTTCGCCGTCGGCGACCTGATCGGCCGTCCCGCGCTCGCGTCGACCGGCATGGAGCAGGGCCGCGCTGCCGTGCTGTATGCATTCGGCGGCGAAAAACATGTCATGGCGGATAACCTGCCGATGGCGGTCTACACCATCCCGGAAATCTCCTACGTCGGCAAGACCGAAAAGGAAGTGCAGCAGGAAAACATTCCCTATGTGGTCGGGCGTGCCTACTTCAAGGACAGCGCGCGCGGGCAGATCATCGGCGACGCGCAGGGTCTGCTCAAGCTGGTCGTGGATACGCGCAACGAAAAATTGCTGGGCGTGCATATCGTCGGCGAGCAGGCCAGCGAGCTGGTCCACATCGGGCAACTGGTGATGAACTTCAACGGCGGCGTGCGCGACCTGGTCAGCAACGTCTTCAACTATCCGACGCTTGCCGAATGCTACAAGCTGGCAGCGCTCGATTGCATACAGAAGCTGGAACAGAACAATCTGCCGTCCCAATAGCTTGCCACCCTGCAAGGTCTG
>CAIOKY010000004.1 GCA_903858965.1 uncultured Nitrosomonadales bacterium | reverse complement strand
TCTACGTAAGGCAGATGCAACATTTACAGCCTCTGCGAATCCATCCAACATCCTCCATATGACAAAAAGGTGAATTCGTAAGCAATTTTTAGAGGTGCCCTAATGTTGCGCACTCGATGGGCGAATCAGCTACACCGGGCACCCCCACCGGCTCCATGGCGAATCCTGCCCTCTGCAGGTCACGCGCTAAAGTATAAAGCGCGATACTGCCATTGGTTTGCGCATCGGCCACGCCTGTGGTGGTACGCTTCTGTCCTTCAAAAACGGAAAAGACCTGCAAGATAACCAAAGTCGCAAGCAGACCGATCACCAATCCGACCAGGATTTCGACCAAACTGAAACCGGCTTGACGAAAGAATGAATTATTATGGTTCGATTCCATGTTGTCAGGAGATACTGGCGGTGGTCGTAAAGATATGTTGAGGCTGCCCCGGTTGCTGCCACTTGATTGTGATCACAATCGGACAATTGGCCGGATCCCACGGTGCCGCACAGGCCGGCTGGGTAACGGTTCGCGTCCCGTTGGGCAGCAATGTGGATATGTCATATCTCGGATCGCTATTGTCCGGGATAAGGTAGGCGCCCAGATTAGTCGGATCCGACCACATTTTGCCTATCCATTGCTGGCCGATATAACTGGCTTCCGAACGGGATTGCGAGTCAGCGGTATTTTTGATCATGGCCGCCTGCAAACCAACCAGAGCAATCACTCCCATTGAAAAAAGCAGGATAGCGACCAACGCTTCCAGCAACACGATACCCGTTGCGCAGAACTTCCTTTTTGTTCACATTTTAGAGCCGCGATTTTTTGTTTGGTCATGATGATTCTCTTCTTAACATTTACGAGGATCGCTCGTAGTAAGGTTAGGATCAGGATCGCACATCCGGGTATTGCCGCCCGCGCCTATCGTGACCTCCATTTTCCGGATGCCGGCCAACTTTCCGGAACTTGCGGGATAGTTTGCCGAATCAAAAATGATTTGTAATAGTCTTACAGTTGTATGATTTGCATTTGCATTTGGGTTGGGATCCACAATACCGCCAAGATTGTTGAAGGTGACCGTAGTCGCATTATTCGGGGTAGCCACAGCAGTTGCTCCTTTAGCGCCTTCGGTGGTGGCAGTTTCAATCACCGCGCTGGCGGGCAGTTGGATTTGCCAGGAAGAACCTCCACCCCAGACAAATTGCACATTGGTGTTCCGTTTTACCGCTTCGGATTTGGCTTTTTGCAGGCCGTTCTGAGCAGATTCGGCAGCATTGTAAACTGGGTATTCTGTATCCACGCCCTGTAACTAGGCAAGCCCCACGTAGTTGCGATAACGATGATCGCCAGGACGATCATCACCTCGATCAGGGTAAAACCCGCAGATTTTTGAAAATCGTTTAGCACGAATCACCCTGTTTCATGAGCCAGCAGGTGTTATTTGAAGTCAATGCCGTACCGGCAAACTTTGTCGTTACCTTGGCATTGGATTCGTCGATTGTATAGGTATAGTCACCAGCTGCACCGAGTCCCTGATTGGCTTTACTTGCAGCGGTCACTGTATATGTAGTCGCTGTACTGGCACAGGTGTAGGTGAAATATTTTGCTCCTGAGATAGCAGACTGCGTACTGGCAGGCAAAAATTTGCAGTTGGCATCGACATAATTGGAGTAGTTGCGGTTGTCCTGGAAAGACTGTTCAAATTTTATGCGCTGATCAGCCAGATTTGTTGTCGCCTCCACTAGCTTTCCGCGAATCACATATCCATTGTAAGAAGGTATCGCTATGGCAGCCAAAATCCCTATCAGTGCGAGGGCTGTCAATATTTCGATGAGTGTGAAGCCTTTTGCGTGTTTCATGGTTGCTTCCCTTTATAGAGGGCACCTCTAATAATTGA
>CAIOKY010000003.1 GCA_903858965.1 uncultured Nitrosomonadales bacterium | reverse complement strand
GGATTGCCCGCACTACACCCGCCCGGAAATGTTTAATGGTGAAGCCGTGCCCCCGGTGTTGTTGTCCGGCAATCATGCGGACATACAGCGTTGGCGGCTTCAGCAGTCGTTGGGCAGGACGTGGTTGCGCAGGCCGGATTTATTGGCCAAGCGTGATTTGACAAAAGAGGAGTCTCGGCTTCTGGCAGCGTTCCAGAAGGAACAAGATCCGATAACCAAGAAGGAGCAATAAAGTGAATTTGATCGAAACATTGGAACAAGAAGAAATCGCCCGTCTGGGTAAAAAGATTCCCGCTTTCTCTCCAGGCGACACTGTCGTCGTGAACGTGAACGTGGTTGAAGGCGAGCGCAAGCGCGTTCAGGCTTTCGAGGGAGTCGTGATCGCAAAACGCAATCGTGGCCTGAATTCCGGCTTCATCGTGCGCAAGATATCAGCCGGTGAAGGTGTGGAGCGTACCTTTCAGACTTACTCGCCCATCATCGCCAGCATCGAAGTGAAGCGTCGCGGTTCGGTGCGTCGCGCCAAGCTTTATTACCTGCGTGATCGTTCCGGCAAGTCGGCGCGTATCAAAGAAAAGTTGGCCATACGTTCTGTGGCAGCAGAGTAAATAATCTGCAATACGGGTCAAAAAACGGGAGCTTGCTCCCGTTTTTTATTTGTGCGCTATTATTGCAACATGGAGTATCAGGCAAAATTAGCGGTTCCGTTCGGCGTGATCGGCATACGCTGTGATGACGCTGCGCTGCTGGGCATCGATTGGCTGCCAGCGACGGAAAAACCGCAGCGCGCCACCAGCGCGTTTGCCAAAACCGTGTGCGAACAACTGCTGCATTATTTTGAAAATCCCGACGCAAAATTCAATCTGCCTCTCAAGGTGGATGGAACGCCGCACCAGCAAAAAGTCTGGCAGGCAATGCTCGCCATTCCACGTGGGGCGACACGGACCTACGGGGATATTGCATCCGAATTGAAATCCGCCGCACAGGCGGTAGGACAGGCTTGCGGTGCAAATCCGATCCCCATCATCATCCCTTGCCATCGCATCGTGGCCAAGTCCGGGCTGGGCGGTTTTATGCGTCACGCACATGGCACACCACTGGATATCAAGCGTTGGCTGCTGGCGCATGAACAACGCTGAGTTGCTCGACGAATTTTGCGATAACCTGTGGTTGGAAGACGGCCTGTCGCGCAATACGCTGGACAGCTACCGGCGCGACTTGCACAAGTTCACTCTATGGCTGGAGAGCCAGCGCAACGGCTCCATCCTGCAAACGACACATGGAGACATACAAGGCTATCTCGCCCAACTGGTGGTCGTGCAAAAAGCCAAGTCTAGCAGCACCGGCCGCAACATCTCCAGCCTCAAGCGATTGTTCCGCTATTTGCTCAGGCAAGGAAAAATTTCCACCGATCCGACGCTGCAGATCGATACACCCAAGCTGCCGCGTAACCTGCCCAAAAGCCTTAGCGAACAGGATGTCGAGCAGCTGCTCGATGCTCCTGATATCGGGACACCATTAGGTCTGCGTGACCGTACGATGTTCGAAGTACTGTATGCCACCGGCTTGCGCGTGTCCGAGCTGGTGACCTTGCGCATCACACAGGTGAGCATGGATATGGGCGTGGTGCGCGTGATGGGCAAGGGCAGCAAGGAACGCCTGGTACCCTTGGGTGAAGAAGCCCTGGATTGGTTGCGCCACTATCTGGCCGATGGCCGCGGTGTATTGCTGGAAGGGCAGATGAGCGATGCGCTGTTCGTCACCGCACGCGGCGCAGGCATGACGCGTCAGATGTTCTGGTATCTGATCAAGAAGCACGCCAGGCACGGCGGCCTGAACAAACCGCTGTCGCCGCATACCTTGCGCCATGCCTTCGCCACGCATCTGTTGAACCATGGCGCGGACTTGCGCGTGGTGCAGATGTTGCTGGGCCACTCGGATATTTCCACGACGCAGATCTATACCCATGTGGCGCGGGAGCGTTTGAAGCAGTTGCATGCGCAGCATCATCCTCGCGGCTGATTTTTAGTTGCGCTCAGGCAGGACAATGAAGGAGATTTGACGCGGGCCTTGGCGAGTCCTATTCTGCAACCTGCATAACGCCGGTCTCTTGTATATGACAACTGAAAAATCCGCGCGACATTCGGAACCAGACAAGACGATGGCATCCGGCCGTACGGTCTTCTTTGTCTCGGATGGCACCGGGATCACCGCAGAAACATTGGGCAAAGGCCTGCTCTCGCAATTTGAGGGTATGAATTTTCACCAGGTACGCTTCCCTTTTTTGGACAACCCGAAAAAGGCTAAGGAGTGTTTGTTGCGCATTAGAAAAGCGCGCGAGCAAGATGGTATTCGCCCTTTGGTTATCATGACCATGATGAATTCGGAAATCAGTGCAATGCTGCGCCAGGAAGATGCGCTGTTTCTGGATCTTTTCGAAGTCTTTATCGCGCCGCTGGAAAAAGAATTGGGGGTGCGATCAGCCCACACCGTTGGTCGTTCGCATGGCGGGACCGGTAGCGAATATACCAACCGCATCGCCGCGATGAGTTTCGCGATCGCCCACGATGACGGTGTTTCTGATGCTGACCTGAAAAATGCGGACGTGATATTGATCGGTGTTTCGCGTTGCGGCAAAACGCCGACCAGCCTGTATCTGTCCATGCAATTCGGGCTCAAAGCGGCGAACTATCCGCTCATCCCCGAAGATATTCAGCGCGACCGACTACCGGATACTTTGTTGCCTTTCCGCGACAAGTTGTTCGGCTTGACCATCGCGCCGGAGCAATTGCATCTCATTCGCCAGGAACGGCGGCCGGACAGCAACTATGCTGCACTGGATACCTGCTGGAAAGAAGTTGCGGCGGCTGAACGCCTGATGAAGCGCGAAGGTATAGAATGGTTCGACATGACGTCACGCTCTATCGAGGAAATCGCCGTTCAAATAATCCAGGCGATCAATAAAAGATAAACAGGAGAACAGGCATGCAACCGTATGTGATTCCATTCCAGTCACTGGGTATCGCTGACATCGAACAGGTTGGCGGAAAGAACGCTTCACTGGGCGAGATGATCAGCAACCTCAGCGCCTCTGGCGTGTGCGTGCCCGGTGGTTTTGCCACAACAGCAGATGCCTATCGTGATTTCCTGAAGAACAATGGCCTGGACCAGCGTATCAAGCAGGCGCTGGAAGCGCTGAATGTGGATGATGTAAAAGCATTGGCCAAAGCTGGTGCGGAGATTCGTTCTTGGATATCAGCCGCCGCCTTGCCGCCAAAACTGGAGGAGGAGATACGCAAGCACTACACCGCGCTCGCGGCGGGCAGCGATGCCAGTTTCGCAGTGCGCTCATCAGCAACCGCGGAAGATTTGCCGGATGCATCCTTCGCGGGACAACAGGAAACCTTCCTCAACATCCACGGCATAGACAATATCCTGCATGCGATCAAGGAAGTCTTCGCCTCGCTATATAACGACCGCGCCATATCCTATCGGGTGCATACCGGCTATACGGATTCCTCTGTCGCGCTGTCGGCAGGCGTGCAGCGCATGGTGCGTTCCGATCTGGGAGCATCCGGCGTGATGTTCACGATGGATACCGAGTCCGGTTTTCGTGACGTGGTGTTCATCACCTCGTCCTATGGCCTGGGTGAAATGGTCGTGCAGGGTGCAGTGAATCCTGATGAGTTCTATGTGCATAAGCCGCAGCTTGCCGCAGGTTATCCCGCGCTGGTGCGGCGCAGCATCGGTTCCAAACAGCAGCGCATGGTATTTAACGAAGATCGTGCCGCCGGACGTTCCACCAGTATCGAAGAAGTCCCGCAAAAGGAGCGCGATAGTTTTTCACTGAACGACAAAGAAGTACTGGAGCTGGCAAGACATGCGATGGCCATCGAACAACATTACGGCAGGCCGATGGACATCGAATGGGGCAAGGATGGATTGGATGGCAAACTCTACATCCTGCAAGCACGCCCGGAAACAGTTCAGTCCCAGGTTGTGGCAGGCGGTGCGGAAAAATTCCGTCTCGCGAAGCGCGGCGAGGTGTTGATCGAAGGCCGCGCGATCGGGCAGAAGATAGGCAGCGGGCCGGTGCGCCTGGTGGCGAGCACTGCTGAAATGAACAAGGTAAAAGCGGGCGATGTGCTGGTCACGGACATGACCGATCCCAATTGGGAGCCGGTGATGAAAAGGGCATCGGCCATCATCACCAATCGCGGCGGGCGTACTTGCCATGCTGCGATCATCGCGCGTGAACTGGGCATCCCGGCCATCGTCGGTTGCAGTCATGCCACAGAAGTGCTTGTTGAAAACGAGATCGTCACAGCTTCCTGTGCCGAAGGCGACACCGGATTTGTCTATCGCGGCAAGCTGCCTTTTGAGATCACCCGGCAGGATGAAAAGGCATTGCCGCCGTTGCCGGTCAAGTTGATGCTCAATGTGGGCAACCCGACACTGGCTTTTGAATTTGCGCAGATGCCTTCTGAAGGTATCGGTCTGGCGCGTCTAGAATTTGTCATCAACAACCTGATAGGCATACATCCCAAGGCCGTACTGCAGCCCGAGACATTGTCCGCGAGTCTCAAGGCAGACGTGTTGCGGCAATCGCGCGGTTACGCTGATCCATTGACGTTCTATGTGGAAAAGCTCACCGAGGGTATTGCCACGCTTGCCGCGGCATTCTGGCCCAAGCCAGTCATCGTGCGCCTCTCGGATTTCAAGTCCAACGAATACCGCAAGCTGTTGGGCGGCGAACTATACGAACCGCTGGAAGAAAATCCGATGCTCGGTTTTCGCGGCGCGGGCCGCTATGTAGCAGAGAGCTTCCGGGATTGCTTCGAGCTGGAATGCCTTGCGATGAAAAAAGTGCGCGATGGCATGGGCTATACCAATGTGGAGATCATGGTGCCGTTCGTGCGCACGGTGCAAGAGGCGCATGAAGTCGTCGAACTGCTGGCGCAACACGGTTTGAAGCGCGGTGAAAATGGTTTGCGTCTGATCATGATGTGCGAGATCCCGTCCAATGCGCTGCTGGCCGAAGAGTTCCTGCAATATTTCGACGGCTTCTCGATAGGCTCGAACGACCTGACCCAGCTGACCTTGGGGCTGGATCGCGATTCCAGCCTGGTGGCAAACCGTTTCGACGAACGCGATGCTGCGGTCAAAAAATTGCTGGAGATGGCGATCAGTACCTGCAACCGGCTGGATAAATATGTGGGCATCTGCGGACAGGGGCCATCAGATCATTTCGATTTCGCACTGTGGCTGATGGATATCGGCATCCAGTCGATGTCGTTGAATCCCGATACGCTGCTGGAGACTTGGCGGAAATTGGGGGAGGCACATCCGGGGAAGTAGCCAAGCGACTAATGCTGTTCGTGCTGATAACCAGCGACTTGGCTATCGTCTTTTGATAGCCTAGTCGAATGGCTATATCGAAACATGAATGGCCGCAAACAAATCAACTTCGCCGGGGGTTGCCCGGCAGCAAGTTACCTTTCTTGTCTTGCCAAGAAAGGTAACCCAAAGAAGTCGCCCCCGGTTTGCCGCCCTTTGGGTACCCTGCGTTGCTCGACTGGTCAAGCGGCTGCGGAACTCGCACGATCCGCTACGCGGCCACGTGCTCAAACAGTCCTCGCCGACTACCCCCTGACCAGTTTGCGCTACTCGGCGGCGCACAGGGGAAAAAAAATCTAAAACCCTAGGGTGGGCAACTTGTTGCCCACCGGATAAAACACTGCGGAGCAATGCCCGTTGGTTATTACGCCCTATGCGGGCTGTTCTGAATGACTTGCTTCAAAACACTCTTTCCGGTTTTTGTGATAGACGACAATAGCCATGCCCTGATGTTGGACAATGAACATTCGATCCCTCACGAAATCTTCATTTTTGGATTGGTTCGCCACAATGCTCGCAAATAAAATGAGAATTTTCAGATTTTTTGAGCTTTTCCCGACATGATTTACCCTCTGACATAGCCGCCGATTACGGCGCACAGCATGATAACCAAGATTGAAAAGGTAACTCCAACGACTCCGCCTATCCAGCCTTTACGATTACGAGCTTTCCAGAAATACCAGAACGCCCATCCTGTAAAAAACATAAGGTAGAGGGCGTCCTTCCCTACGCCGATCCCAGGGATGCGGTCAATAATGCGCTCCAACATATCAGCGTAACCGAAGAAGAGCAGCAGCGCCCAGACGGATAAGATGGAGATTTGTCTTCGGGTGAGTTTAGCAATCTGTAGAGGCTGTGGCACTGATTCAAGCGTGCGGGATTGAGGCGAGGTGCTATTAACTGGCGAATACTCAATCTGGGATTCTCTATGAATTTGCTTGCCGCACTTAATACAGAAAATAGAGTCAGCAGGCAGTTCGGTTCCGCATTGTGAACAAAACATAGGATCCCCCTTTTCTTGTTTAGTCTACCATTATGGAATCATACTTATGATCCGCATTTCAAGCTTTCGTAGTAGGTTATGCATCCGGTGCACAGGGGATGTGTAGTAACCTTTATGAGGTGAGCCAGTAACCAGCATGTGATATTTCATCCATCTGAAAGATATACAGCGATTAGCTGAAGAAGAAAGGCAACTCCGAGAAGTGCTGGCCCAATTCTTGTAAGGAGAATTTGCCACTTGCCAAGTTGTTTTTTCTCTTCTCTGGAATTTGATGTCCAGACTACAATTGGTTCGCCAGCTGCTGTGTACTGCTGAACACGAGGAGGGAAATAGTACATAAGGCCAGCCGCAGCCATGCCAACAATTAAACCAAGAAGATTCAAAATTGTAGCGGTGCGCATAATTGCCCTTTCCTTTGCAAGCTAATGTAAACGTGGCGGCATCATTTTATTTGCCCGCGTTCGATACTGATCCCCACCATCTTGCAGTTGCGTATCGCCTGCAGTTTGGCGACGCTGACTTTGACCCACGGTGCGTTGAAGTCCTTGAGGATGATTTGCGCGATGTGTTCGGCCAGCGATTCGAGCAAAGAAAAATGTCCTTCGCTCAACACGGCCTGGATGTGTTGCGCGACCTCGGCATAATCCAGCGCGTCCTTGATGTCGTCGGTCTGGCAGGCGTGGCTGTTGGGCAGCGCGATGTCGAGGTCGATCTGCAAGGTTTGCGGCACGATCTTTTCACGCTCATAAATTCCGATGAGTGTGGTTACCTTGAGTTCGCGCAGAAAAATGATGTCCATGATTTGTTGAGTGGTGACTAAGAGGTGTTTCGCGTAAAATCCGCGCTGGTTCAAATCCCATTTATTCATTTTAAGACATTCCTGATGCCGACCATAGCTTTTATCATTGCCGCCTATCTGTTGGGCTCGATCTCTTTCGCCGTTATCACCAGTAAATTATTCGGCCTTGCCGATCCGCGCACTTATGGTTCCGGCAATCCCGGCGCGACCAATGTGCTGCGCAGCGGCAAGAAAGCGGCAGCAGCATTGACGCTGTTTGGCGATGCAGCGAAAGGCTGGCTGGCGGTGTTTCTGGCGATACGGCTTTCTCCACCTGATGTGTCTTATACGATGCTGGCAGCAGCCGTGGCGCTGGCTGTATTCATCGGGCACCTGTTTCCGATCTTTCTGCGCTTCAAGGGCGGCAAGGGTGTGGCGACGGCGTTGGGCGTGTTGTTGGCGCTGAATGTGTGGGTGGGTTTGGGCGGGCTGGCGACCTGGATGTTTATGGCGCTGGTGTTTCGTTACTCATCATTGGCCGCCCTCGCTGCGGCTGTTGCTACACCGATCTATGCGTTTTTGTTAGGCTTGCCGCGCGAGTGGGTACTGGCATCTGGCATCATGTCATTGCTGCTGATCTGGCGACACAAGAGCAACATCCAGAATCTGCTGGCGGGCAAAGAAACGAGGATCGGCAAGAGCGACGAATCTCAATAGACAATTTCCGCAAGATTCCAACGCGGTTTGACGTTGAAGTGATAATCCTTTTTACCTTGTTGTTGTGCCAGCCTTAACGCACCGGCGAAGGCGATCATCGCGCCATTGTCGGTGCAGAATTCCAGATCGGGATAAAACACTTTGCCGCCGCGTTTGCTGACACCTTCAGTCAAGCGGCTGCGCAACAGTTGGTTTGCGCCGACGCCGCCTGCGACTACTAATTGATTCAATCCGGTCTGTTCCAGTGCTGCGTGTGCCTTGTGCGCCAGTACATCGACGATGGCTTCCTGCACTGCGCAGGCGATGTCGGCTCGCGTCTGTTCATCAGATATTTTTTGGTTATCATTTGAGTTTTGTTTCACCAGCGTCAGCACTGCCGTCTTCAACCCGCTGAAACTGAAATCCAGATCGCCGCTGTGTTGCATCGGGCGCGGCAACTTGTACACGCCGGGGCGACCGGATGCGGCGAGCTTCGCCAGCAACGGGCCGCCCGGGTAACTCAAGCCCAACAGCTTCGCGCTTTTATCGAAGGCTTCGCCTGCGGCATCATCGAGTGTTTCACCGAGCAAAGTGTATTGCCCCACGCCATCCACGCGCATCAGTTGCGTGTGTCCGCCCGAAACCAATAATGCTACGAATGGAAACTCAGGTGCGGGGTCGGACAGCAAAGGCGAAAGTAGATGTCCCTCCAGATGATGGATGCCTATAGTGGGTATATCGAGCGCATAGGCCAGCGCGTTCGCAACGCTGGCGCCAACCAGTAGCGCGCCGCCCAAGCCCGGCCCCTGCGTGTAGGCGATCGCGTTGATCTGAGCTAGCGACACATCGGCTTTGCGTATAACTTGCCGTATCAAAGGGATGACACGCCGGACATGATCGCGTGAAGCGAGCTCCGGAACCACGCCGCCATATTCGTTATGCATCGCGACTTGCGTATATAGCGCGTGCGCCAGTAATCCGCGCCCCATCTGGTAGAGCGCGATGCCGGTTTCATCGCAAGACGATTCGATTCCCAGCGTAATTAAACTTGGCGTGATCAGTGACATTTTTGGCTTTTCAAGTGAGGCTGTATTGTAGTGAATATCGTGGTTGCGCAGCTAATGCGCATATATTATGAAAATATTTCAGAAAAGAGTTGACGAGAGTTTTTACATCTCTATAATGCGCACCTCTTCGCTGGCCGGTAGTTTATCCGGATAGCCCGATCTTTAAAATTTAAACGAACAACCGACGAGTGTAGGTGCTTGGTTTTTGGGAAGTTTGCGCATTCATAAATGGGTGGGCAAACGACTTTAAAAATATAGAAGTACCTTACACAAAGTCGAAAATAAATCATGCAAGTGATTTTCTTTGAGTAAGACCGGTTCTGCAAAGAACCAAAACAGGTATTGAACTGAAGAGTTTGATCCTGGCTCAGATTGAACGCTGGCGGCATGCTTTACACATGCAAGTCGATCGGCAGCACGGGGGCAACCCTGGTGGCGAGTGGCGAACGGGTGAGTAATATATCGGAACATGTCCGGAAGTGGGGGATAACGTACCGAAAGGTACGCTAATACCGCATATGCCCTGAGGGGGAAAGGAGGGGATCGCAAGACCTTTCGCTTTCGGAGTGGCCGATATCGGATTAGCTAGTAGGTGAGGTAAAGGCTCACCTAGGCGACGATCCGTAGC
>CAIOKY010000002.1 GCA_903858965.1 uncultured Nitrosomonadales bacterium | reverse complement strand
GTACGGCGATTTTGCGACCATGAAGTTTCATCATGGCCAGATGCCTTGGGCTTCTCTTCACCATAACTGACGGTCTCGATCTGGCTGGCTTTTGCCCCGCCCAACACCAGCATCTTCTTCACGCCGTCGGCACGGCGCTGACCCAGCGCCAGGTTGTACTCGTTGCTGCCGCGTTCATCGGCATTTCCTTCCAGGCGAACTTTGCGATCAGGATGCTCGCTCAGATACTTTGCATGTGCTTGCACGAGTGGCTTGTCGGCATCCTGCACGGTATCCACATCCAAAGGGTAATACACGCTGCGCTTGCTGAGTATGTTGGCCGGGTCGTTCAAGGGATCGACGGCAACAGGAGCGGGTGCAGCCGCAACAGTTTCTTTCACCTCTGCCGGGGCAGCAACGGGTGCGGCAGGTGCAGCGGGAACCTCGGGTTCTTTCGGCTTCTGGCTGGCGCAAGCCACCAACAAATTTGCCAACACGATACTGGTAAGGATTTTCTTCATGGTGTTTCTCCTATGTTAGGTTTGCCTATATTCAGCTTTGCTAGAGGTGTGGACCCCACACCGGTTCGCGAGCATCACCGCTTTGCGTGAACATATGCTGCTGCACGCGGCCATCGCTGGAAACAGTTGCCAATATACCACGACCGCGCGCCTCGCTGGCAAACAGGATGAGCTTGCCGTTCGGCGCGAAGCTGGGCTTTTTCTCCCAGCCGCCAGCGGTGAGTATTTCCACCTGCCCGGACTGAAAGTCCTGGGTGGCGATGTAGAATTTCCCATTGACGCGATGCGTGTACACAAAACCTTTTCCATCGGGACTGAAGCGCGGCGAGAAATTGTTGCCTTCGCCAAATGTCATGCGCTGCTCCAGCCCGCCATCCACCGGCATACGGTAAATCTGCGCACTGCCACCGCGATCCGAGGTGAACAACAGGGTTTGCCCATCCGGTGAAAAATTCGGCTCGGTATCGATCGCACCGCTAAAGGTAAGGCGGCGAATACCGCTGCCGTCCGGTCGTATCAGGTATATCTGCGAGCTGCCATCTCGTGTCAGCACCACCGCCAGTTGCTTGCCGTCGGGCGACCAGGCCGGTGCACTATTGCTGCCGCGAAAGTCGGCCAACAACGTGCGCTGGTTGGTGTATAGAGATTGCACATAAATGGCCGCATGTCCGTTTTCGAAGCTCACATAGACAAGATGGCTACCGTCCGGCGACCAGGCCGGCGACATGATGGGCTCATTTTGCGCCAGCACGATCTGCTCGTTGTAACCGTCGCTATCTGCCACGATCAAGCGGAAATTCTTCCCCTGGCGGTTTACATATGCGATGCGCGTACTGAACACTCCCTTGTCGCCGGTTAATTTTTCGTAGATCAGATCCGCGATGCGGTGACCGATGGCCCGCATCTGGTCATTGCTCGCGGAGACGGCCTGGCCGATCAATTCAGTCTGCTTGACCACGTCCAGCAAACGGAAACGCGCCTCGATGCGGCCATTGGTCTGGGCCGTCACCGTACCTATCACCAATGCCTCGGCGCCGCGCACCTGCCAATCCGCATAGCTGACCTCGTTTGATTCGTGCGGTGATTTTCCTGCCGGGTCCACCGGGCGGAATAGGCCGCTGCGCTGCAAGTCCCCCAGCACAACCTCGTGGATGGATTGTGCCAGAATGCCATCCCCGCCGAACGGGACGATCGCGATCGGTATCTGATGTTCACCTGCGCCGATGATCTCAATGCTCAACGCTGCATGTGCCATCGATGCCTGCACCAACAGCAAAATCCCCATCATGCCCTGCAATACGCGCAACGCCATAAACACTCCTGTTATTCGGTCGGCTTGAAGACCAGATTCAATTCACGAAAACGATTGAACAACCCCGCATCAGGCGGCAAGGGCAATGGATCGGATTTCAGGATCGCGCGCTCCACCGCATCGTCGTACAAAGCGTTGCCGCTGGATTTTTTCAGCGTCGCCGCCAGTATCGTGCCGCCCGGCAACAGCGTCACTGAAAATTCTGCGCGCGCATCCTTCGCCACATCCGGCGGCATCACGACATTGCGGTGTATCTTCGCCTGGATTTTCGCCTTGTACTCATCCACCACGCGGTTTGTTGCGGCATCCTTCTCGGCACGTGCACTAGCCTCTTTTGCGACTTGCTCGGCTTGTTCACGCGCGGCCTGTTCGGCAACCCTGGCCTGTTCCCGCGCAACTTGTTGCTCTTCGGTTTCTGCCTGAGACTTCTTTTCGATGGGCATGATCTCCGCAGGCTTGGGCTTGGTCTTTTCAACCGGGGCGGGTTTCTTCTTGTTTGGCAACACAATGTCCGGCTTGATCGTTTCCTGCTGCCGGGGCGGGGGTTGCGGAGGCAACGGCTCGGTCTTTTCCACCTTGGTGGTGGCCACTGGCGGCGCTGTCACCTCGTCCGGGAGACTCTGCCACAAATCGACATGCATCGCCGCAGGCTGCGAGGTCTGCCAGTTAAATCCAAAATACAGCAGGATGAAAAACACGCCATGTACCGCCAGGGCCAGAATGCCGGCCGGCAGCTTGTTCGGTTCATACGTCAGTGTTGCACTCATCCTGCCTTGGCTTGCGTCAACAGGCCTACCTTCTGGATGTGTTGCCGTTGCAGCACATCCATCACATTGATGACTTCTTCATAGCGCACGTTCTTGTCGGCGGAAATCACCACGGCCTGATCCGCATGCGCGCCTTGCCTGGCCTTTAATATCACAATCAATTCATCGCGCGTCACCCGGCTTTCCTGTCCGCCTCTGGAATGGTCACGCAACGCCAGCGTGGCGTCTTTCCTGATGATGACTTCCAGCGGCGCAACCGGCGGCGCGAGCGACTGGGACACGCTGGGCAGGTCGATCTTGCCGGGATTCATCAATGGCGCGGTCACCATGAAGATCACCAGCAACACCAGCATCACGTCGATATAAGGCACGACGTTGATCTCGTTCATCAGGCGATTACCGGTACGGCGATTCGATCTCATAAATAATCCGGGCTTGTTGCTGGACTCATGGCTGGCGCTGCAGAACATTGGAAAATTCTTCGGTAAAACTTTCGAAGCGTGTCGCCAGGCGGTTGATCTGGTGCGCGTAGCGGTTGTAGGCCACCACGGCCGGTATCGCTGCGAACAATCCCATCGCGGTCGCCACCAGTGCTTCCGCGATGCCGGGAGCGACGTGCGCCAGCGTCGCCTGGCCCACATTCGCCAAGCCGCGGAACGCATTCATGATGCCCCACACCGTGCCGAACAATCCCACGTAGGGACTGACCGAACCGACCGAGGCGAGGAACGCCAGATGCGATTCCAGCCTGTCCATCTCGCGCTGGTATGTCGCACGCATCGCGCGGCGCGTACCTTCCATCACCGCACTTGCATCCACACCATGTTGCTTCCTTAACTTCACAAATTCGACGAATCCGGCGGAAAATATCCGTTCCAACGCACCCTGGTCGGCCAGTGCGTTGGTGCTTACCTGTTTGTACAATATATTGATATCCTGATTGGACCAGAAAGCCTCTTCAAGTTCTTCCGTCAATCGGACTTCGTTACGGATGGCAAACATCTTGATGAAGATATACCACCAGGACAACAGCGATACCACCAGCAACAGACCCATCACCAGTTGCACCAGTATGCTGGCATTGGCGATCAGATGTATGAACGACAGATCCTGGGTTACTTCCATTTCACTAAGCCTTTCCTTAATTCTTCCATTGATCGCGCAACACTTCCGGAACACTGACCGGTTTGAAGCTTTCCAGCGAAACGCATACCAGATGCACTTCGGCTTCGGTTAACACCTCATCTCCGCGTCGCACGCTTTGCGACAGCGAGATACGGCTGCGCCCGATATCCTTGATCTGTGCCGTCACGTCCAGCAGATCATCCAGCAGCGCGGGCTTGAGGTAATCCAGCTTGAACGAACGCACCACGAACACCAGCCCGAATTCCTTCATCAAACCGGCGTTGCTGTAACCGTGGGTGCGCAGCCACTCAGTCCGCGCGCGCTCCATAAAGTTCAAATAGTTGGCGTGATAAACCACCCCGCCCGCATCGGTATCCTGGAAATACACGCGAATCGGCAGTGAAAATATTTTTTTGTCATTTTATCGCTCGTCACTCAACGGCAATTCTGCATTAACAGAATTCAGATTGATTGGATTGTTGGCCACTGTCAGACCGAAATGGCGATACGCGATCGCAGTGGCCATGCGCCCGCGCGGCGTGCGTTGCAGATAGCCCTGTTGAATCAGGTACGGCTCCAGCACATCCTCAATGGTGTCGCTCTCCTCGCCGATCGCGGCAGCAAGGTTATCCAGACCGACCGGGCCGCCGAGGAATTTTTCGATCACTGCCAGCAATAATTTCCTGTCCATCACATCCAGTCCGTGGGAGTCCACATCCAGCATGGTCAACGCGGCATCGGCCACCTCGCGGGTCGCATCGCCGTCTGCCCTGACATCGGCGAAGTCGCGCACGCGGCGCAGCAAGCGGTTGGCGATGCGCGGCGTGCCGCGCGAACGTTTGGCGATTTCCAGCGCACCGTCCTGGGTCAGGTTCATCTTCAGCAGATTCGACGAGCGCATCACGATGCGCTGCAATTCTTCCGGCGTGTAAAACTCCAGCCTTGCGACGATGCCAAAGCGGTCGCGCAAGGGATTGGTCAGCATGCCCGCGCGTGTAGTCGCGCCCACCAGTGTGAACGGCGGCAGGTCCAGCTTCACCGAACGCGCCGCAGGGCCTTCGCCTATCATGATATCGATCTGGTAATCCTCCAGCGCGGGATACAGTATCTCCTCCACCACCGGAGACAGGCGGTGGATCTCATCGATGAACAGCACGTCATTCGGTTCGAGATTGGTCAGCAGCGCGGCCAGATCGCCGGCGCGTTCCAGTACCGGGCCGGAGGTGTGGCGCAGGTTCACGCCCATCTCGCGCGCAATGATCTGCGCCAATGTGGTCTTGCCCAGACCGGGCGGGCCGAACAGCAGCACGTGGTCAAGCGGTTCCTTGCGCCGCTTTGCCGCTTCGATGAATATCTCCAGTTGCCCCCGGATCTTTTCCTGGCCGACATATTCATCAAGTTGTTTCGGGCGCAGCGCACGCTCCAGCGCCTCTTCATGCGCAGATGCCGGCGTAGCCGAGATTATCCGGCCGGACTTTGGGTCCAGTTGGGAAGTCGATTCGGCGGAAAGATTATCGCTGTGGATCATGATCGGATTTTTGCATAACCTGTAGTATCAATAGTATCAGTCATTAGTGTGCCTAGCCCAGCAAACTCGCCAGCGTCAACAGCAGCAGCAAGATCAGCCAGAACATCACCGAGCGCCACACCAGCCCGACGGTGCTCTGCAGGAAGCCGACATCGGCTTCATCACCTATGCCCAGTTCCGGCCTGTCCAGCGGCAAGCCGCCTTGCGGTATCGGCATGCCCAGACGCACACCCAATGCACCCGCACCACTGGCCAGCAAGATTCCCGCTTCGCTATCCGGCCAGCTGGCCGCCTGGGCACGCCAGCAATAAACGGTATCCTCGAAATCGCCGACGATGGCAAAGGCCATCGCGGTCAGGCGGATCGGCAGCCATTCCAATATATAGAATGCCTGTCGCGCGAATCCGCCAAATTCTCCGAATTCATCCCTGTCCTCGATGCCCCAATGAGTGCGCAGGAATTGTCCGAGGCGATACAACAACGCACCCGCCGCCCCGCCCAGGCCCAGCACGCTGAACAACACGAACCACACGATCACGCCGAACACATTGCGATGTGATGCGATCAGCGCCTGCTCTATCGTGACGCGCGCAACTTCTTCGGCATTCAATTCATGCGAGGGAATACCGCGCCAACGCGACAACAAACCACGCGCCTCATCCAGCCTGCCCGCACGCAACGCCAGATGAATGTCGGTGAAATAATGACTGGACTGGCGGAAGCCCATCGTGAGATACAACACCAGCACATTAAACGCCCAGGCAAAGATTGGATGCACCTGATACAGCAACCAGTATGTCACCACTGCACAAACCAACAACGGCAACACCGCGAGCAGCCAGGCGATCTTGCCGTGTTTGTGTTGCCCGGCATTGAAATGGAGCTGAAAAAAGCTGATGTAGCTTGACAACAAACGATACAGATATTTGCGCGAAGAGAGCGGGCGGAGCTGCTCAAGTAACAGCGCGGCAATCAGGGCAAACAAGCTCATAGTAAATGGGCTGGACGTGAAAAATAATACACTACGGAAACTTTGCGCAGCACGCGTAAAGTAGTGGCCAACTGTCCAACCGGCGACAACCATGCATCTTCATCGCCACGCGCGCATGGTCCGTCAACTAAAGGAACTGGCAAACTGGCTCGCTTGTTCGGCCTGTTCTGTGACCTGTTCGGCAATCTCGCCGGCATCCTCGGTATCAATACCCAGCGCTTCCCAATCTTCATCAGTGACAGTGGTGTCGATGAGTTCGTTAAAACCGAACGACGGCAATAGTTTTTCCGCGAGGTTGATGACGCGCGCCAGCGGCTGTGCCGGATCGCCCTTCTGTACATCATGATGAAAGCGGATCGCAGTGACGATTTCGTCAGGCAGGTTCCAGTGACGTGCCAGTTCGGCACCGAGTTCATCGTGGGTAAGTTCCACGATCTCGCGTTCGATTGATAATGCCAGGTGGTCAGGTTCGGTGAGCAACCGGACTTGCAATTCGTCGCTGCGCTCGATATCCAGATGTGCCAGCACCGAATAGCCGATATCGTGCATCATCCCGGCCAGGAAAGTCATGTCCTCATTGGGACGCATCCCCGACGGCATGGCACGGGCAATCACCAGCATGGCAAAGGCTATGCCCATGTTGTGTTCCCACAGGGCATGGATATTCAAACGTCCAACCGGCTGGCTTGTCTGCGACATCAGTGCAAGGCCGGTGGCTACGGAATGTACCCGCTTTAAACCCAGCAACATGGATGCGCCACTGACCGTGCTGATTTTTCTGGAAGCACCAATCAGCGGCGAATTGGCCAAACCGATGATCCTGGCCGAGATCAGCGGATCCTGTCCGATCAGCAACAGCATCTGCTGCTCGTCCCGATCTGAGTCGAGCTTCAGTGCCAGAAGTTTCTGTGCAATAACCGGCATCGCCGGCAACGAGTCGAGGCGTTTGACGGCCTGCTTGAGATCGATAGGGGATTTTCCAGGCGCGTTCATTGATCATTCCTCCGTCGGTTCGACATCCTTGCTTGTCTAAGGTCGACATTCTAAACCAACTGCAGGAACTAAGACATAGCCTGCCCAACCGCCATCTCGGGCGCATACCCATTGGCTTGGTGTCGATTTAAAATCGCCAGTAACCGGCTACCAGATTGCCATTAAACAGTGACTGAGTATCTTGCATTGGCCAATTACCACTAAAAATCAGGCTATCATTCCCGCCGCAACGGTGTTGTTGCTGGCTTCGTCGATCACGATGAAACTGCCGGTGGCGCGGTCGGTGACATAACTGTCGAATACCAGCGGCTGTTGCACTTTCATCGCCACGCGCGCAATGTCGTTCATATTGAGCGTGGCCGTGCTGTGCTGCTCCAGTGTGTTCACATCCACGCGGTATTCGATGCTGGAGAATAAACACTTGGCGGTGCGCGTGGTGTGTTTGACGAGGTACTTGCGGTTCTTGTCGAGCGGCGTTTCGGATAGCCAGCACAGCATCGCCTCGAATTCTTTCGCGACCTTTGGTTTCGCGCCGCCGCTTACAAACATGTCGCCGCGCGAAATGTCGATCTCGTCTTCCAGCGTCAGCGTGACGGACTGCGGCGCGTAGGCACGTTGCAATTTGCCATCATAGGTGACGATCTCTTTCACCTTGCTGGTGCGGCCCGAGGGCAGCACCGTGATCTCATCGCCGACCGCAATCTCACCCGCTTCGATGCGCCCCATGAAACCGCGGAAGTCATGGTATTCCTCGGTTTGCGGACGGCATACCCATTGCACCGGATAACGGAAATCCGCAGTGTTCACGTCGTAATCGATCACGACGTCTTCCAGCAAATTCATCAGCGTTGCTCCCTGATACCAATCCAGATTATCGCCGCGATCCACCAGCATATCGCCCAGTAGTGCGGATAAAGGCACGCAGGTAATGTTGTGCAAACCGAGTTGTGCGGCGAAGGCCAGGTACTCGGTGCATATCTCGTTGAAGCGCGCCTCGGAGTAATCGACCATATCCATCTTGTTGACCGCCAGCACGATGTGCGGAATGCCCACCAGGCTGGCCAGATAAGTGTGGCGGCGCGTCTGCACCAGCACGCCCTTGCGCGCATCGACGAGGATGACCACCAGGTTGGCAGTACTGGCAGCCGTGACCATGTTGCGCGTGTACTGCTCGTGTCCCGGTGTATCGCCAATGATGAACTTGCGCTTGGGCGTGGCAAAGTAGCGGTATGCCACGTCGATGGTGATGCCTTGCTCGCGCTCGGCCTGCAAGCCGTCGGTGAGTAAAGACAGATCAACAGCAGCCATGCCACGCTTCTCGCTGGTTTTCGAGATTGCCGAAAACTGATCCTCAAAGATGGATTTTGAATCATGCAGCAGGCGGCCGATCAGCGTGCTCTTGCCGTCGTCCACGCTGCCGGCGGTGATGAATCTCAGTAATTGCATTGTGTTGCCCATGATTAAAAGTACCCTTCTTTCTTGCGCAACTCCATCGACGCATCCGACGTCTGGTCGTCCATGCGCGTCGCGCCGCGCTCGGTGATGCGCGTGGTAGAGGTTTCCTCGATGATCTCGTCCACCGTGTGTGCCGTGGATTCCACCGGTGCAGTACAGGTCATATCGCCCACGGTGCGGAAACGCACCGAGAGAACTTCCACTCTCTCTCCCGCCTTGGGTTGTACCAGATGGGATACCGGGATGACCGAGTTACCGCGGCGTATCACTTCGCGTTCGTGCGCATAGTAGATGTCGGGAATATACAACTGCTCGCGGCCTATGTATTGCCAGATGTCCATCTCGGTCCAGTTGCTGATCGGGAACACGCGGATGTTCTCGCCGTTATGAACACGGGTGTTATAGAGGTCCCACAGTTCGGGGCGCTGGTTCTTCGGGTCCCACTGGCCGAACTCGTCACGGAACGAAAAGATACGTTCCTTGGCACGCGCCTTCTCTTCGTCACGACGTGCGCCGCCCATGCAGGCATCGAAACCGAATTCGGCGATGGTTTCCAGCAACGTCACCGACTGGTAAGGATTGCGCGGCTTGTCCGGGTCTTTGATGACGATGCTGCCGCGCTTGATGGAATCTTCCAGCGAACGCACGATGAGCCGCTCGCCCAGGTCTTTCGCCAGCTTGTCGCGGCACGCGATCACTTCCGGAAAGTTATGCTCTGTGTCGATGTGCACCAAAGGAAACGGGAACTTCGCCGGACGAAACGCCTTCTCGGCAAGGCGCAACATCACGATGGAATCCTTGCCGCCGGAAAACAGCAGTGCGGGATTTTTGCACTCCGCAGCGACCTCGCGCATGATATGGATGGATTCGCTTTCCAGCGCGTCCAGATGGGTAAAGATATGTGTGCTCATAATTGCCTGTTTTATTCCTGTGCAAATCGAATTTTCTGGTTGCGGATGAACTCTGGTTACACCTGCTTGATCGGGGTGATCTTGCCGACATGTAAACCGCACTCCTTGTTTTCGGGGTTTTCCCACCACCAGCGTCCCGAGCGTATGTCTTCGCCCGGTGTGATCGCCCGTGTGCAAGGTGCACAGCCGATGCTGGGATAAAAACGGTCATGCAGCTTGTTGTAGGGCACATCATTTTGCTTGATGTATTCCCACACCTCGGCGTTAGTCCAATCCAGCAATGGGTTGAATTTCTGCAAACCGTGATCGGCATCGAAGGAAGATATTTCCAGGCTTCCGCGAGTCACCGCCTGATCGCGGCGCATGCCGGTGATCCATGCCTTCTTGCCGGCCAGTGCGCGTTTCAGCGGCTCGACCTTGCGGATATGGCAGCATGCTTTGCGATTCTCCACGCTGTCATAAAAACCGTTCACGCCATTTTTCGACACATAGTCTTCGACCTGCCTGGCGTCAGGAAAATATATCTTCAGCGGCACGCTGTAACGCGCACGCACTTCCTGCATCAGGTCGTAGGTCTCCTGCGGCAAGCGCCCGGTATCCAGGCTGAACATCGCAATTTCCGGTTGGTGTTTTGCGATGAGATCAGTCAGCACCATGTCTTCCGCGCCAAGACTGTTGGCAAAGGTGACGGGCGAATAATCACTGCCAGCCTGCGCCAGCACAGCCTGCGCTTGCTGGATTTTTTGTTGCAATGCGCTCATGACCGATCTCCGCGGTGCGCACGACGGAACAGTGGCAATGGCTGATCGACCGAAGCCTGGTAGCTCAGCGAGAAATCGCTTAAGCCCTTTATTGCCTCGTGTATGTTTTTATCGGGTCTGGTCGCGAACGCGTCGAAGCCGATGCGCTGCATATAAAACATCTGGTCGCGCAGCACATCGCCGATGGCGCGCAATTGCCCGCGATAGCCCAATCTGGCGCGCAAATGGTAGGCGATGGAATATCCGCGACCATCCGCGAACTTCGGAAAATCCACGGCAATCACGGAAAACTTTGTTACATCATTTTGCATATCTTCCGCGCGTTCATCGCTGGCAAACCACACGCCCAGATCCGAACGATGTTGCAGCGCATCACGTTGTGCTTGCCAGACCTTCAGCGGCACGATGACCTTGCCTGATGGAACAACGACACTTTGCGGCGTATCGTTTTCATCCATGCGCAGCACGACCCAGTCGTCTTCCACTATGGCTTTATTTTTGATGATCATATGGGTAGCCATGCCTTCAAAACCTCGGCGAATAGTAAGGAGTGTCGTAAGGCGTACCTGCTTCCAGCAAGGCATATTCGGCACCAGCCAGTTTCTCGTCTTCCTTGACCGGTGTCGCGTAAACATATTCCTTGAAAGGTTCGTGACCTATCCTGCGCACCGTGTCGATGAAACGCTCGCCCTCAAATCGCTCGCGTACATACACCTGTAACAGACGCGCGACCACCTCGGGAATTTGCGCAAAGGTGAAGGCGCGCCCAATCACTTTACCGATCGAGCTGGTGTTGCCTTGTGCACCGCCTATCGACACCTGGTTCCATTCCTCGCCATCCTTGTCCACGCCAAGGATGCCGATGTGGCCGACGTGGTGATGGCCGCAGGCATTCATGCAACCCGACATATTCAGCTCGATCTCGCCGATGTCGTGCTGAAAATCGATATTATCGAAACGCTCGGCAATCGCCTTGGCCAACGGAATGGAACGCGCATTCGCCAGAGAGCAGAAATCACCGCCCGGGCAACAAATGATGTCGGTCAACAGCCCGATATTCGGTGTTGCCATGCCCAATATTTTTGCGGCCTGCCACAGTTCGATCAGGTCGGATTGTCTGACATCCGCCAGCACCAGATTCTGCATGTGCGTGACGCGCAATTCGCCGAAGCTGAAACGCTCGGCCAGTTCCGCCGCCGCATCCATCTGCTCCGCTGTCGCGTCGCCGGGTGCGATACCGGTCTTCTTCAGCGACAGCACCACCGCCGCATAGCCCGGCACTTTGTGCGGCTTGACGTTGCGCTGCACCCAGTTGGCAAAAGGCCGGTTATCGAGTTTAAACGCGGTCACTGCCGCATCGTTTTCCGGCAACTGTTCATACGCGGGCGCGGTAAAACAAGCCGCGACACGGTTCAATTCCTCGACCGTTATCGTGCATGGGCCGTCCTTGGTGAATTGCCAGTCGGCTTCCACCTGGCGCTTGAATTCCTCGATGCCGAGTGCTTTGACCAGTATCTTGATGCGCGCCTTGAACATGTTGTCGCGGCGGCCGTATTCGTTATATATGCGCACGATGGATTCCAGATAGGTGATGGCGTGTTGCCAGGGCACGAACTCGCATATTTCGGAGCCTATGATGGGCGTGCGCCCCAAGCCTCCGCCGACCAGCACGCGGAAACCGATTTCGCCCTGCGCATTCTTTACCACAGCCATGCCTATGTCGTGCACGGCGATCGCAGCGCGATCTTCCGTTGCGCCGGTGATCGCGATCTTGAATTTGCGCGGCAGATAAGCGAACTCGGGATGGAAGGTGCTCCACTGGCGCAGTATCTCGGCATAGGGACGCGGATCGACGATCTCGTCGCGTGCCACACCGGCGAACTCGTCGCTGGTGATATTGCGTATGCAATTGCCCGAGGTCTGGTTGGCATGCATTTCGACGCTGGCCAGATCTGCCAGGATATCCGGCGCATCCTGCAACTTGAGCCAGTTGAACTGGATGTTCTGGCGCGTGGTGAAATGTCCGTAGCCGCGATCATACTTGCGCGCGATGTGCGCAAACATGCGCACCTGCGCGGCACTCAACAAACCGTAAGGCACGGCGATACGCAGCATGTAAGCATGGATCTGCATGTACAACCCGTTTTGCAGGCGCAATATACGGAACTCGTCTTCCATCAGTTCCCCCGACAGACGGCGGCGTACTTGGTCGCGAAACTGCGCGACGCGTTCGGCGGTGATCTGGTGATCGAATTTATCGTAGCGATACATGGCTTCGCTCCTTATCTTTCCCGTTCATTTTTCAGGTGCTGGATAACTCTTGGACACCGGCAACAACAGCGCGGCGGCCAGCGGAAATTTCGCGCCATACAGCAGGATGTGCTCAACATCTGCATCTTCGTCATGGCGCAATGCCATACCGATATAGGCATGTTCTCCGCTCTGGCCGACCACTATACCGATGCGTCCGCCGGGGCCGTTGAACCAGCTGACTTGTTTGGGTTTGTTTGGTTTATTCGTACTCATCCTCAATTCCTTACCTATAAAACACCAACTTAAGACCGATGATCAGCAGCATGGTTGCCAGTATCAGACGCAAGGTTTTTTCCGGCACTTTCGAACTCAGATGGCTGCCGATATAAATACCGGGCAACGAGCCCAACAGCAAACTGCCCAGCAATACCAAGTCCACCGTGCCCAAGGCCAGATGTCCCATCCCGGCAATCGCCGTAAGCGGAACGGCATGAACGATGTCCGTGCCTACCAATTTGACCGGGGCGTGGCGTGGATATAAAAACAGCAAGACCACCATCCCCAGCGCCCCGGCACCGACCGAGGAAATCGTCACCATGATTCCCAGCAGTACACCAGTGAAAATTGTCGCAGCCGGCAGATGACCATGATGCAGCTCGAACACCATGCCGTCCTTGCGGCGCCCGAAGTTCCGTACCTTGTCCTTCAACAACAACGCTGCGGCAGTCAGCAACAAGGCCACACTCAACACACCGGTAACCAAGCCGCGCAGAGTCTTCTCGTCCAGGGCCAAAAATTTGAGCAGGGCAACGGTCAAGACTGCTGCGGGCAAACTGCCCATGCTGAGCAGCCCCACTATCTTCCAGTCCACCGTACCGCGCCGCCCGTGCACCCAACCGCCCAGTGTCTTGGTCAGCGAGGCATAGAGCAAATCGGTACCGACCGCAGTCGCCGGCGCAATCCCGAAGGCCAACACCAGCAACGGCGTCATCAACGACCCGCCGCCCACGCCGGTAACGCCGACGGTCAACCCGACCAGAAAGCCGGATAATATGTATATGCCGTCCATGGACAATCACCAGTTAGATTTCACGGGACGCATTCTAAGCCGGACACCTTATATCTCTAAATACTTTTATGCTAGTATCTTATAACCAATTACTATATTGAATAATGCGATGAACCTCCAGCAGCTGCGCTATCTGAATGAAATTGTGCGTCGTGACCTGAACATGTCCGAGGCTGCCGCGGCGCTTTACACCTCGCAACCAGGCATCAGCAAACAGGTCAAGCTGCTGGAAGAAGAATTGGGTATCGAGATCTTTGTACGCAACGGCAAGCGCATCGTCTCGCTTACCGAGGCAGGCAAGACCATCCTCGACATCGCCCAGCGTATCCTGCACGAAGCGGACAACATGAAACAGGTCGGACAGGAATTTCAGGAACAGGACAGCGGGCATCTCATCCTGGCCACCACCCATACGCAGGCACGTTATGTCCTGCCGCCTATCGTCAAACAATTCATCAAGCGCTATCCCAAAGTCAAGCTCGGCCTGCATCAGGGCAATCCAACCCAGATCGCCGAACAAGTTCTCAACCGCGAAGCGGATGTCGCCATCGCATCGGAAAGCATCATGCGCTTTGATGGGCTCGTCTCCCTGCCCTGCTTCGATTGGCATCACTGCGTGGTCGTCCCGCCCAGGCATCCGTTGCTGGAAGTCAAACGGATCACGCTGGCGAAGATCGCTGAATATCCCATCATCACCTATGACTTCGCCTTCAGCGGCCGCAGCAAGATAGACGAAGCGTTCGAGGAGGCGAAGATCGAGCCTAACATCGCACTCACTGCGATTGATGCCGATGTGATCAAAACCTATGTCGAACTGGGTCTGGGTATCGGCATCCTCGCCGAGCTCGCTTTCATCCCTGAGCGTGACCGGCATTTGCGCAAGATCGAGACAACACACCTGTTCAAGCCTACAACCACCTATCTCGCGATCCGCAAGAATGAATACCTGCGTGGCTACACTTACGACTTCATCGAGCTGTTCGCCCCACACCTTACCCGAGCGGTGGTTGCCCAAGCGATGCATGTTCCATCATTGCCAGAGTAAAAAACCGCCCCAAGTCCGGTGCAACAAATCCTCTTCCCGCACTCCTGAGTTTGCATTTATTTTTGTCAATTCGTTGACAAAACTATGCATATAAATATAAAACCCCGGTCATTGCATTGTGGGCTATCAGGTAACCATTCGGTATCCCTATATGAAGTGAGGTCGTTCATAAAGTATCAATGCAATATATTGAGTAGTAAGTATGTGGTGGCGCACAACTGCGTTCATTTAATTAAACCTTGGAGAACTTGCAATGGTATTGGCGAAATCAAAAGTTGTGCACATGAGACACGGTTGGCAAATGAAAATATCGAATTGGGTGAGTACATCGATCATGGGAGTATTGCTCTCCACTCCCGCCTTTGCGCAAACAGATAGCGAACGCATCAGTGAACTTGAAAAGCAGGTTTCGCAGTTAACCACCGGAATGGCGACCCGCTCTAACAGCGGTGACGGCCTACCGTTGCATGGCTTTCTTGATATCGGCTACGCCTCGAACAACTATGAAGATGTAGCCGCCAAATTGCACGGATTCAACGTAGGTTCGTTGGACTTTTATTTGACCCCGCAATTCAGCGACAACGTCAAAAGCCTGGTCGAGCTGGTCTTTGAAGTCGATGCCCAAGGCGCGGTATCAGCCGATTTTGAACGGGCACAAGTCGGCTACATCCTTAACGACAAAATGACCTTGTGGGGCGGACGATTCCACACGCCTTACGGTTATTGGAACACCGCTTTTCATAATGGTGCGCAGATCCAGACTTCCATATTACGGCCTCGCTTCCTTGCTTTCGGTGATAAGGGCGGGGTGTTGCCCGCACACATGGTGGGTCTCTGGGCTGCCGGCAAGACCGGGGCAGGCGAAGGAAAATCACCTACGACGCCTTCGCGGGCAACGGCCCGAAACTTGTCAACTTTGCCGGTACCGGCACAACTTCCATGGACGCGAATATGGCCGGGGACAACAACCACAGCCCCATGGTTGGACTTAATGTCGGCTACGAATTTCCCGGCGAGCTGGATGGCTTGAGGCTGGCCGCACATGCGGTTCAGGGCATCGTGGACGCCTATGACACCAATGACGTGCTGGCAAACAGCACCGGGTTTGACATGCTGGGCGGTTCCGCAGTTTATCTGGCGAACGACTGGGAAGTGATGAGTGAATATTATCACTTCAACAACCAAGACCGGAGCGGCAATACCGGGTCACATAAAAGCCAGGCGGGGTATTTACAGGTGGGCAAGGCATTTAAAAGCATGACTCCGTTTGTTCGTCTGGAAAGGGCACTTTTGAACCAGCAGGACAATTATTTCAGGGACCAGGAAACTGGCCGCGCTTACTCCAGGGAATCGGCAGGATTGAATTACAACCTGAACCAGAAGGCATCCCTGAAGTTCGAACTGCTCAGCTCAAAGTTCGAAGCAGACCCGACAAGGGGAACTGGCAGCTTCACCAGCGTGCTTGCACAATACGCAATCCGTTTCTAAGCAAGGAAAATTGCACATCATGAGATCAATAATTTTCAAATTCTGCTCTGCAGCAATACTACCGTTTCTGCTATCCATAAACGCGAACGCCGGTGAAGTTATCGTCATTTCGAATTCAGGAATCACGATTCCCGCCGAGGAGATCAAGGATATTTTTCTCGGGGAGAAACAATTCGCCGGAAGCACCAAACTGGTCGTGATTGACAACGCATCGGCGCAAGCTGGCTTTCTGTCCAAGTTCATGCAAATGGATGCCGCAAAATACAACAACATATGGACCAAGAAATCTTTCCGCGACGGTTTGACCGTACCCGAGGTGAAGTCCAGCGATGTCGAAGTCATCGAATTCGTCAGACGAACACCCGGTGCGATCGGTTACATTTCCAGCACGCCAACAGGGGTGAATATTATCCGGTAGTTCATTGCACTATTGCCGGTTGAAAAATTAAAGGGGAGCGTGTGAACGCCCCCCTTTAAACTCAAAAATCATTCAAATTTTCTCATCAACATGTTCCGTAATATCCCCGCCTCTCTGATTGTGCCGACGCCGATCAAGTCCCGCGCGCAACTCGACCAGCTCAGGTAGATGTTCGATGCGGCGACTGTATATACGCCGTTCACCTTGAACTCGCACTTCGTCATGCCTCTGCTGCTGCCCCGCGAAATCACGAGTTGCGTGATGTCGCATATGGTGTTGCACCATTATTGGTGGCTGAACACGCGGCGTCACAGGCTTCGCTGCTGTGACAGCCGCCAACGCTTCTACATCCAGCTGGTCTGTCGCAGGTACGATAACAGGCGGAAGACTGGGCACCAAGTTCATGATTACAGGTAGCCTGTTATTGAATAATCAGTCCGGCGCATCATCAGGGCGTGGCTGGGTCAATAGTTCAATGCCATTGGCAGTCCCATCTTCCGCCTCGATGATCGGTGTCGCATCAGCAAGCAGGGTTTTCACATCTGATTCGGTGAGATTCAGCAGGCGCAGGCAAGCCGGGCCGAGTTTGAGCCACTCTTGCGTAAAACAGAGTCCGGTCTTTTGCTGCAACAAGTACTCGGCAAGCTGGGCGACTGCGATCTGATAACGGCTGTTCAGCGAGGGGGAATGGTAGGGGTCGCGAGGACATTGGCATCATGATGGTAGCGGATGGAAAGGCTGGTTTCCTCGGGCAACCACCAGCTTTGCGCCAGAAGGCAGCCGACGACGGCGTGATTGGTGGGCAGGTGCTTGTCTTCTATCGCAGTGAAACTGGCAATGGCCTCATGATTGGCCTCGGCCAAGACCGCATAATAGCCGGGGAAGCGGGCAATCAAAATAGGGATGCCGCAGTCCCGGAAGAGCCCATATGTGTAGGCTTCATCAGGCTGCAGATTATTTTTGGTAACCCGCTGTGCGAGCCAGCCGGACAATCTGGCGATCTGCGCCGCCGAATCCCAAAAGCGCTCAATCTGCGGCGAATCGGGAAACGCCCTGCGCAGGATAATGCCTGCAATCGCCCGGCTGGCAACATCGAGGCCTAGCACCATCAAGGCTTCTTTGACCGATCGTACCCGGCTGCGGAAACCGAAGAACGGCGAGTTGGTGATTTTGATCAGGCTTGCCGACAGACCCACATCGGCTGTGATGATGCGCGAGAGGTAATTGAAGTTCGGTTCATCTTTATGCATCTCGGTGCCGACATGATCAAGGATGATGGGCCGGGGCGGAATGCCAATATCACGCAAGGTACTCTCGAGTTTAGCCTCAAAAGAAAGATTGTCGGCAGGTGTCATGTTGATCCTCTGAGTTGTAACCACTGAAGCAGCGCCCCTTCAGGCATGGGACGGGCATGAATATAACCCTGAATTGCGTGAACGCCAGCCTCGCGCAGCGAATCGAGCTGCGACTGCTCTTCCACGCCCTCAGCAACAACCGACATGCCCAGTTCACTGCCCAGCTGGGTCAGCGCCTTGACCACGGCGAACGCACGGCGGTCGTGCGGCAACACAACGACAAAGGCCCGGTCGAGTTTGATCTTGGTGGCAGGAATGTCCTTCAGATTCGCCAGGCACGAATAGCCGGTGCCGAAATCGTCAATGGCAAGCCCGAGGCCAGCATCGCGTGCGGCACGCAGATTCGCCTGAACGGTCTCTGAAATATCCATGAACAGTGATTCGGTCAACTCCAGCTCGATCAGTTCAGGCTGAACGTTGGCACACAGCAGTGCGGCATGGAGTGCCTTCGCAAAATTCGGCGAGACAAGTTGTGCACGGGAAACATTGATGGCCACCTTGGTTCGCAGTCCCATAGTGTCCAGACGATGAGCAAAGCGCGCTCCCGTGAGCAGACTCCAGTCACCTAGCCGGGAGATCAAGCCGGTTTTTTCGGCAATGGGGATGAACTTGGCCGGCGAGATATTGCATCCGTCAGTTTCGCAACGCATCAACGCTTCAACGGTCTCGATGCGGCCATCGAAACCGACAATGGGCTGGTAGTGCAGATTCAAACCGCCGCTTTCAAGTGCGATATGCAGCTTGTTTTCAAGCTCCAGTTCCTCGCGTGCGAGGAGAATCCCCAATCGTCCCGGCACAGGCTCATCGCCCGAAATGACGACGCGCCCTCCGCCTGCGCGCTTGGCCGTACTCATGGCCCGGTCGGCACGTTCAAGACAGGAAAACGGGTCTTCGTTGATTTCGAGAATGGCGATGCCGATGCTGGCCGACGGACGAAGCAACATATCGCCGAACGGCAAAGGGGCTTCAATTGCCCGCAACAACTCGAAGGCCAATTGATGGGCCTGGTCCAGATCGCCGTTCGGAATGATACAGACGAATTCATCGCCTGCCATACGGCACCACTCGGCACGCCCGCCGGTTTTGTTGCGCAGACGCAATGCGATTTGAGCTATCACCGCGTCGCCACCGTGGTGGCCAAAGGACTCGTTGACCTGCTTGAAGCGGTCAAGATCGATCCAGAGCAAAGCCAGCGGGTGTTCACGGGTGGCCTGGGATGCCAGCTGTGCTATCAGGACAAAACCCCCACTGCGATCAACAAATCCAGTGGTTGGATCAATCGCAGAAGCCTGCGAGGTTTTGTTTTGACGGGATGCGGGCGGCATGGCCAAAGCATAATTCGAGCAGATGGTCATTGTCCAGCACTCAAATGGATATTGAGTGAAAAATCTTTAATTCACCGCCCGCCTGGAGAAATCTTGCGGACGAAAACCCAGCGCAGCCAGCACCGCAAAATAAACAGCAACGCCTCCTGCAACCAGCATGGACAAGCGCAGAATGCGCGACCAGCCTGAGCCTGTCAGCCAGCTTTGTTCACTGCCCATGCCAAACCACAGTGTAAGCGCCAACGCCGCTACCGCGACACCGACCTTGATGAAGAACATCGCCCAGCCCGGTTCCGGTTGGTAGATGCCGTGCTTGCGCAGGTAATAAAACAGGATTGCGGAATTCAGGCATGCACCCAGGCCGATCGACAAGGCCAAGCCTGCATGTTGTATCCAGCCGATGAACAGCGCATTCATCGCCTGGGTCGCCAGCAAAGTCACGATGCCGATCTTCACCGGGGTCCTGATGTCCTGTTTTGCATAAAATCCCGGCGCGAGTATTTTCACCAGGATCATGCCGATCAAGCCTACGCTGTAACCGATCAGCGCGTAGCTGGTCATCAGCACATCGTGCGCGACGAACGCACCGCGCTGAAAAAAGGTCGCCAGCAGCGGCACGGCAATCATCCCCAGCGCCAGCGCGGCGGGCAGCGTCAGCATGATGGTCAGACGCAAACCCCAGTCCAGCAACCTGGAATATTCTGCCGTGTTATTGCTGGCATGGCATTTGGATAGCGAAGGCAGCAATATCGTATCCAGCGCAACGCCCAATATGCCGGAAGGAAATTCCATCAGCCGATCCGCGTAATACAACCACGACACGCTGCCCGCCACCAGGAACGAAGCGAAGATAGTGTTGATGATCAGGCTGATCTGCGCAATGGACACGCCGAACACCGCCGGCCCCATCTGCCTGATGACGCGCCACATGCCCTCGTCCTTGAGGCTGAAACGGATTGTGGGCAGCATGCCGATTTTTTTCAGAAACGGGAGCTGGAATGCCAGTTGCACAATACCGGCGACAAACACCGCCCAGGCCAGTGCCAGGATAGGCGGATCGAAATACGGTGCCAGCCATAGCGCAGCGGATATGAAGCAGAGGTTGAGCAAAACGGGAGCAAATGCCGGCACCCAGAATTTGTTGTAGGTGTTGAGTATGCCCGCCGCAACCGCGACCAGCGAGATAAAGAAAATATATGGCGAGGTGATGCGCAACAATTGCACAGTAAGGTCGAATTTCACAGTATCCTTGAGGAAGCCTGGAGCGCTGATATATACCAGGATGGGCGCAGCGATGATGCCGATCAACGTGACCACGAACAGGATGATCGCCAGCATGGTCGTGACGTGGTCGACCAGCAATTGGGTTTCTTCATGTCCGCGCCTGTGTTTATATTCGCCAAAGATAGGCACAAAGGCCTGCGAAAACGCCCCTTCGGCGAACAGGCGGCGCAGCAGGTTGGGCAACTTGAACGCGACGAAAAACGCATCGGTTGCCATGCCCGCCCCGAATATCCTGGCGATCAGCACATCGCGTACAAAAGCGAGAATGCGCGAAGCTAGGGTCAGGCTGCTGATCGTGGCCAGTGATTTAAGTAGATTCATACGGCATCAAAGCATGGGATTTAAAACGTGCAGTATCATAACACTGGCAACGGTTCATCCCGCCTGTCCGGGATGGCAGTAAAAAGATTTGCAAAAATTGGCGTGAGTCACTAGAATGCGCGCCTTTCGTCGTACCGAATTTATTAGGAGTAGTCATGGCAAATAGCGCACAAGCCCGCAAGCGTGCACGTCAGGCAGTAAAACAGAATGCCCATAACAGCAGTCTGCGCTCTGAATTGCGCACTGCAGTCAAGAAAGTCATCAAGGCGATCGAAGCCGGTGACAAGGCTTCCGCCCAGGCTGTATACAAGGATTCCGTGAGTGCCGTGGACCGCATCGCTGACAAGAAGATCATCCACAAGAACAAGGCGGCCCGACACAAGAGCCGCCTGTCTGCGGCCATCAAGGCAATGGCGTAAGCGCCGGACCGCTTTGATTCACCGCGACAAGCCGACAGCAATGTCGGCTTGTTTGCTTTGCAGGACGGATTTTTCTTGCGTGGTGGGTGCTCTTTGGCTCAATATACGCAATCTGGTTTTTAATGAACCAAGGTTTTTACTGAACGGCGGCTGGTCCGCCGTCATTATTTTATGTCACATGTAATGAATACTTATGCCCGGCTTCCCGTCGCTTTCGTGCGCGGCGAAGGCGCGTGGCTGTGGGATACCGGGGGCAAACGCTATCTGGATGGACTGGCGGGCATTGCCGTGAATACGCTGGGGCACGCGCATCCGCGTTTCACTGCAGCACTGAGCGAACAAATCTCCAGGCTGATCCACTGCTCCAACGTCTATCAGGTGAACGGACAGGAGTTGCTCGCCGACAAACTTTGCGGTCTGGCTGGCATGCAGGAGGTGTTCTTCTGCAATTCCGGTTGCGAAGCGAACGAAGCGGCAATCAAGCTGGCGCGCATGTATGGCCATAAGCAGGGCATCGAGGCCCCGGCCATCATCGTGATGGAAAAAGCCTTTCACGGGCGCACGCTGGCCACCCTTTCCGCCACCGGTAACCGCAAGGTTCAGGCCGGTTTCGAGCCGCTGGTCAGCGGCTTCGTGCGCGTGCCATACAACGATCTTGATGCGATCCGACAGGTCGCCCAGCACAACAGCAGCGTGGTTGCGGTATTCGTCGAACCGATACAGGGCGAAGGCGGTATACGCACACTGGATATCAACTACCTGCAACAACTGCGGCAAATCTGCGACGAACAAAACTGGTTGCTGATGCTGGATGAAGTGCAGTGCGGCATCGGGCGCACCGGCAAGTGGTTTGCCTATCAGCACACCGGCATCCTGCCGGACGTGATGACACTCGCCAAGGGGTTGGGCTCGGGCGTGCCTATCGGCGCATGTCTCGCCGCAGGCAAGGCTGCCGGCACTTTCCAGCCGGGCAATCACGGCTCGACGTTTGGCGGCAATCCGTTAGCCTGCACGGCTGGATTGACCACGCTGAATATTCTGGAACAGGACAAATTACTGGCGCATGCCGATAGTCTGGGCAAATTTATCCGGCAAGGCTTTGCCGCGGCTTTGCAAGGTGTGAATGGCGTCAGGGAAATTCGCGGCCAGGGATTGATGATAGGTATCGAGCTCGACCGGCCTTGTGGTGACCTGGTCAAACTGGCCCTTGCCCAGGGATTGCTGATCAATGTCACCGCCGACAGCGTGATACGACTATTGCCGCCGCTGATCATGTCGCAACAGGAAGCGCAACAATTGCTGGATATCCTGTGCCCGTTGATCAAAGAATTCTTGCAAACCTGATCGGAATCGAACCATGGCAGCAAAACAACCGATGACAGTAAGGCATTTTCTGCAATTCAGGGACTTCACACGCGCGGAGTTTGAATATCTGTTCGAACGCACCCGTATCATCAAGCAGAAATTCAAATCCTATCAGCAGTATTGGCCGCTGACCGACCGTACGCTGGTGATGATCTTCGAGAAAGCCAGCACGCGCACGCGCCTGTCATTCGAGGCCGGCATGCAGCAATTGGGCGGCTCGGCGATCTACCTGAACACGCGCGACTCGCAATTGGGACGCGGCGAGCCGGTGGAAGATGCGGGACAAGTCATCTCACGCATGAGCGACATCGTGATGATCCGCACTTTCGAACAATCCATCATCGAGCGCTTCGCCGCAAACTCGCGCGTGCCGGTGATCAACGGCCTGACCAACGAATACCACCCGTGCCAGATACTTGCTGACATCTACACCTACATCGAGCAGCGCGGATCGATACAGGGCAAGACCGTGGCGTGGATCGGCGATTCGAACAACGTGTGCAATACCTGGCTGCAAGCCGCGGAAATACTGGATTTCAACGTGCATGTCTCGACCCCGCCCGGTTATGAAGTCGAGCCGGAGCGCGCCGGACTGTTCGGCGAGGATCACTACGAGGAATTCACCGACCCTATGGAAGCGGCGCGGGGCGCCAATCTGGTGACGACCGACGTGTGGACCAGCATGGGCTTCGAAGCGGAAAACGAGGAGCGCATGAAAGATTTTGCCGATTGGCAGG
>CAIOKY010000001.1 GCA_903858965.1 uncultured Nitrosomonadales bacterium | reverse complement strand
TTGTTGCTTTTTTTGAACGACGGGGGCATCATGAGTGCCGCAGCGTTCAACCGGAGATAACATGAAGCTACCCGCCCCACTTCACTGACGATGATTTCTTTCAGGTGATCGGCGGTGCGATTGGCATCATCCTTGAGCTGTCCGAATGTCCCGTAGTATTGGCCTGTGATCTTCTCGTCCAGATTGCCCTGCGACAAGGCGCGCAGCATGCGAGCCAGTTCGTTAAGACCGTTGACGGTAACGGCGGAAAGTTGATTGAGCAATTCGGACAACTCCCTGGCATAACCCGCCTTGCCGGTAAGGTCCATCCTGGTGGTGAAGTCGCCATGGTTGCCGGCGGCATCCACCATGTTGCGGATTTCGCCGACGATCCGGGTGAGTGAGTCCACGGTATTGTTCACGCCATTTTTGGTTTGGCCGAACACGCCCGGATAATCTTTGGTAATTTTCTGGGTAAGGTCACCTGCAGCCAACGCGCTGGTCACGCGCATGACGTCGTTCAATCCCGCTTCAGTAGTGGCGGACAACTGGTTAAGCCCGGTGGCGATTTCCTTGCCGAAACCCTGCTTCCCGCCCAGATCCATCTTCTTGCTGAAATCGCCTTGCACCGCGGCCTGGACAATTGCCTGGATTTCGCTGACGATCTCGCGCAAACTGTCTTGCATGTTCTTCATGGCGAACAACATGCTGCGCGTATCGCCCGGTTTGATAGCGACATCCGCGGACAAGTCGCTTGCCGCAATCTTGTGCGCAACTTCGGCGGCATAATCAAGTTCGCCGCCTATCTGCCGGACGATCTTCCGGCTCATGAAAAGTGATATGCCCGCCGAGGCCCCCAGCGCAAACAGCAGGATGACGATCATTGCCATCACTGCCTTGCCGAAAGCCGCACTGGCGCTCTCATAGCTCTCCTGCGCCAAGTGCTGGTCGATCTGGACCAGGCTTCTGAACTCCTTGATCATGACCTGAAAGTCACTGTCTGCAGTCTGCATCGCGCTCATGCCCATATTGACATCCGTTTTACTCATGTCAATTGCCGCATCCACGTCGCTCTTGTATTTGCCCAGTTTTGCAATGATGTCATCGGCAACCTTGCGTTCATCGGCATTGATATCCGCACGCGCCGCAAACCGGGTCATGTTCAGGATCACGGTTCCTATCCTGGCATTTTGCTCATCGGTGATTTCCCTGATCTTGTCTTCCTTGAGGTTGCCGAACCAAGTAAACAGGCGATACACATCCGAATGAACATCGCCAATCTCCTGTGCGGAATTGGCGGCAAGCTGGTAATTGCCAAACCGGTTCTCGAACAGCTCGGCCAGCACGGAATTTTGATGGGTCAGCACGCTGTACGATATCGCTCCCAACATCATCAGAAAAAGGATTGCCACTCCCGGGGCCACCATGATCTTATGCCAGATTTTCACGATCCATCTCCTAGTTGCATCAACAGGAACAGCAGTGCTTTATTTTTTGGGGTACATTGACTTGCAAACGCTTATTAAATCACTCAAGGTCAATTCTGATTGGATATCTGTTTCGGCTTCAGGCAGAAGTTTCTGCAGTTTCGACCAATTCCATCTCGCGGCTGGTGATCAATTTCTCGATGTCCACCAGGATCAGCATGCGTTCGCCCACCGTACCCAGCCCTTGCAGATAGCGGGTGTCCAGCGTGGCACCGAACTCGGGGGGCGGCTTGATCTGGTCGGCCTGCAGCGCGATCACGTCGGAGACGCCATCCACGACCACGCCCACCACGCGGTTGGCGACGTTCAGGATGATGACCACAGTGGTGCCGTCGTAAGTGACGCTGCCCAGCTTGAATTTGATGCGCATGTCCACGATCGGGACGATGATGCCGCGCAGGTTGATTACGCCCTTGATGAACTCGGGAGCGTTGGCGATGCTGGTGACGGCATCGTAGCCGCGGATCTCCTGGACCTTGAGGATGTCGATGCCGTATTCCTCGCGGCCCAAGG